>JAEXJM010000010.1 GCA_023449275.1 Pseudomonadota bacterium | reverse complement strand
AGAGGCGGTTATGCGCTTGGTAGTGCCGGGGGGCAGCCCATTACCGCTCAGTCAAGGGATCCAGGCGAGGCCCTGTACTTCAAAACAGTCCAGAAAAAAGTGGAAAACATCGGCGTCATAAATTTCCCGCAAAAGAACGGAGCGCGATTATATGGACAACTGACCGTCCGGATTAGCGTGTATCATGACGGCTCACTTTATGAAAAAGCAGGAGGCGTGAGTATTCTCCGCTCTTCCGGGAATCCGTCGCTGGATGCGGCTGCCCTGAATATCGTGCGACGGGCTGCACCTTTCGGGCGTTTCAGGGGAACGGTCCGGACCATTGTTACCCGTCTGAACTTCACGCGTGACCAGGGGATCCGATCACAGGTGGTCTCGACATCTTCATAATGGTTTATTGCCTGGTTCAGTTTTAAATGTCATCAAATTCGCTTAAATCCATTTTAATGTTTTCTTATGCCTGATCATTATGCCGTTATAGGAAACCCTGTCGCCCATAGCAAGTCACCTGCCATCCATGCCCTGTTTGCTTCCGGGACACAGCAGGATATGGAATATGGACGTTTGCTGGCTCCTCTGGATGGTTTCGTAAATGCAGTCCGAAATTTTATTGATAAAGGTGGAAAAGGACTGAATGTCACAGTTCCTTTCAAATTCGACGCTTTCGAAATGGCGATGACTTTGACGCAGAGGGCAAAAATGGCCGGGGCCGTCAATACCCTCTCTTTCCAAGATGGGAAAGTGCATGGTGACAATACGGATGGTGCCGGACTTGTGGCGGATATTACGTCAAATGCAGGCATTTCCCTTTTAGATAGCCGGATTCTGCTTTTAGGGGCGGGCGGAGCGGCATATGGTGTCATGCTTCCCCTTCAGGAGCAAAAACCTGCCCTTATCCATATCGCCAATAGAAGTGTGGATAAAGCAATCGATCTGGCAGAGCAATTTTCAGCTTTCGGAAAGACGAGTGCCTCTGCATATGAAGACCTGGACGAGCCGTTCGACATTGTCATCAATGCGACTTCTGCCGGACTGTCAAATACAATGCCACCTGTCCCAAAAAATGTTTTCGGGAGCAGAACACTGGCGCTGGACATGGTCTATGCCGACAGGCCTACACCTTTCATGGAATTTGCCGCGCAATATGGAGCGCAAACCCGCGATGGTTTTGGCATGCTGGTTGAGCAGGCGGCGGAATCTTTTTTTGTATGGCGAGGCATCAAACCGCAAACCGGACAGGTTTTCACTTTTTTCGGGCGATAATTGATGAAGATAAACGAATTTATCGCGCTTTGCCGAAAATACTGGTACTGGATCGTCTTTGTGCCATTGGGTCTTGTACTGGCGATACAGATTTATTTTTTCTTTCAGATTGCCTGGTGGGTTCATTTCAATCCCGGTTCGACCAGTTTCATGAGACAGCAATTGTCCGTTTTGCAGGAAAAGAACCCCAAGGCGAAGTTGCAGCATAAATGGGTGCCATACAAGCGGATTTCGCGTAATTTGAAGCGTGCCGTCATCGCATCTGAAGATTCGAACTTCACTGATCATGAGGGTGTTGACTGGGATGCACTATTGAAAGCATACGAAAAGAACAGCAAGAAAGGAAAAATTGTCGCTGGCGGTTCCACCATTACGCAGCAATTGGCCAAAAACCTGTTCCTTTCGGGTAGCCGGAGTTATGTGAGAAAGGTTCAGGAAATCATCATTACGTATATGCTGGAATTCTGGATGGAAAAAGAGAGGATATTCGAACTGTACCTGAATCTGGTCGAGTTCGGTACAGGCGTATTCGGCGCTGAAGCGGCGGCACGACATTATTACAGGACATCGGCGGCCAATCTCAGTCCAGGGCAGGCTGCCAAGCTGGCGGCAATGTTGCCGAAGCCGCGTTATTTCGATTCACACCGGAATTCGGCTTATCTGATGCGCCGGACTTCACTCATCTTGCGAAGGATGGGGTCGGCTGATGTACCGAGATAAAAGATTAATTGTTCGCAAGTAACTTGCCTCATAAACCTGTTATCAGTACACTTGCGCTATTTTCAGTTAGGCAATGATTTGATGACCAGTCAAAATAACGCGATTTGAAAGTTTGTCATTGAACTGAAATCTGTTTGTGATGTGATCCATCCCTGATTTCCGCCAGCAGAAACCCTGTTAATGTGTCTGAAAGTTTTTTCTCATGATCAATGTTTTCGTCCTTCAGAATGGTCGCCTGAATCAGGTTCCTATCGAATCCAAGGCAGATCTGGAAAACGTCGCTCCTATCTGGGTCGATATGACCGATCCTACGGAAGAGGAACGCTCATGGGTGAAAAGCACTTATGATGTGACGATGCCGGATGAAGACGATGTCAAGGATATCGAAGCGTCTGCACGGTATTATGAAGCCGAAAACGGTGATTTGCACTTGAGAACGGATTTTCGCATTGACGATGATGAGGGGCCGTCACAGACCATTACGGTTGCTTTCATACTGACACGTAACATGCTGTTTTCCATGCATCCGGAAGATCTTCCCGTTTTCCGTCTGGTCAGAATGCGGGCCAGATCGCGCCCGGGTTCCATTACCGATTACAAGGATGTGCTCCTTGATCTCTATGCCACCGATGCGGAATATTCCGCTGACGCACTGGAAGGCATTTACCGCAATCTGGAGGAAGTCAGCAGCAAAGTCTTGCAGGAGGAATTCACCGATCAGGACGCGGCATCCACTCTCTCCACGATTGCCAAGGAAGAAGACTTGAATGGGCGTATTCGCCGTACCATGATGGATACTCGCCGGGCAGTCAGCTTTCTGATGAGGGGGCGCTTGCTGGATTCGGATCAGTTTGAGGAAGCGCGGCAGATCCTGAGGGATATTGAATCGCTCGACGGCCATACCTCTTTCCTGTTTGAAAAAATCAACTTCCTCATGGATGCCACCGTCGGTTTCATCAACATCAACCAGAACAAAATCATCAAGATTTTCTCGGTTGCCAGTGTGGCTTTTCTCCCACCAACGCTGATTGCCAGTATCTACGGCATGAACTTCCGTATTCTGCCTGAATTGGCCTGGGATTTTGGGTATCCGTTTGCGTTGGTGCTGATGGTGGCAAGTGCGCTGGCGCCTTTCTGGTATTTCCGTCGTCGGGGTTGGCTGAAATAATCTCGCAGTGATCGTATCATGCGTTGTTTTTTCGCCGTTTCTGTCTGATCAATGCCGTATTGCCGGAGCGGTTTTCCATTTCCTCACGTTTTTTCCCTCTTTCTGATCTGGGAATGAAATCGGCTCCGACAATCGTTCGTGCCGTTGCCATATCTTCCCCGTTTAATGAGAGCCATTCGGTGACCAGGGCGGCCATTCTTTCCAGTGCAATGCCATGCATGGCATTCGTTCTCAGATAGATCCAGTCGGATAAAGCCATGAAACGTTCAAATGGCGAATCCTTCAGAATGAAGGGTAAGGTCTTGATGAAACGGCCTGAATTGGCTATCAGATCCCAATAACGTGCAAACCGTTTCATTCTTTGCATGTCATGAAATCCGATGTCGGCAGTGGAAAGAATGGTATAGGGTGCAAAAGACTCGAATGCCAGATGGTAAGGTTCAATATGCCTTAATACCGGCGTCCCGCGAAGACGCTTCAGGATGCCTACCTGTATTTCGTGTGGATTGATATCCACCAGACGGTTGAAACCTTTGGCAAAGCTTTCCATATTTTCACCCGGCAGTCCGACGATCAGGTCGGCGTGCATATGAGCGTGAGAGTGTTTCCTTAACCAGCGGATGTTTTCTTCTGATTTTTCATTGTTCTGTTTTCTGCTGATCAATTCCTGCACTTTCGTATTGAAAGACTGAACGCCGATTTCCAGTTGCAGTGAGCCTTCCGGAAATTGAAGAATGGCTTCTTTCAGAGCATCGGGTAAATGATCGGGAACCAGCTCGAAATGGACAAATACAGGGTCTGATGGTGCATTTTCCAGCTTCTTCAGAAAAAAATGGATGATTTGCAGGCTCCTTCTAATATTCAGATTAAAAGTACGGTCAACGAATTTGAAATTCCTTGCACCGCGCTGATACAACTTTTCCATTTCAGCCAGAAAGAGATCCGTATCGAAAGTCCAGGCGGTTTTATCAAGAGAGGACAGGCAGAATTCACAGCGGAAAGGACAGCCACGTGATGCCTCAACATAGAGCGTCCGCCAGGCGATATCCTCTTCAGAATAAAAGTCATAAGGCAGTGCAATATCCGAAAGGGCTGGTTGAATACCCTGATGGATTTTCAGCCCGGGTGGATTCCCATCCAGAATCTGACGACATAATGCAGGCAATGTCACTTCTCCCCAGCCACGGATAACGTAATCCGCCAACTGTACCACCGGTTGAGTTTCAGTTTCATAGGATACTTCAGGCCCACCCAGTATGATGATCGTTTCGGGAGATACGGCTTTGAGAAGCGAAACCAGCTTTGTCGTCTCTTCCACATTCCAGATATACACGGACAGTCCGACGATAAGCGGTTTTCCGGAAAGGATTTTTTCGGCAAGAACGGTAACATCTGCGCCAATCACGAATTCCATCAGTCTGGTTTTTTCCTGAAGTACGCCCATGTTGGCTATCAGGTAGCGCAGGCCAAGCGCAGTATGGGCATAGCGGGCATTCAGGGTGCAAAGCAATATCGACATGGCATTTCAATTCAATCGGGGATATGGATACCTATCATGAGAGAAGGCCGTCAAAAAGACAAGTCGGATGCATTCCTGATCGTGGGTGAAATAAGCTCTAAAGTGGAGGGATGAGGAAAAAATTGACTGTGGTCAAGCAAGGTTTTTAACTTAAGAAGCTATGATAACCGGTAGCTTGAAAAATGGCTGTGGCACTTGTTTCCGGATGCAAACAGTTTACCGGTGAACCGTGCCCTGGCATTGACTCCGCAAGAAAATGTTATTGTCGTTTGGCAGGTGTCAACCGGCATAATTCATCAAACATACATGGGCACCACAGCAGAAGATTCGTTGAAAATCGAAGGCTTGAATCCGGAAACCATATCAGGTGGGCATCTGGTGGCAAAAGCACTCCGAAACGAAGGTGTCGATACCATTTTTACCTTGTCCGGCGGCAATATCGTCGATATTTACGATGGGTGTGTCAGCGAAGGCATCCGTATTATCGATTTTCGTCATGAGCAGGTTGCCGCACATGCTGCAGACGGGTATGCAAGACAAACCGGTCAAACCGGATGTCTTGTCACCACGGCCGGGCCCGGTTGTTGCAATGCCGTGATCGGCCTGGCGACAGCCCTGCGTTCGCAAACGCCTCTCTTGCATATCGGTGGCCAGGGAGCCACAACCCAGTTTCTGCAGGGATCGCTTCAGGAGTACGATCACGTCAAACTGATGGCGCCGGTCACGAAATGGGCCAGTAGCGCCAGGACGACAGAACGTATAGCCGATATGGTTTCCATGGCATGCCGTGAAGCGAATGGCGAAGTACCGGGG
The DNA here is from genome assembly GCA_023449275.1 of Pseudomonadota bacterium. GTDB lineage: Bacteria > Pseudomonadota > Gammaproteobacteria > Burkholderiales > Burkholderiaceae_D > Oxalobacter. The sequence goes on along the minus strand of JAEXJM010000010.1, from coordinate 1,399 downwards.
CCGGTTTATCTCGAAATACCCCGGGATATCCTTGATAAAAACGTCGAGTTCAAAAATTGTACGATTCCTGCTGCAGGCCGCTACCGTTGTTCTTCCAAAGTCATGTGCGCACCGGAAGAAATCGAGAAACTTGCGGATTTGCTGATCCATGCGAAAAAACCGGCTGTACTTTTCGGAAGCCAGGTCTGGAATAGCCGCAGCCATGTCGAGGCTGTCGAACTGGTCAGGACTTTCGATATTCCGGCTTATACCAATGGGGCTGCGCGAGGTATCCTGAAGAAGGATGATCCTTTCTCATATGACCGTACCCGCAGTATGGCATTGGCAAATGCAGATGTGATCCTTGTCGTGGGCACGCCCTTCGATTTTCGTCTGGGATATGGCAAGCAGCTGAATCCGGAAGCCAAAGTCGTGCAGATTGACCAGAACTACGCAGAAATCGGAAAAAACCGGGATATAGAACTGGGTCTGCTGGGACATGCCGGTACGATATTCAATGCGCTTGTTCAGGCGGCTTCAGGTCGCATTGAAAAAGGCGCTCGTGCACAAAGGTTGCAATGGTTACGTGAATTGCGCGTTGCGGAAGAAAAAGTGCTTGAAAAACTGATGCCCTTGTTCCATTCCGAAAACAGGTTGATCAATCCTTACCGTGTCGCTTATGAACTGAACGAATTCCTGAATGACGATACGATATATGTCGGGGATGGTGGCGATGTTGTGACGATTTCGGCGCAGGCAGTCCGCCCACACAACCCGGGGCAATGGATGGATCCGGGGCCTCTTGGCAGCCTTGGCGTCGGGACAGGTTTTGCCATAGCGGCCAAACTGGCTCATCCTGAAAAAGAAGTCCTGTGCTACTATGGAGACGGTGCATTTTCCATGACTGCGTTCGATATGGAAACCGCCAATCGTTTCAATGTGCCGTACCTTGCCGTTGTCGGAAACAATTCGGCCATGAACCAGATTCGATATGCGCAGTTGGCAAAATACGGCGACAGGGGTAATGTTGGCAATTTGTTAAGTGACTTGCCATATGGTAAATTTGCTGAAATGATGGGCGGATATGGTGAGGAAGTCCATAATCCGGAAGACATTGCCGGCGCCTTGCGTCGTGGCAGGGAAGCAGTTGCGAAAACGGGAAAATGTGCTGTCATCAATATCTGGGTCGATCCGCAGGAATGGTCACCGGGAACCAAGGCACGGTTGAAATCACGTATGGCCGTAACAACGAATTAATATAAAGGATACGACGGAAGAGGGTGACCTCTTTCATTGTAATGAAGACTGGCATGTGCCAGAAAAAAAGAAGTAAAACAGACCAATAAAATTGGAGGAAGATAAATATGGGTAGCAAAGCATTATCCGGAGTAAGAATCCTGGACATGACCCACGTACAGGC
>JAEXJM010000006.1 GCA_023449275.1 Pseudomonadota bacterium | reverse complement strand
GAAACCGGAAAAAGGAAGAACAATGAACAAGCAGGATCAGGGTCTTACAATTGCAGGCAAAACATATAGTTCCCGTCTTTTGGTCGGTAGCGGAAAATACCGTGATCTGGACCAGACTCGCGAAGCGACTGAAGCCAGTGGCGCCAATATCATCACCGTCGCGATCCGTCGTGTGAATATCGGTCAGGATCCGAATGCGCCGAGCTTGCTGGATGCCGTCCCGCCAAGCAAATACACGATTCTGCCGAATACGGCAGGATGTTACAACGCCGAAGATGCCGTTTATACCCTCCAGCTGGCCCGTGAACTGCTGGATGGCCACAAACTTGTCAAACTGGAAGTCCTTGGCAATGAAAAAACCCTTTTCCCCAATATGCCTGAAACGCTGAAAGCGGCAGAAATTCTGGTCAAGGATGGTTTTGACGTTATGGTTTACTGCAGTGACGATCCTGTTCAGGCCAAGATGCTGGAAGATATCGGCTGTGCCGCCATCATGCCGCTGGCTTCCCTGATCGGTTCCGGTATGGGTATTCTGAATCCCTGGAACCTGTCGCTGATCATCGAACAGGCGAAAGTGCCGGTTATTGTCGATGCCGGTGTCGGTACGGCCTCGGATGCAGCCATTGCAATGGAATTGGGCTGTGACGGTATTCTGATGAATACGGCCATTGCCGGTGCGCAGGACCCGATCCGCATGGCTCGTGCCATGAAACTGGCTGTTGAAGCCGGTCGTGAAGCGTTCCTTGCCGGACGCATTCCAAGAAAATTTGCCGCTTCACCATCTTCCCCGATGGCTGGTCGCGTGAATGCCTGATTTGGTTGGTGAAAACGGTCAGCCCTTTTGCGAGGGCTGGCCCACCTTTTTCCCTGTGGCAAACGATAACCGGTTTTTCAGGTGTCTCGAAAATGAATGAATCCGTTTCCAGCCAGACGCGTCCGTGTGTGCTTGTCTTTTCCGGCCTCGATCCGAGTGGTGGAGCAGGCATTCAGGCCGATATTGAGGCAGTCGGCGCAGCAGGGGCGCATGCGCTTTCGGTCATTACGGCGCTGACCGTTCAGGATAATGACCGGGTTTTTGCCGTCAATCCGGTCGAGGCCGATATCATCGCACGTCAGGCAGATATCCTGATTCGGAAAATACCTATTGCCGCTATCAAGATAGGTATTGTCGGGAACCGCGAAAATGCCCTTGTGATAGCCGACGTTATCCGGCGTCTGAAGCAGAAACAGCCTGATTTGCCGGTCGTTCTCGATACGGTACTCGGCAGCGGACGCGGTTTTGCCTTGTCGGATGGCTTGCCCGAATATGCCCTGTCTCCCCTGATTGGCCTTGCGTCGCTGGTGACGCCGAATCTTCCTGAAGCCAAAAGACTGTACCCCGAGTCGGATGACATCGAGGTACAGGCAAAATATCTGTTGTCACTCGGGGCAATGAATGTCCTGGTCAAAGGGGGTCATGGGGACGAGAAAGATTCGGTCGTCAATCGCTGGTTCTCGGGGAATGCTTCCAGAAGCTGGCGCTGGATGAGAATGGAAGGCGAATTTCACGGAACCGGTTGTACACTGGCATCCGCCATCACCGGTTTTCTGGCGACAGGCAATTCCATGGAGGATGCTCTGACAAAGGGACAGGAACTGACTCAGGATGCATTGACGAAGGCCTTTTCCATTGCCGACGGACAAAAAATTCCGGGGCGGCATGTCTGTTGATCGGTTGATACGGAAGTCTGCTAAAGTAATCCCTGTTTTGTTGAATGAAGTTTATTGAAAAGGATAAGGAATCAATGAAAGGTCTTTATATAGTCACTCCCGATTGGGACGATACTGCCAAAATGGTCGAAGTGACCGAAAAGGCTTTGAAGGGTGGTGCTGAAATCGTGCAATATCGCCACAAGACCGCAACTCCGGAACTGCGTCTGGAACAGGCCAAAGCGCTTCAGGTCTTGTGCAGGAAGTACAACAAGCCGTTCATCATCAACGATTATGTCGATTTGTGTCTGGAACTGGATACTGACGGTATTCACGTCGGTGGTATGGATGCACCGGTGAAGAAGGTTCGCGCGGCTGTCGGCCCTGACAAGATTGTCGGAGCTTCCTGTTACGGTGATTTGAATCTTGCCCGCAATGCGACTCACGACGGGGCGACTTATGTCGCCTTCGGTGGATTCTACCCATCCCGTGTCAAAAAATATCCTGTTACGACGCCGCTGGATATCGTATCCGAATGGAAGAAAGAACAGCCGGATATGCCGGTTTGCGTCATTGGCGGCATGGATGTCGACAAAGGGGAACCTCTTGTAAAAAGAGGGGCCGAAATGGTTGCGGTCGTGAGTGGCGTTTATTTTCAGGATGATCCGGAAGCGGCAGCTCGCGGTTTCGCACAGTTATTCGAATAAATATAAACTTGTTCAACGGATGGTTTTGATAACCCGGTTTCTATTGAAGCCGGGTTTTTTTTACAGCAATGGCGAAAAAAGACGGGCGGTAGCTTCAAACATTTTCCGGGGAAAGGAAATATACCGGTCGCGAGGTACACGTTCTGCGCAAAGCAAATCGCAATCGAACTGGCTGGAAAGCATTTCTGCCAGTTTCGGGCCATAAGCAGCGA
>JAEXJM010000063.1 GCA_023449275.1 Pseudomonadota bacterium | reverse complement strand
TTTGGCTCGGCAGGTCAGGCCTCGAAAATCAAGCCGATTCCGATGGATAAAATGGCTGAAAAATATAAAAAGGGCGAACTGGCCCAAATCGTGAAATAATATCGTTTTTCCAAAAAAAGTAGCACAATACGCAGGTGCGTTCGGTGTCGGACGCACCTGCCTTGTTTTCAGGACAGGTTTTTGTTTGATTGAGTATAAAAATGGTTGATACAAATAAAGAAGACGAAAAACTGGTCGGTATCGTCATGGGTTCCACTTCCGACTGGGACATCATGAAAGAAGCCGCAAAGATGTGTAAAGACTTTGGCGTTTCTTTCGAAGCACGTGCGTTGTCCGCTCATCGTACTCCGGAAGAACTGGCGGAATGGATGACCAGCATGGAAAAACGCGGTTGCCGTGCGTTTATCGCCGGTGCCGGTGGCGCTGCCCATCTGGCTGGCGTTGTCGCGTCCCATACCATACTGCCTATTTTCGGTGTGCCTATCCCATCCAAATACATGAAGGGTCTGGATTCTCTTCTGGCAACGGTTCAGATGCCAAAAGGCATTCCTGTTTCCACACTGGCGATTGGTGAGGGGGGAGCTGCCAATGCCGCTCTGGCTGTTATTTCCGTTCTCGCATTGAACAACGACGACCTGAAAGAGAAACTGAAAGCTTTCCGCATCAAACAGTCGGAAAAAGTCCGTCAGGCCACATTGCCTGAACTTGATTGAGAAAGAGGTGCCATATGCCGGGATTAATGAAAACGCAAATCAAATCCCTGCCTTTTCTGCATAGCGGAAAAGTCAGGGACATTTATGCTGTTGGTGATGACAAGCTGCTTGTCGTTCAGACTGATCGCTTGTCTGCTTTCGATGTGGTCATGGAAGATCCAATTCCAAACAAGGGCAGGATTCTGACTGCCATGTCGAATTTCTGGTTCAAAAAATTCGGGCACCTCATGCCCAATCATATGACGGATATCGATCCTGAATCGGTCGTCGCACCTGAAGAACGCGATCAGGTTCGGGGTCGTGCGATTGTCGTGAAAAAATTCAGGTCCCTGCCGATCGAGGCGATCGTCAGGGGCTATATCATCGGTACTGGCTGGAAAGATTACCAGCAGACCGGAGCCATCTGTGGCATCAAGTTGCCGGCAGGGCTTAAAGAAGCGCAGAAATTGCCGGAAGTGATTTTCACTCCTTCGACCAAAGCCGATGTCGGTGAACACGACCAGAATATTTCATTTGAGAAAATGAAAGAAATCATCGGTGCTGATGTGGCGGAAGAGGTTCGCGGTCTGGCAATCAACCTGTACAAGGCTGCAGCTGAATTCGCTGAGACGAAAGGTATTCTGATTGCAGACACCAAATTCGAATTCGGTATGGATGATGACGGGAAAATTTATCTCATCGACGAAATCCTGACGCCGGATTCTTCACGCTTCTGGCCCGCTTCGAGCTATGAAGTCGGTATGTCGCCCCCATCGTTTGACAAGCAGTATGTTCGTGACTGGCTTTCTGCCCAGCCCTGGGACAAGACAGCGCCAGCACCACGCCTTCCGGAAGAAGTCGCCAACAAAACGACTGAAAAATACAATGAGGCCCTGCGTCTCCTGACGGCTTGATATGGCGAAAAGAGTTTCTGAAGATATAACGGCAGCAGCCCGGATGCTGGAGTCCGGGCTGCTTGTCGCTTTTCCAACCGAAACGGTTTACGGGTTGGGTGCAGATGCAGAAAATCCTGCTGCGACAGCCGCAATTTTCGAGTTGAAAAACCGCCCGACCAATCATCCTCTGATCGTTCATCTGGCACCGGAAGCGGATGTTGCCTATTGGTCATCACATATTCCCGATGAGGCTGCGAGACTGATTGATGCTTTTTGGCCAGGTCCACTGACCCTGATTTTGAAACGGGCCTTGCACATACCGGCTGCTGTAGCCGGTGGGCAGGATTCCGTCGGCCTGCGTTGTCCATCCCATCCTGTCGCACAGGCTTTGTTGAGGGAATTCAAACAGGGGAAAGGGGGAATCGCGGGCCCTTCAGCCAACCGTTTCGGTCATGTTAGTCCGACGAGGGCTGAGCATGTCCTCGATGAGTTTGGCGATGATCCTCGCCTGGCAGCGATTCTGGAAGGGGGACAAAGTGAGGTCGGCATCGAATCGACGATTCTGGATTTGTCCCGTATCGACAGTGTCGGGCCGGTTTTGCTTCGTCCCGGAAAAATCCAATCCATGCAGATAGCCGAAGTCATCGGAAGGATGCCTGAGGTGCCAGATGCGGCCGCTCCCCGGGCTTCCGGTACGCTCGCTTCACATTACGCACCGGCAACACCTGTCGTTATCATTCCGGGAAAAGACCTGATTACCGTTCTTTATGAGCTGGAAAAGAAAGATGTTCGGGTGGCTTTGCTGCATTATTCTTCCATGCCGTCAGACAGGCTGCTGGCGCTGGTCGGACAGACAGGCCTGTTCTGTTCGCCGGATGTCTATTCCCATCAGCTTTATGCTTCCCTGCGCGAGCTGGACGCTTGTCAGGCAGATGTCATTCTGGTTGAGGGAACACCTGATGGGCCGGCATGGAAAGGCATCAATGACCGATTGCGTCGTGCTGCCTATAATGGTCGGGGAGTCATTGAAAAATGGCTTGGGAAGTGAATCCACAAGCCATTTGTATGAATGAATCGAATATGTCTTGCTGAGCCGTTTTGATCGGCAAGACACAAAAATCCATCAGATTCTTGGACTGATGTACATTTTTGTTTTTGCCGGTACCTGCTCTTTTTTGACTTTGTAAACCAGTACAGGAATCTGGCTGGTCGCAAGAACTTTGGTGGCAACGCTGCCCATGAAAATGTTTTCCCAGCCCGCACAGCCTTTGGAAGCCATGTAAATCAGATCGCATCCGTTTTGCTCTGCGGCATAGACGATGTAGCCGGCTGTCGAATTCGAAATGAAGGTTTCGCCTGTAAAGCTGACACCGCCGGCTTCTGCCGATTCTCGAAGCGGTTTCATGAATTCTTCACCGGCTTCCTTGACAGCCGCTTCATATTCCTTTGCCGTTGGCCAGGATTGGGGCTTGACGTGAGAAAATTCAAATGCCGGGTTCTGGTTTTCTCTCGCTACATAAACGCAATACACGTCAGCGCCGATTTTCTTCGCCAATTCAATCCCTTCCATTGCTGCCTGTGTGGCAAGAGGTGATCCGTCAGTTGGGACTAGTATTTTTTTGAACATAATTATGACCCCTTTAAAAGAATGGTTAATGGAACGAGATTGCAATAACTGTCTGTGACAATATGGATTCGTTGAATCCGTTTTTGCCTTGCTGAAATCTATCGACTTCATTTTCATTTTTATGCATTTTCATGAGGCCGTCAATATTCCATTTGCCGATTATGAATATTGATCATTATAAAATTTGGCTATATCAAAACGTTTTTTTGAAAACGGGTTAATATCTCTTCAAGGATTCATTTGCAAAAATACAATTTTGATTGGGGAAAATTATGGCTCTGGAAAAAGCGACGGTAGGAGGAGGGTGCTTCTGGTGTCTGGAAGCGATATTCCAGCAGATGAAAGGCGTGACAGAAGTCGTATCCGGTTATGCCGGAGGCGAGGTGGACAATCCGACTTATAACCAGGTTTGCAAGGGATTGACGGGCCATGCCGAAGTGGTACAGGTTACGTTCGATTCCGATATCATCAGTTATCGGGATTTCCTCACCATTTTCTTTACCATTCACGATCCCACGACACTGAACCAGCAGGGAAACGATGTCGGGCCTCAATACCGGTCTGTTGTTTTTTATCACAACCCGGAACAGAAAAAGATCGCGGAAGAAGTGATCGCGGCAATGGGGAACATCTGGTCTTCACCTATTGTGACCGAGCTGGTTCCGTTTTCCGGCTTTTTCCCTGCCGAGGATTATCATAAGGATTTTTACAGACAGAATCCTGAACAGGGTTATTGCATTTACGTGATTGAGCCGAAAGTGGCCATGTTCAGAAGGTTCTTTTCCAATCGTCTGAAAGAGCAGTCTGCATAAAAAAAGCCCGGTAAAACCGGGCTTTTTTTATATGACAGGATCAATGGTTTCCGGTCAGTCTTTCTTTTCGTACATATAATTTCGCGACATCGGCAACAATGGAGAGGTACGTTTGGATTTGATACAGACGACCTGATAGATGGCGATACGGTCGAGAGCAAATGCATAGGAACATCCTGCCAGATAGACACGCCAGATACGATAGCGTTTCTCATCAGTCAGTTTTTTGACTGTGTCGGTTTTCTTCTCGAAATTTTCTGCCCAGATCGCGCAGGTTTTGGCGTAGTGGTGACGAAGGTTTTCTGCGTCCATCGCTTCCAGTCCGGCTTCCTGCATATTCTTGAGTACAAGTCCGATATGGGGCAGTTCACCATTCGGGAAGACGTATTTCTCGATGAATTCGCCACCGCCGAACGGGGTTTCACCGCTATTCGGATCGGTACTGGTGATGCCATGATTCATGCAGATACCATCGTCTTCCAGAAGATTGTGAATGATGCGGAAGTAGTCGACCAGATGTTTCAGGCCAACGTGTTCGAACATCCCGACACTGGTAATACGGTCGAATTTTCCGGTTACATCACGGTAATCCTGGATACGGATATCGATCTTGTCTTCCAGTCCTTTTTCCTTGACGCGCTGGCGAGCCAGTGCATACTGGTTTTTGGACAAGGTGATACCGACGACATTGGCGCCAAACTTTTCAGCTGCACGGATGGCGAGCGCACCCCAGCCACAGCCGATGTCCAGCAGCCGGTCGCCCGGACGGACTTTGATCTTGGTCAGGATGTGATCGATTTTCTTGATTTGGGCTGTGGCGAGATCTTCATCGCCGTTTTCGAAGTACCCACAGGAATAGACCATGTTGGGATCAAGCCATTCCTGATAGAACTCGTTGGAGACATCATAATGGTAACCGATCGATTCGGCATCGATCTGTCGGGTATGTCGGCCTCCGAAATAATGACGGAATTTCGCTGCTGTCGTGGATGATGGGGAATCGAAAATGTCGGCGAGTGAGTTGCCGATGGCGATCAGGTCGTTCAATTCACCCTGAACCTCGATTTTGCCTTCAACATATGCTGTACCGAGATTGTCCAGCGACGGCTTCAACAGATAACTCAACGAGGCAAGTTCAGGTACACGCAAAACGACTTTTGGTTGTTCACCTGGACTCAAGTCGTACTTTTGTCCAGTCCACAATTCCAGCCGTAATGGCAAAGCGGATGTTTTGCGGATATCGTTAACCCAGTTTTCCAGTTTCTTTTCCCAGAACACAGCTATCCCTCCCAATGATGGTTTGATCTGCAAGCCTTGCAAGGCCCAGTCGTCAGTATTGTTATTTATATCTGTATTTTTCTGTTACTTGCTAAATTCTAAATCAGATTTTTTTTCTTCGTAAGAAGGCTCTTCCATTATGTTGGAATTTCGGAAGGATTCATTTTTTATATGAAATCATTTTCATATGATACTTTTCTTCTGTTTTAATCCGCCCTTAATGAACCATTCATTTTGTTTATTAAATAAAATCTTTTAAAAAGAACGTCTTGGCATGTTAATAAAAGGATCGTCAAATGTCGTTTTTATCAATGGGCAGTTTATACAAAATTCAGGTAGCCCCTGTTATAAAATAACAGATCGGCTTTGGCATAAATGCGATTAATGGTACAGCCAGCCGTTTGCGCGATTTTTGACATAACGCGGTATCCTGACAATAAACTCATCCGTTTGTCGGAAAACGGATATATGGGAACATTTTTGGGTTGATGATGAGTGATTCAAAGCAATCTGTGCGGTTTGCCGGGACAAGGCGCCTGTTCGGGGAAGAAGGGCTGGCCAAACTTGCCAGTGCCCATGTTGCCATTATCGGTGTGGGCGGCGTCGGCTCATGGGCGGTTGAAACACTGGCTCGCACCGGGGTGGGCAATCTGACGCTCATCGATGGGGATGTCGTCGTTGAATCGAATATCAATCGCCAGATTCAGGCGATTGAGTCCAATCTTGACAAGCCAAAAGTGCTTGCGCTCGCGGAACGGATAAGACAGATCAATCCTTTATGTCGCGTTGAACCTGTTTTCGATTTTGTCAGGCCGGAAAATCTTGATAGACTTGTCGGAAGCAAAAATTTCGATTTTGTCATCGACGCCATTGACAGTGCAAGGGACAAGACGGCACTGATTGCATATTGCAGGGAAAACGCCATTCCACTTGTAACGGTGGGAAGTGCAGGAGGGCAGATGGATCCGACACAAATCGATATTTGCGATCTTGCCAGAACACAGCAGGAACCTTTGTTGGCCAAGGTGCGAAAACGTCTCCGTTCTCAATACGGTTTCACCCGGAATCCCAAGAACAAATTCGGTATCGATGCGGTTTATTCGCTGGAACCGGTCAAATATCCGGAAAACGCGGGTGCCGATTCAACTGTTTTGCCAGGATTGAAGCCGACCGGTTTCGGAACGACCATGGCGGTGACAGCCGGTTTCGGTCTGGCTGCCGCTTCTTATGTGCTGCGTAAAATAATGGCTCAGGATTGATTGCTCCTGTCAGGATCCGTTCCTGACTTTTCATGGAGAATCCGATATTGAGGGTGTTGTCCAGGGGTATTGTTTAAAACCGACTGCATAAGGGCAACTCTTTTGACTTGCCAGTGAATGCTGCCGGGAATGTATGTTTCCGGTCTGGTGGAACGTCGCGCCAATGTGATATGTGGCCTGAAATTGTCGTTTTTGTCTTTGACGTAGCCAGGAATCAGAAATTTCCGGGTTTCCTGAAACAACTGTGACAGTGACGGAGGCGTTTCGGTCGGCCCTGCCCAACTGAGCCCGATTTTTGGGAAGAAGCCGATTTTGTCCATTATTAAATCGAATGGTTCGAACGGGACACGGTCAAGAAAACGCTTGAATACCGGGAGGTGTTTTTCAGGCTGGTTGCCAAGGAAAAACAGGGTCATGTGCAGATTTTCGACAGGTGTTTTTTTACCGGTGACAAGATCCTGCCATTGCTGGAGCCGGGTCTGGACTTTCTTGTCCGGCAACAGGGCGAAAAAGAGCCTCAGGGATTTGGTATCGTTATTTTCCTGCTTTGTATTCATGTCATTTTCTGTCGGGGTTGATATGGCATTCAGCTGTTCCTGAATCGGTATGAGCTGAACCTTTGACGGGGATGAATTGCCAACTGTAGTTATTCTGACGCAATTTCAGTTTCAACACGCCGAAAGTTTTTTCGACAATGGTTTCGCTGTTGGGTTTCTGACGGAGTATCGGTGGCTGTTTTGCACCACCGGTTCCGACAACACACTGGCGTATGCCGTTTCGTGTATCAGGATTGCCTTCGGTATCCTGTGGAACGAATCGCTCATAATGATGGTCGTGACCGTTAAGAATAATGTCTGTACCGGTTTTGTGGAGTGTTTCCCGGACAGGTTTCATAAACGTGGAATTGCCGCGAATCCCGGAACTGTATAAGGGGGGATGCCAGCAAGCGAGGATGCACGAAGATGAATTCTTTCCGAGGTTGTCTTTCAGCCAGTCCAGTTGTTTTGCAAAAGCCTTGTTTCTCTGGTTGTGGTCAAGGGAAACGATGTGCCAGCTTCCACTGTCGAAGCTGTAATAGGTTTTTTTCTGCGAACCGGCCCGTTTGCCGAAATAACGGTAATAGCCGTTATGCCAGAGGAGAGAAATATTCATGGTTTCCTGCAGCGGGATAGGTATGTTGTTTGAAGTGTCCCCATGTCGGTTCATAGCACTGTTCGAACTCACCCGGCAGGCCGACAGGATAAGTCGCATCACCCAGCATGAGGATCCTGTATTCCTGACCGGGTTTCAGGTGAGAGGCAATCAGTTTTGCCGTTTTATTGGCAGGGCTTTCTTTCCATCCTGTCGTACGACAATCGGTTATATCGCCGGCTGTAAAAAACAATTGTGCCTTTGTCACAGGGGCTGCGACAGACCCTGTTTCGTTGCCTGCGTGAACCGGTATGAAACTGGGTGAAATAACAAGCGTTATGGCACAGCCACAGAATGTTCTTGCCGGTTTCATATCGATCCTCGGAGCTTTGGGCGTGTTGTTTGTTTCTGAAGGGATGACGGGTAAACGGATTCACTTTCTTCGATTGCCTGATCCGGCGAATCCGTTTCTTTCACCTTATTGTATTGTCGTGTCCCGTTTTTGCAAGCTTGTCTGAAATAATGTTTCTGCCTTCGTTTCTGTTTTTTTCATGATGATGATCATGCCTATGGAAAGAATGACGAGGCTTATGC
>JAEXJM010000062.1 GCA_023449275.1 Pseudomonadota bacterium | reverse complement strand
GTTTCGGACAGTTTGGCGTTCCGGACGTCATCCAGTGTCGCTTTCGGCAATGCGACGACTTCGTAACAATCGCCCCTGTTTTCGATCATGGCCTGGTTGGCATTGCACCAGATGGCGGTTTCAGTATATTTCCCGGTGTTTTTCACCGGTTTCCGAATTCGGGTTCCGATCATGTTTTTTCTCTATTGGGTTAAATGACGGGTGTGACAAACAGGAATTGATGGACGATAGAAAACGGTGACATCCATTTTCATGAACGGCAAAGCCCATAAAAAAAGACCTCCGTCAAAGGAGGTCTTTTTGTGGAAAACGGACGCAACCCGCCCAACACAAGCATATTAACAGGGAATGTTTTTCGGCCAGCCATGGCATTAATGAAACAGAAGGCAGGGAAGCTAACTGGTTGCAATCATTCCCTGCCTTCAGTCCATTAAAAACGGTTTGCGAGGTTCATTTGAAAAGGCGCGATACCCATGAACCGGCCTTTTCGGCCACTTCCGGCCTTTGCATGAGTGCATTTTCCGGAATCGTTTCGCCCATTTTTTCGATTTTACATTCAGTTCCCTCTTCAAGCCAATAGACTTTTTGACGAAAATCGGGCTTTACCGTCTATTTTCCGTTTTCCCAGAGCGGACATTCATTTTTTCAGCCGACATCATGGCTTTCGGCCTTCTTCTGTACGATATACCGGAATTCGCCTGGAAACGCCTCGTGCGGATCGGCAGTCGGATTGCCACCCGGGAAGTTTTCCGTATCGGGATATCGGCCGTGCGGGATATGGCGAAAGCACCTGGCACCGACCGGATCGTCGAAACAGACGCACAGGGCGAAAATGAAAGCACCGACATCGCCCTGCGAAAGCACAATGGATAGCGGCTGTGCCTCACCGGTTCGTGTCTCCTGCCCGGATCGGCCGCCTTGCCCTGCCATCCGGTTTCACCCGTCCGGTATCCGCAGAAGCGGAAACCATCGCCACCGGTGCCGCTGGCATCCCGTCCGGACAGCCCTGCTTTCTCACCGGATTCAAGCCCCTGAATATCAGCTGTCGTCATCATCAGAACACCTGTTCAAAAACGGTCGACAGCGTATAAATTTCACCGCCGAGCGGGGTCAAGATGATATCGAAAGAACGGAACATGCCTTTTTCGCCCACAGGCGGCGTCCAGTAAAATGCCTGATACCCCGCATGGCGATCCAGAAAGTCTTTGATCGGCCGGATCTCTTCTTTCGTCCCTGTGAACGATACCGGCCAGAATTCGATCTTGTTGTCGATCCCGTCAGCCGCTACCGGCCGATCACCGTCACCGGAGGGGGTCGACCGGACACGGTATGTCGTGGTTTCATTGCCGCTGGCAGGCGGCGTCCAGGTAAAGGTTTCCTTAACACTCATGCGATACCCATTCTCATATTCCAGATCAGGCCGCCATGACGCATTTCGCGTGCCATGACGGCCCATGTCCGGTGTTAATCATATTGGCAGACTGGCGCCCGGAATCGCCACCGCCCGATGTGCCGCCATTGTTGGCAAGACCGCGGATGACGCTGGCATATCGGGCAGGCAAAACCATTTCCTTTTCATGGAGCCGGGGTGACGGGATTCTTGCCCGAAGGGACACCGTAACCACCGGCTGCCGACGGGATCGGTCACATCGGTTTCAGAGGCGGTACCGTCAAAACCGGTGAAAGAAGCGCGGTCGTCGATATTGCTCCAGACGGTTTCACCGGAAACGGCGGTATGGATTGCGATACTGGAACCTTGTGCGAAAATGGCGGGACTTCCCATAAAAAACCCTCCTGAAAATAAAAAAGGCCACCGGAAGGTGGCCGCCGATGCATCATGTCGTGTTTCAATGAATCCGGATGACGGTTGCCTGACGGCGATCTCCAAAACAACATGATGCAAACCGGTTTCGACGTCACAGAAGTCTTTTCCACGCCCGCACCGGTATTGCCTGTCCCATCCGTGCCGTTTCATTCTGACGGTATGGGCAAAATCGACGGCTTCACCACAGGTCACCGCACATGTATCGATCTGTAAAACGGTATTGAAGCGTTCCAAGGCATCGTCTCAATCCCTATCAGGCGTTGCAGGAACGCCGGATAAATGCAATCAGGTCAAATACGGTTTTCCGGCATCGGCCAAAGCGACATCCGGATAAACCCGCTTGTCGAAACAGTCTTTGAGCGATACGTCACATTCACTTTGCAAACTCATTTTTTTCTTCCATTCGACCGGGCTTGCCATAAGCCTGTTTCAGTTTTTTTCGCCTGGCTTTCAGCCGGAGTCTTTTCAGCCGGTAGCGCTCATAAAAGATATCGTCGTTTTTCCAGAGGCGATAAAAAACCGCTTCTCTTTCATCCCGGCCCTCGCCTTCGATACGCGGTTCGGACATATTCGGTTCATCCCCAAAACAAAAAACCCCACCGTCAGGGCAGGGCCACCGGTACATCAGACACGACATGGCATCCGATGCGTTATTGATCATGTGGCGGTTCACTTCCGAAACCGTTCTGTCGGCAACGAAACACACTTATGGAGGAAGATCATAAAAAAAGCCCCGCATAAAGCGAGGCTGTTTTTCAGAGCGGTTTCGAATTGGCCCATCACATCCTGCCCTTTTCCGACAGGGAACATTCACGAAAGCGACAGGCGAGCGGAACCACCACATTCATTATTTTAATGATATTTTTTCTTCTGTCAGCTATGTCACTCCCTTTTTTCCACCTTTTCGAAAAACCATGCCCATGCATGAAAAACGGACGGTTTTGCCGTCCGTTTTCATTTCAGGCCGGTTCGGTTTCCCCGTATGGGGACAATCGGCCGATCCGGTTGGCAGGCTCTTTCTAAATCAGATATTTTTCCTTCATTTTCGGCAGCAGCGCGGCAACAGCCATTTTGTAGCTGACACCACGGCAACCGCTTTTCCATTCACGGGCCGCGCCGTGACGCCTGCGCATTTCCAGCCCTATCGCCAGACTGTATTCCGGCGGCAGGCTGTTCACGCAAAAATCGACCGCTTCCATCGTATTGCGGTAAAAAGATTCCTCGAAAGCTTCCGTATCCGTCTCCCCTCCCTCGTCACATCCCGCTTCCCGGCAATAGGGAGCGACATGAGGCATATCCAGACACGGACGCCATTGTCCCGACCAGTCATACCAGTCTTTCAAAAGCTCTTCAGCCAGTTCAATTTCCATTCTTTTCCTCAATCCTTATCGTCATCGGTTCAGCTGTTTCCGCTTGAACGGCGTTTCTGTTGTCGTGATCGGGATCGCTTGCAAAAGCCATAAACGGTTCAGACGGAACCCCAATAGTAACCCCGTTTTCATCATCGGCCGGATATTTATGGCAGATTTATTGCCATTGTGTGACTTGACAGAAGAGGAAAAACAGGCTTGCATCCCGTTTCATGCTTCAGGGAAAACGGTTCGTTTATGGCTTTTTCCATGACGCCGGAACCGGCAGGATACGGGCAACGGCTGCTCCGGCAAAAACCGGATCCATGCCATAAGGATGGCAGGCTCCCTCTTCCCCGTCCGGCTGTACAGGTACCTCATTCAGATCGTGAGCGAATGTCGCCGATAACACCCGAACGCCTGCAAAAGAACAGGGATGCCTATCATTTTCCGGTCAATCTCATGACAGTGATTGAATCCTCGGGGACACCCGGGAAAATACTGAAAATATAAGGCTGTTCACCCTGCACTCCGTTCGGCATCACTGTCCTGAAAAGAATTTTGCCGGGTGGCGACCGGCCATTACTGGAAAACGGAATAAGCTGAATGCGGCAATCCGTTTTTACAGGCACCGGATTTTTCCATGAATGAAAAAAATTCATCTTGCGCCATTTCAGCCGGAGTCATTCAAACCAGACCGACAAGATCAAAAACCCCGACAATACGACCTTGACCGGAACGAATAAGGGTAGCCATAACAGGTTGGCCTTTTTTCGGTTGGCCTTTTTTCTTATGATGAAATGATGAAAGCCCCATTTAAAACACTCCTCCTCTCTTTCCTGATGATGGGTTCATCATTGTCTCTTGCCGGCAATATCGAAGAAGGCAACCGCCTGTACCATGCCGGAAAATATCAGGAAGCCCTGACCTTTTTCATGAAACCGGATGCTGTCAAAAATCCCGCGACCATGAACCGTATCGGGTACATGTATAACGTAGGTTGTGGCGTAAAAAAAGATCCCGGGAAAGCATTCGACTGGTACAGAAGAGCGGCAGAAGCCGGTTTTTCTGCTGCCCGGTTCAATTTGGGATGGTTATATCAGGAAGGCCCTGGCGTTCATCGTGACATGAAAAAAGCCGCTGGCCGGTTTCTGAAAGCGGCCAGACAACATAATGCTGAAGCCGAATTGAAAACGGGCGCAAGGCCATCACCCGTTCCGGTCAGGCCCTATTTTACGCGAGGAAGGACTTCCGGACAGGCTTTCCGGTCACCCCAGTCCGTACCGTCACCATCAGGCGGCCCATCCCCCGAATCCGGCCCGAATTGCCCATAAAACAGGCATACCTCATCCACCACGCACGGTTATTGGCTTTCCACCGTTTTCTCCACCGGTTTGTCCACAGGTTTCGTGAACAACAGGGACAAGTCCGGTTTCCCGTTTTTTCCGATGGCAGGCACGGGTATTTTCCCGGCCGCCAGACAGCGCAAGTCCCCGACAATCCTGAAAAAACGGCTTTCCGGACGGACGTGCCGAAATGGCCCGGTCAGGACAAACCGGTTCCGGACAGGCTTTCCGGGCATCTCAGCGGTACTGGAGATAATCCATGAACCGCCTGACCGCCACGGACGCCGTTTTGCGGTCTTTGACGGCAAGGCTGATGTTGCGGCAGGCAGGCACGTCCAGCTCACGCGTGACGATCCGGTAAGGAATGCGTTTCAGAATCAGCCCCGGCAGGATACTGACCCCAAGACCGCTTTCGACCATCGACATGATGGCGTAGTCGTCCCAGAGGGTATAGCGTACTTTCGGGATCAACCGGCATTGCCGGAAAATTTCGGAAACGTCATTGTTCGCGCCCTTTTCAAGGAGAATGAAAGGCTCTTCGCAAAGCGCGGCAACCGGCACCTTGTCGCACCCGGCCAGTGGATGGCTCTCCGGCAGGACAGCCAGAAAACGGTCCTGTTCGAGAAAGACCGTCTCGAATTCCGGACGGGTCGGCAGCGGCACGAAACCGCAATCGACGCGCCCCTCTTCAATCCAGCCTTCGATTTCGTCATAATCGCCCGGGAGAAGCTCGTAATCGATATTCGGATAATCCCTGCCGAAAGCCCGGATGATATTCGGCAGCCAGTGCGTCGCCACACTGGAAAACGTGCCGATACGGATCAGGCCGGATTGCAGGCCATTCAGGCCGTCCACTTCCATTTGCAGCTTCCGGTACTCCTCGCACACGCTCTTCGCGCAAGGCAAAAGCTTCGTCCCTTCCGACGTCAGCCGGACACCGGCACGGTTGCGCTCCAGAAGCGTCACATTCCATTCGCTTTCCAGATCGCCGATCATGCGGCTGATGCCGGACTGGGAATAAAACAGGACTTCTGCGGCTTTCGTGAAACTGCCGTATTCGACAGCCTTGATAAAGGCCTGATATTTCTGGATATTCTTGTCCATCGATGCCAATCCGTCAAAAGAGGTGATACGGGAAACGGCTCATATATCCGTTTTCATCATGGAATACATGATAAACATTCGCTTTTGTAATTTCAATAAGGCTGATACACTCGATCCGGAAAAAATGCCGCCCGTCAGGGCGGTATGCGACAACAACAGGAAATCAGGACAGAAATGGGACTTCATCGAAACAGGATCGTCGTCAAGGTCGGCACATCGACACTGACGTACGAATCGGGAAAAAACAATCTCCGCTCTTTCGGGCGGCTGGCGTGTGTCCTGTCCGACATGCAGAACATGGGACACGACGTGATTCTGGTCTCCTCCGGAGCGATCGCCATCGGGGCCAACAAACTGCAGATGAAAGCGCGTCCTTCCGGCATGAGGGAAAAACAGGCTGCCGCTGCCGTGGGACAATGCAGCATCATGTTCTTGTATGACCGCTTCTTCGCCGACTATGACAAGACGGTGGCCCAGATCCTGCTGAATGCCGAGGATATCGAACAGGAAGAAAAGAAAGAAAACCTGACCAATACCTTCGATACCCTGCTGGAAATGGGCATCATCCCCATCGTCAACGAGAACGATTCGGTCAGTTATACGGAAATCGAATCGGCCGAGCGGCTTTTCGGCGATAACGACATGCTCTCCGCCGTCGTCGCCGTCCTGTGCCGGGCGGACAAACTGGTCATCCTGTCGGATATCGACGGGCTTTACGACCACGATCCCCGCCTTTATCCCAAAGCGCAACGCCTCTCCCGGATCGAACGGATCGACGAATCCGTTTACGCGATGGCCGGTGGCGCCGGTTCACGCCGGGGCACGGGCGGGATGAGAACCAAATTGCAGGCCGCGGAACTGGCGACCGCCCGTGGCATCGACACCATCATCACGAACGGCAGCCGTCCCGAGGCGCTTTACGACATCGCCAGCGGAAAAGACGCGGGCACGCTGTTCGCGGCACGGCATTGATCCCCGCCGGACTGGAAGCCGGATAGCCGGAAAAACGCTCCGTGCCTTCGGACAATGACGTGTTTTCCCCCGGCGGATACCGGCCGGGCGGCGGGCGTTCAGGGAACGACACCGCACCGGTCGTCCATTCACATCCCGAATTCAGCGATACAGGCCAGCGCATCGGGAAAGGCTTCTGCCAGTGTCTGCCTTTCGCCCATTTCGAAATCGGCAAAATCGAAACCGGGGGAAACGGTGCAGCCGACAAATGAAAAATCCGAACTCTCACAAGGCGTCGCCCCGAACCAGACTCCGGCAGGAACCACATATTGCAGGTATTGCCCTGCCCCGACATCCTGTCCGAGGAGGATTTCTTCCGTTCGTCCATCCGGATGGATCATCGCCAGCCTCATGGGGCCGCCCAGATAAAAATGCCACATTTCATCCGAATGGATGCGGTGCAAATGCGAATACTGCCCCCTTTCGAGCAGGAAAACGATGGCCGTCGAAAAGTGTCGGCTGCCGCCGAACCTGTCCGGCAACGCAGACCGGTCGATGACACCGCCGCTTCGGTAGGTTTCCCGGTAATATCCCCCTTCGGGATGCGCTACCAGCCCATAGCGGTCGATCAATGCCTTCGCTTTCACCCATTTCCCCTTTCGTCATCATCCTGTCATCGGCACAGGGCATTCTGGCACCGTGAAAGGCAACGGGCAAGCCCCTCGGCCTGAAAAGCCCTGCCGAAACGCAGGAAAATACAAAAATAAACGAATTTTTGGGAACTTGAAGCATTTTGAATGCATCTTGACAGACAATCGTGATTAATTTGGCCATAAAGCACATTCCGCTGTTCACGATCCCCGATTTTTTGCGATAATACCGTTTGTTATATTGACACTTTACTCATCTATGGAATGGTTATTTGATCCGGCTATCTGGATCGGTTTGCTGACTCTCGTCGTCCTTGAAGTCGTCCTCGGCATCGATAACCTCGTCTTTATCGCCATTCTGGCCGATAAACTCCCCCCGAAGGAACGGAACCATGCCCGTCTGGTCGGGCTGCTGCTGGCGATGGTCATGCGGCTGGGCATGCTCTCCCTCCTGTCATGGATGGTGACACTGACGCGCCCCCTTTTCACGGTTTACGGCATATCCTTTTCCGGACGCGACCTGATTCTTTTGATCGGCGGCGTTTTCCTGCTGTTCAAGGCGACGATGGAACTGCATGAACGGCTCGAAGGCCGCCCGCACCATCAGGATGAATCGCGCGTCTATCCGAGCTTCTGGGTCGTCGTCACCCAGATCGTCGTCCTGGACGCCATCTTTTCGCTGGACTCCGTCATCACCGCCGTCGGCATCGTCCACCACCTGCCGGTCATGATGGCCGCCGTCATCATTGCCGTGATCATCATGGTCTGGGCATCGCGCCCGCTGACCGAATTCGTCGCCAGACACCCGACCGTCGTCGTGCTCTGCCTGTCTTTTCTCCTGATGATCGGCCTCTCGCTGATCGCGGAAAGCGTCGGTTTCCATATTCCGAAGGGATACCTCTACGCCTGCATCGGCTTCTCGATCCTGATCGAAATGTTCAACCAGATCGCACAGCACAATTTCATGAAACACATGGCGCAAATCCCCCTGCGCGACCGGACGGCCGACGCCGTCCTGCGCCTTCTGGGCGGCAAATCGCGAACCGAACCGCGTGAACTGGAACCGGATGAAAAAACCGTCATCGACGAAGAACCGGTTTTCGGCGAGGAAGAACGCAATATGGTGACCGGTGTGCTGACACTCGGCGAACGCTCGATCCGTTCCATCATGACGCCGAGAAACGACGTGTCATGGGTCGATCTGGACGACTCCGCCGACAGTATTCAGGAACAGTTGCGCAATACCCCGCACAGCTTTTTCCCCGTCTGCCGGGGCAAACTCGACAGCGTGCTGGGCGTCGCCCGTGCGCAGGATCTGATGGACGACCTGCACACATACGGCAGGATCAACCGTGAAAACAGCCTACGCGAAGCAATCGTCATGCCCGAATCGGCCGGCGTTCTGCAGGCGATGGACATCTTCAAGACATCCCGCGGACAGATCGCACTCGTCGCGGATGAATACGGCACCATCGAAGGCCTTCTGACGCCGATCGACATCCTCGAAGCCATTGCCGGGGAATTTCCGGATGAAGACGAACAGCCTTCCGTGCAGGAAGTCGAGGACGGTGTCTGGGAAATCGAGGGAACGACAGACCTTTATACCGCCGAGCAGGTGCTGGGAACGGATGGCCTTGTCGATGACGATCAGGAATACTCTTCCCTGAACGGTTTCCTGCTGGAACGCTTCGGTACCGTTCCGCATGTCGGGCAGTCCTTTGACGACAACGGCTTCCGCTTCGAAGTCACGGAAATGGAAGGCCGCCGCATCGTCAAGGTACGCGTCTCACGTATCGAAAAGCCACATGCCGAAGAAGAATGAACCGGATCGGGGGTTCCCGTCCGGCTGGCCGTCTCACACCCCGACCCGGTATACCCGCCCCCCGTTTTCCTGCAAAAAGCGCTCTTTCCGTTGATTCCGTTCAATGTGTCCCCAGGTATGGCAACGGCTTTTTGGGCATCCGAAAAAACAGTATATGAAAAAAGCCGGTGAATGATTTGCCATCCACCGGCCTGAAAACACCATAAAAGGCCTCCGGCGTCCGGGACGGTTTTGCCCGTCCCGCCCTGTTTTGTTTACCTGTGCCGTTTACCGGCGGCGGTCATATGCCGGATCGACGTGGCGGCCTCGCGGCGTGACCGGCTGATTGAAGTACTGTTGCGGGTTTTTCCTCGGATCGCCGCTATCGATAAAGCGCTGGATATCCTGTTCAAGCTGTTTGAGCATCTTTTCCGATTCGATCCGGGCACGGTCGGGGCCCTGCGGGGCCTGCCCTTCTCCGGATGGCGGACTCTGGTCGAAATAACCGAACGGGTTCTGATTGTCCTGACGCATTCCATTATCTTTCATCAATTCCCTGAATGCCTCGTTTGCCCTGTTTTTTTCATGCTCGCCCCTGAGCCAGTCATAAAAAGCGCTGCCTGCCTGAACAATTCCCTGCGTGGCCTTCGGATTGGCCAGTCCTGCCATAAAACCTTCTGAAAATGCACCCATTCAAACTCCTTTCATTACTTGAGGACGTGTCCGTCCCGTTTCCACAAGCCGACATCGCCACCTCAAGCCACACAGGCCTGACTCCCCGGATGGCTGCTTTTCCGGAAACGACAGGTTCCCGTGAGAAACCATTTCCGTATAACGATGTCCATTTATACTTATACGCCTGTTTCAGACCATCTCCGGACATTTATGGAAGATTTGTGACGATATTGCCCAAACAACAGGCAAAACGGATCGGTTCATGCTTGCAAAAACATTATGCAGACCGTTTCATGTCTGATTCATGCCATCCATTATCGATGCCATCCGCTCAATGAAAGGTCGTTTTTTCATAAGCCAGGTATTTTTCCGGAAAGTGTATTTCATGAATCCGTTACCGCCCGCGAAGGCCTGCCGCCTGAAAAACAGGATGGATTCCATCGGCAAAACGAAGGGAATGCCCAATGAACGGGATTTTGCCCAATCCTGTACCGTATCCATCCGTCCGGATGCGATTTTCCGCCTCCGGCACATATCGCCCACTGCGGTATGTCCTTTCAGAAACGACAGGAAAACGGAGATGAATCCGGCCTGTCCGCCTTGCCGGCCATCGCCTTTTTCCGAAACAGGTGTCCGGCATCTGCCTGTGCCGCCCTGCCATGCCACGATTCCTCCCTGAAAATTGTAAAAATATGATTCATTCGTTCTTCGAAGCCAGCCTGAACAGGTAAAATTCCGTTTTTGCGGATCGTGTGCCCATTCGCCGTGAATCCAGTCCTTATCCACGCAAAAACCTGAACCCATCCAGAAACAACGACGATTGCTCATGAAGAAATTCCTCCCTTTCAGCCTGTCCACCCTGATCGCGTCTGTCGCCTTTGCCGCCACGTCTTGCCTTGCCAGCCCCCTTCAGGAAAACGTCAATGCCATCGTTTCAGGAAAACAGGCTGAAATCGGTGTGGCCATAGAGGGCTTCGACAGCCACCAGCATGCCGGTTTCAATGAAAACAGGCGCTTTCCCCTGCAAAGCGTTTTCAAGTTCCCGCTGGCCCTGACCGTTCTCGATCAGGTGGACAAGGGAAAAATCCATCTGGACGACACGCTTGTTTTGACTCCGTCGGATTTGCTGCCGAATACGCACAGCCCGCTCAGGGAAAAATACCCCCACGGCCATGCGGCCGTATCCATCCGCGAGATCCTGAAAGAAACGGTCTCGAATTCCGACAACAATGGCTGTGACATCCTCCTGCGCCTGATCGGCGGCCCGCAGGCAGTTGACCGATATGTCAAAAGCCTTGGTATTGCCGATATGCGGATCGCCGTAACGGAACAGGAAATGCATGCCTCTCACGATGCACAGTATGAAAACTGGGCCACTCCCGCCGCCATGACCCGTCTGCTGAAGCTGTTCAACGACCGGAAACTGCTGAAAAACGACAGCCATGATTTCCTGTGGACGGCGATGCGCGATTCCGTCACGGCTCCCGGACGCCTGCGCTCTCCTCTTCCGGCAGGCACCCACCTGATCCACAAGACCGGAACAGGCGATTATTCCCCGAAAGACGGTTCCATCGTCAACGATGTCGGCATCATCCTCATGCCGGATGGCAATCCCGTTTTCATCAGCGTGCTGATTTCCCACTCGAAAATGTCGATGATGGATACGGAAAAAATCATCGCTTCCCTGTCCGGAGCAGCATGGGATCATTTTTCACAGGAAAAACCGGGCCTGTCGATCAAAAAAACCGGCAGGCAGCTAAGGGAACTGGTCGGGCTGGACATTTTCGACTGAAAACGCTTTTTCACTGACAGACGACCGGCCCCGCCCCATTCCCGAAGGCTTCGTCCCGTTTCCCGAAGCGGCCTGCCATGCCGTACCCTGATTTGAAGTACCGATGCAGGGAAAGCCTGCATCACTTATAGCTGGACACCCCAGATCATGGAAGTGGAGGAACAGGAATCCATTGCCACGACCCGTGCGGGTGGTTCGGAAACCCGTCCCCGCAATATCGCGCTTTTGGCCTGCATCAAGTACTGAACAAGCCGCCCGGCCGTCATGACGGAAAGGCCATGCCAGAAACCGGAGCGGCAATGGAATCGACAGGCATCAGGATATTCGCCCCCTGCCCTGTCACCGGACAGGCCCCCGATCATATCCGATAAAAAAGGCGTTTTTTGGCCATGCCATAGCTGACAGAAGAACAAAAAACAGGTAAAAAGAAAGCCATGGGCGCCGTGCGCCCTTTTTTTTCGGCATCGCCTTTCGTAAAAGCCGTTTCCTTGCAAAGCCTCCCATTCCGGGAGGCTTTTTGCATTCCGCCTTCCGGCACGCCGGAAAGCGCTTTTACACCAGACACCTTCCCTTCGACA
>JAEXJM010000055.1 GCA_023449275.1 Pseudomonadota bacterium | reverse complement strand
GCGCGCCAGCGCATCAACCAATTGCAGAATTTCGAGACTCATGCTTTACGGCTCCTAAAATTCACCTGCGGCACCAAATGTGCCTTATCTATATCAGCGATTGTAAAATGCAAAACGGAATTGTTATCTTTGTCCTTGCCTTCGAATTCCAGAGCCAGTTCATCTCCCTCCGGCTCAAGCAGAATTCCCTGGAAAGTCTTTCGATTCGCCATTCCGGCAACCGGTTTGCGCAGTTTGACGTGCGCTTCCATTCCAACAAAACGAACGAAATCGGCGAATTTCTTCAAAGGGCGATCAAGACCGGGCGAAGAAACTTCAAGCCGGTCATAATCGACATCCTCAACCATCAAAACATGTGACAGCTGACGGCTGACCTTTTCGCAATCCTCCAGCGTGATATTGCCGCGATCGGCTTCTTCGGATTTGAAATCGATATAGACGCGCAACAGGTTTCCCTGCACCCGTTCCAGATCGACCAGATCGTACCCGCAGCCATTTACCGTTTTTTCAATCAGTTCCTGCAACAAAATCCGCTCCCGTTTCTATTCATTCGAATCCCTCCAAGTGGAGGAAAATCATGTTGTTAGTGACACTTCGGCATGAAAAATGAAAAAAAAATGGGCTAAAGCCCATAATCAAAATTCAAAGCGCCAGTGCCATCCAGAAAATGGACGAAACCGTAATAAGTTTCCCATTATATACAATACATGCGCATCCTGCAATGCGAGTCTGTCAGAATTCCAATAATATCAATAAGTAAGCTTTTCAAAATGCAAAACGCCGAATGAAAAACTTCCGGTTACATGCTTTCCAGACGGCATGAACACAGGAAAAATGAAAGGAAAATGTCTTATACTCGTTTTTTGCCACAAACCGCTCAGGCATCCTTTTTGAAAAACCGGCATTTAATCCTTCTCAAAAAGATGGACCTGATCTTTTGCACAGGATATTGAAAACGGTAAAATCGGGCGATTTATCGGGAAATAAAACCTTTTCTGCCGAAGATAATGGAGTATTGGAACAGTAAACAATATGGCTCTTAAAGAATACAGCGAAGCCTCGATCAGAGTCTTAAAAGGACTCGAACCGGTACGCCAGCGTCCCGGAATGTATACCCGTACTGAAAACCCGCTTCACATCGTGACCGAAGTCATCGACAACGCATCGGATGAAGCGATTGGCGGATTCTGCAAAAATATCAGCGTCACCCTGAATGCTGACGGCAGTATCGGTGTTGAAGACGACGGTCGTGGCATTCCTGTGGGAATGCACCCTGAAGAAAAAGTATCGACTGTTGAAATCGTTTTCACGCGCCTGCACTCCGGAGGCAAATTCACCAAGGGCGGAGAAAATGCCTACGCTTTTTCCGGTGGCTTGCATGGTGTCGGCGTCTCGGTCACCAACGCCCTGTCAAAACGGATCGAAGTTTCCGTCTGGCGCGACAGGGAATTTCACCAGATCGCATTCACCGACGGCGAAGTCACCGAAGCCCTGACATCACGCCCGATTGCCCGGGGTGAAAAAAAATCAGGAACCCGTGTCACGATCTGGCCGGACTCGAAATACTTCGATTCCATGACGATCCCTCTGGCAGAACTCAAACATCTTTTGCGTTCGAAAGCCATTCTGCTGCCGGGAGTTCATGTCGAGCTCCACAACGAAAAAACCGGCGAAACCGATGTCTGGCATTATGAAAAAGGCCTGCTCGGCTATCTCACCGAAGCGCTGGAACTGACAAACGGCGAAGAAACCGTCATCCCGCTTTTCGAAGGAGAACATTACGCCGATCAGGAAAACGAAGGTTTTGCCGACGGCGAAGGTGCGGCATGGGTTATCGCATGGACACCGGAAGGCGCGTTGATCCGTGAATCCTTCGTCAACCTGATTCCGACGACAGCCGGCGGCACACATGAGAGTGGCCTGCGCGACGGCCTGTTCAATGCCGTCAAAAGCTTTGCAGAAATACACTCCCTGTTGCCCAAAGGCATCCGTCTCTTGCCGGAGGACGTGTTTGCCCGCGTCTCCTTTGTCCTGTCCGCCAAAGTGCTCGACCCCCAGTTTCAGGGTCAGATCAAGGAACGCCTGAATTCGCGTGACGCCGTCCGGCTGGTATCGCACTTTGTCAAACCGGCATTTGAGACCTGGCTGCACCAGAACGTCGAATATGGACGCAAGCTGGCCGAACTGGTCATCAGGCAGGCCCAGTCGCGCATGCGCCAGCTGCAAAAAGTCGAAAAGAAAAAAGCGTCCGCCGTAGCTGTCCTGCCCGGCAAACTGACCGATTGTGAATCCCATGACATCAGCCGAAATGAACTCTTTCTGGTCGAAGGCGATTCTGCTGGCGGTTCAGCCAAAATGGGACGTGACAAGGAATTTCAGGCCATTTTGCCGTTACGCGGCAAGGTATTGAATTCATGGGAAACCGAAAAAGACCGGCTTTTCGCCAATCAGGAAATCCACGATATCTCGGTTGCCATCGGCGTCGATCCACATGGCCCCAGCGACGAGCCTGACCTGTCGGGACTGCGCTACGGCAAAATCTGCATTCTTTCCGATGCCGACGTGGACGGTTCACACATTCAGGTGCTGTTGTTGACTCTCTTTTTCCGCCATTTCCCGAAACTGATCGAAAACGGCAATATCTGTGTCGCACGCCCTCCGCTTTATCGGATCGATGCTCCGGCCCGAGGCAAAAAACCCATACAGAAACTGTATGCACTGGACGACTCGGAACTGAATGGCATACTGGAAAAACTCAAAAGCGAAGGCGTCAAGGACAGCGCTTTGGGCATATCCCGTTTCAAGGGACTCGGTGAGATGAATGCCGAACAACTGTGGGAAACGACCTTGAATCCTGACACCCGCCGGTTGCTTCCCATTACATTGGGGACTTTTTCACGTGAGCAGTCTCAAAAACGTTTCCAGATGCTGATGGGCAAAGGCGAGGCAGCGGCCCGCCGAAGCTGGATGGAAGAACACGGTAACGAAGCCGAAGCCGATATCTAGAATACTGAAAACAGGACACCATGACTGAACAACCTACGCTTTTCGATCCGTTGCCGCCGGATGACGAACCCAAAGAAAGCCTGATGCTCGCCAGCTTTGCCGAGCGCGCCTATCTGGATTATGCGATTTCCGTCGTCAAAGGCCGTGCCCTTCCCGATGTATGTGATGGACAGAAACCGGTCCAGCGCCGCATTTTGTATGCAATGAATGAATTGCGGCTCGATTCATCCGCAAAACCACGTAAATCAGCCGCTGTCGTCGGCGATGTTCTGGGCAAACTGCACCCTCATGGCGACCAGTCCGTTTACGATGCACTGGTGCGTATGGCACAGGATTTCTCCTTGCGTTATCCACTGATCGACGGTCATGGCAATTTCGGTTCACGCGATGGGGACGGTGCTGCTGCAATGCGATATACCGAAGCACGCCTGACACCGATAGCTGAATTATTACTTGAAGAACTCGGTCAGGGAACCGTTGAATTCCAGGACAATTACGATGGTTCCACCAGAGAACCGAAACTCTTGCCGGCCAGACTTCCTGTCACTCTCCTTAATGGCGCATCGGGCATCGCTGTCGGTCTGGCGACAGAAATACCCTCACACAACCTGAATGAAGTGGCACAGGCTGCGGTTGCGATGATCCGCAACCCTTCCATCACCCATTCCGAATTGATGGAAATCCTCCCCGGCCCGGATTTTCCGGGAGGCGGACAAATCATCACGGCACCTTCTGCCATTTCTGAAATTTATGAAAACGGCCGTGGCAGCCTGAAAGTACGGGCCCGCTGGAAAATCGAGGAACTGGCCCGGGGACAATGGCAGGCGGTCGTGACCGAATTGCCACCGGGTACCTCCGCACAGAAAGTGCTTGAGGAAATCGAGGAAATCACCAATCCGAAAGTACGCACTGGCAAAAAAACGCTCTCTGCTGAACAAGTCGCCTTGAAACAACAGTTTTTGGGAATACTCGATACCATCCGTGACGAAGCCAGCCGTGACGCGCCGGTTCGTATCGTACTGGAACCGAAATCGAAACGCATCAATCCGGATGAATTCATGCAAACCCTGCTGGCGCATACCTCGCTCGAATGCAATGCGCCGGTCAACCTGGTCATGATCGGAATCGATGGGCGTCCGCGTCAGAAGGGACTGGCAGACATCCTCCTTGAATGGATCGATTTCCGTTTCGCCACAGTAACTCGCAGGACGAACTGGCGACTGGGCCGGGTAGACGACCGT
This sequence comes from Pseudomonadota bacterium, assembly GCA_023449275.1. GTDB lineage: Bacteria > Pseudomonadota > Gammaproteobacteria > Burkholderiales > Burkholderiaceae_D > Oxalobacter. Next base: position 26,520 of record JAEXJM010000055.1, on the reverse strand, counting down.
ATCCACATTCTCGAAGGCCGTGAAACCGTATTACTGAACATCGATGCCGTTATCCGCATCATCCGCGAATCGGATGAACCGAAAGAAGCCCTGATCGAGGCATTCCATCTGTCGGAACGGCAGGCTGAAGATATTCTCGAGATCCGCTTGCGCCAACTGGCACGGCTGGAAAAAATAAAAATCGAGCAGGAACTCGCCGAGCTGCGCAAGGAAAAGGAAAAACTGCATGACCTGCTCGATAACCCGTCTTCAATGAAACGGCTGATCATCAGGGAAATCGAAGCCGACCGTAAAAAATACGGTGATTCCCGCCGTACCCTGATCGAGGAAGCCGAAAAGGCAACCGCCGAACAGAAAATCATCGACGAACCGGTAACCGTCATCATTTCGCAGAATGGCTGGGTTCGCCAGCGTACCGGGCATGCTCTCAACCTTTCCGCCGTTACCTTCAAATCCGGTGACGGTTTGATGTCCTGTTTCGAATGCCGTACTACGGATTTCCTGCTGGCTTTTTCCTCAACCGGCAGAATCTATACCATTCCCGTCCACCAGTTGCCCGGAGGCCGTGGTGACGGCATGCCGATCACGACATTTGTCGAAATCGGCATTGACGAAACCATTATTCAGTATTTCGCCGGATCACAAAATACATCTGTTTTGCTCTCAATGAGTTCCGGATACGGCTTTCATGCAAAAATGTCGGACATGATGAGCCGGGTTCGCAACGGCAAATCATTCATTTCGCTGGAAAAAGACGAAACCCTGCTCCCTCCGCTTGCCATTCTGGCCGAAGACAAATGGATCGGTGTCCTGTCTGAAAAAGGCCGTTTCCTTCTTTTTGACATTGGAGAACTACGCACCCTCTCTTCAGGCGGCCATGGCGTCATTCTGATGGGACTGGATACCGGTGAAAAAATCAGGGCAACCTTGTCCGTCGGTGACAGTGGCTGTATCGTTGTTTGCAAGGCCCGAAACGACAACCGTTATGAAGTCCGGATTGCAGGAAACGTCCTGGAATCCTATGCAGGCAAACGCGCACGAAAAGGCAAGGCCGTAGAAAGCCGTTTTACCCCGACAGGTCTCGAAAACATCAAATAACCTGCATTTATTTGTTCAGCTTTTCGCGAGATGTGATTCAATACCTCACAGACTGCCCGTGAAACAGGACTGACTGCTCCATTTCATGGAAAAAACGGTTTGTCAGTACAAGTGCCGCACGGGGATTTTTCCTGTGCCACCTGGACGGTATTTTCACACCCGGACATATGCGAAACGATAATCCCGAGAAACAGTCAGGCAATCCTCCTGAATTCCTTAAAAATGAAGGCGATATCTCATCCGGCAACATTCAGGGAGATACGGTGCCGGATGACCTGTTTCTGGCTGACACCAATCCGGACAATAATCTTTTTGCATCCTCTTCGGGAACCGACCCTTTGTTTTCGGAAAACAGCCGGACAGATTACCGGCGCCTGTTTGAAAAAGTACCTGCAGCCATGCTCGTGCTCGACAGCTCAGGAAAAATCATCAAGGCCAATTACGCTGCAGCCCGCCTGCTGGAACAAACACCTGTCAGGCTGGAACACACTTATTTTGCCGATCATCTGAAAAAAGCCGACAGGGATTCATTCAAAACGGTCACGAAAAAACCGAAAAACAGCCGGAACCATTCCATATGGGAAGGCCAGATTCACAAAAACCAGAAAATCTTCCGAATGAAGAGTTTTTCCGACGATAAAAACCTGAATCTTCTTCTTTCCCTGGAAGACATCACCGACGAAAAGGAAAAACTGGGCAGGGAAGAAACCAGGGCACAGCAACTGCAGAAAGACAGCCAGCTCTATCGCATAGCCATAGAACACTCGGAAATAGGGCTCTGGAAAGCCTCACTGTCGAAAAAAGAATCTATCGAATCGCTGCGTTTTCATTTTTCCGACAAAGGAGGCGATATTCTGGGTTTCGTGTCTTTCGCCGATATCGGTTTTGCCCAGTTTATCGACACCGTCCATCCTGACAGTATTGAAAAAATCCGCGGTGCGCTCCGGTCAGCCATCAACAGCAAAATCATGTTCGACATCGAAATCAGGATAAATAAACCAAACGGTGATTTTGCATGGGTCAACTGGAAATGCTTTCTGATTGAGGAAAAGGCTCCTTCCACCATTCTGCTCGAAGGTTGTGTCCAGGATATCACGTCACACAAGACAACCGAGAAAGCGCTTGCCATAGCCAGCAGCCTTTTTGAAAACAACCGGGACGGCATTTTCATTGCTGATCAGACTGGACGGATTACTGTCGTCAACTACCAGTTCACCCGTATGACCGGTCTGTCACAGGAAAAGATCATGGCAAACAAGCCCTGGTACCTGCAACCCGGAGTTTCAGATTCAAGTTGCTACAGCCAGCTTTGCGACGTCATTATTTGCACCGACCATGAAGAAATGGCCAAATTCGAAAAGAACCGTGAACAGCGGATTGAACCGACTTATCTGACCATCAAGATCGTGCGCGACATGGATGAAAAAATCATCAGTTATATCGGTGTCCTGCTCGATATCAACCAGAACGATTTTCTGGAAGACCATACCCGTTACATGATCGAACACGATTTCCTGACCGGGTTGCCCAACCGCATCCTGTTGCTTGACCGGCTCGGACAAACGCTGATCGCTGCTGAACGCAATCACCGCCGTGCGGCTGTGATGTTCCTCGATCTCGACAAGTTCAAGCACATCAACGACACTCTGGGTCATGCTATCGGAGACCGGCTATTACAACAGGTTGCCCAGCGGCTCACCCAATGCGTCCGCAAAAACGACACAGTCAGCCGTCAGGGTGGCGATGAATTCGTTATCCTGTTAAGCGATATCAGTGAAGTCGATGATGCAGCTATGGTTGCCAACAATATCATGCACACCCTGTCGCAGAATTACCAGATCGAGAATTATGAGATGTCAATCACGCCTTCCATCGGAATCGCCCTTTTTCCGGAAGATGGCAGAGATATCGATACTCTCCTGAAAAATGCCGACACGGCCATGTATCATGCCAAGGAAAACGGCAGAAATGCCTACCAGTTTTTCAATGCTGAAATGAATTTGCACCTGATCGAACGTTCGCAACTGGAAGAAGACCTCAAAACCGCATTGAAAAATGAAGATTTCTTTCTGGAATACCAGCCGATCATCGATATGCACAACCAGCACATGACCGGTGTGGAAGCGTTTTTACGCTGGAATCATCCCCAATTCGGCATTCTGACACCGTCCCGGTTTCTGGAAATTGCCGAAAATACGGGACTCATTGGTCCCATTGGAGAATGGGTCATCAATACGGCTTGCCGACAGGCCAGGAAATGGAAAGATCAGGGATGTTCCAAAACCGTCTCGATCAATCTGTCTTCCATCCAGCTGAAGCAGAAAGACCTCTTCGGCACCATTAAAAACGCCCTGGAAGAAAACAGTCTCACACCTGGCGTTCTTGAACTGCAAATAACGGAAGGCAGTATTACGGAAAATATCCGTACCGTGATCGACCTGTTAAACGAACTCCGGAATATGGGTGTCAGGATTGCCCTGGACAATTTTGGAAATGGCTGTTCCAGCATCAGTCATCTGAAACGCGTTCCGATCGAGAAAATCAAAATCGATCCTGCTTTCATCCATGCGCTTGGAACACAAAGCATCGATGCCGATGTCGCCAGCGCGATTATCGCAATGGCAAAAAACCTCAACCTGAAAGTCTCGGCTGGAGGAGTCGAAACATCGGATCAGGCAACACTACTGAAAGAAATCGGGTGCGACGAATATCAGGGCTATCTGGTCAGTCCGACACTGTCTGCCAGGGAAATCACCCGTCTGCATCTGCCGAACTGATCAAGACCCCGGATTACTCGGCTCTCATGGCAGTGGAACCGGCCTCATCCGGCTGGAGGCACACTCTCTGACCGACAGCCATTGAAGGCACAGCATGCTGGGCAATTATAAAAGACCCACCATGATCGAGCATGACGGTATATTGAATGCATTCCTGCCCTGACGGTGTTTTTCCAGCATTTCCCCGGCTGCAGTCCAGATTCCTCGAAAAGCCCTCTCTGACTTCAGCAGGCCGGAGCATTGCGATCGTTCCGCAATCGGATCCGCTATCTTCAGCCACCGAACTACCTTTTCCGCCATAACTGGCAGGCAAAGTGCATGCCGCCAGTCCCAGTGAGAGCATGAAAGCCAGAACAGCTTTTTTCATTTCTGTCCTAGTCGATCTCTGCAATCAGTTCGAGTTCGAGGCAGGCTCCTGTCGGAAGCTGCGCGACACCGAAAGCGGAACGGGCATGACGCCCTGCATCCCCAAATACGTCCACCAGCAATTCCGAAGCACCATTCGTCACCAGATGATGGTCAGTGAAATCGCCTGTCGAATTCACGAGCGACAATACCTTGACGATGCGTTTGACACGTTTCAGGTCACCACCACAGGCGTCCTGCAAGGTGGCAATCATATCAATTGCCGTATTTCGTGCCGCTATTTTGCCATCTTCAACCGAGATATTTTTGCCGAATTGCGCAACCAGCGGCTTCCCTTCCTTTTTGGCAATATGGCCTGACAAATAAACCAGATTGCCGGACTGGACATACATCACATAAGCGGCAACCGGTTTGGCAACAGGTGGCAATTCGATATTCAGTGCTTTGAGCTTTTCATAAACGGACATTTTTTATTCCCGACAAAAGTTGAGCGAAAAAACAGATTGGAGATTCAACCGGATCATTATAGCCAAGCCTGTTCCCATCGGATATGTTTTGGCTGAAACAGGGAGAAGAACACGGCCAAAAACAAAACACACCCGCTTTTGTCCGCTAAAATAACATTATCAGAACAGGACTGGAAAAAATGAACGATATCAATAAAAACAATGGCGACCCGGACGACATAGACGCTTTGCTGGAAGGGCATTTTTACAAGCTCGTTGACAAGGAACCTGTTCCCTGCACGTTTGCCGAATATGCAAGCGGCATGAAATCGGCAAACAACCGGCTCATAGAACAGACACGGGTTGATGACCTGACCGTTTCAACTGTTTTTACCGGCATTGACCATGCTTTCGGCATGGGGAAAAAACAGTTATTCGAAACCAGTGTTTTCGGATTGCCGGACGATATCCTGCCCCAATGGCGATTCGCCACCTGGAATGAGGCGGTCAATCATCATCTCCAGCTGGTTGTCACGCTGGAACACAATGGCCCTGATTCCCTGCTGGAAGAAATCCGGAAAAAACAGGCAAGATGATAAAACGAAGGATCAGCGCCTGAAAACCCAGACCGACTCTGTGGATGCTTCTCCATGAAAAGCATAACCGTCCACATCGAAAGCCTTTAAACCTTCCACGTCAGTTATGCCGTTTTCTGCCGCAAAGCGCGTCATCAATCCTCTGGCTTTTTTCGCATATAATCCAATGACTTTTGCACCACCCTGCCGCATCTCCTGAAAAACAGGCGTAATCATTTTTCCCTTCAGCTCTGTCAAATCGACCGCTTTCGAAAATTCCTCTGACGCGAGATTGACGAGGACAGGATCATCCATTTTTTCCAGTTCGCCATTAATGGAATTCATAATCGGTTTTCGCCAATAATCATACAAACTGACTCCATTCGGCCTCACCTTTGTCGACTGAAATTCGACCCGATAGGGCTGAATCAGATCAAAAGGTCCCGAAATGCCATAAAGGGCAGACAAAATACGAACATGATTATTCAGCCACAACCATTCTTCATCAGTCATATCGTGAGCTTTCAGGGCACGATAAACATCACCGTCATAAGATAAAACAGCCGGCTGTGTTTCAGGAGGTACGGCATTGGCATCCCATTCTTCGAAATAACCGGCTTCTTTAACCGCAATCGCATCCGATACCTTCAAAACCTGTGCCAGATCAGATGGTGAATACGCTCTCATCATCTCCGCTATCTTCGCGGACTTTGAAATCCATCGTGGACGGCTTGCATACTTTTTCAGAAACGTACTGGAAAATATCCTGTCCGAAAATTTCTTTCGTTTGGAGGGTGATAGAATAATCAACATAAAAAAACCCCATTCAAAAAATTCATGAACCCTATTTTAGTCGTATTGGACACAAACGTTTGTCTTGACCTTTTCGTCTTTCGCGATCCCTGCATTAAAAACTTCCATGACGCCATCAAAGACAACACCTTTCACGTGATCACCCGGGAAGATTGCCGCGAAGAATGGCTACGCGTACTCGACTATCCCAAACTGAATTTAAATGAGCATGAGAAAGAACGTTCAAAAATCGAATTCGACCGGTTCATTCATTTAGTTAAGCCAGAAAAACGCGATACCCATTTACTTCCTCTCTGTACGGATAAAGACGACCGGAAATTCATGGAACTGGCCTTTGATGCCAGGGCGGCCGGTCTGATTACAAAAGACAAGGCATTATTAAAGCTGGCCCGTAAAAACATCCGTAACGGTTTCTTTCGCATAATCACTCCAGAGCTGTGGAAACAGCTCATCTGAATAAAAAATCCGTCGGCATTTACTTTGCATGCAAAACAATTCAAAGGTATCCATTTTCTCAAACCAGGCCATCTCTTGATTAAAAATAGAATAATCCTGTCAAATCGGAGATTAAATCCTCGGTAAAGACTTTATTTATTCAAAATGTAAAGATAAAATACTTCCATTAAAATAACAGAAAAGTTATTTTACGAATTAGAACCACGCCTGAATGGTTGAAGATTCCGGGGGAGCTTAAAAGCCATTTAGACACATCACAGGGACAAAATCATGGCTACATACAAACAATTGCAGGATCAGATAAAGCAACTTCAACGTGAAGCAGAAGAACTGCGCAAGAATGAATTATCCAATGCCATCTCCCAAATCAAGATGACAATGGCAGAATATGGCATCACACTGGCTGATCTTGGTTTTGCCAATAAAAAGAAAAACGGTCGCGTACGCGCACCTCTGGCACCCAAATATCGCAATCCTGCAAGTGGCGAAACCTGGTCTGGGCGGGGCAAGGCTCCAAAATGGATCGATCCGAAAAACAAAGACAAGTATCTCATTAAATAATTCAGGTTCAGGTTAATAATTTTCATCCAATCTCGACAAATCATTCTGAACTTCTTATTTTCTGTTCTTATTTTAAAGGCCTGCCTGCAGCAGGCCTTTTTTATCGGCACCTTTCTCTTTTCATCGCGCCGCCAGAAACGAACGATTCTCCTTTTCCCACCATCACTCCTGATCAGCCTTTACCCCAAAAACAGAAATATATTTCCCTGAATCAACCGAAACATGTAACGGACACTTACCCTTTATGAAACCGGAAAACAAAAATACCTGACCAGCCCGGATGCTCCATTATCCGCTTTACTTCTCATCAAAATTCTTTTTGGTGAATATGCGATCATCGACTGAAACAGCATTCATTTAAATAGATGACGCCAGATAATTCCATAAGGGTCATATACTGTTTTTGATACTTTTTTTGTCACTCACAGGTCTTGTATCTTTCGCATCTCGACAGCAAAAAAACGATTTTGCATCAAGATATCGTGAGCATTTTCCAAAACCTGTTTGTCTTTATTCGAAACAGCACTCCACAGTTAAAGGCAGAATCAAAATGATCAATAGAAAAGTCACCAAAGCCGTCTTTCCTGTTGCAGGCCTGGGTACCCGTTTTTTACCTGCAACCAAAGCCAGTCCAAAAGAAATGCTTCCTGTCGTCGACAAGCCATTGATTCAGTATGCCGTCGAAGAAGCGGCAGCGGCAGGCATCACAGAAATGATTTTTGTCACCGGTCGTAATAAAAGAGCCATTGAAGACCATTTCGACAAGGCATATGAACTCGAAACCGAACTTTATGCCAAAAACAAACAGACACTTCTGGATGTTCTGAAGAAAATCAAACCCAAAAATGTTGAATGTTATTTTGTCCGGCAAGCTGAAGCGCTCGGATTGGGGCATGCCGTTTTATGTGCGGCGAGACTGGTCCGAGATGAACCCTTTGCCGTCATCCTCGCCGATGACCTGTTGGATGCCGAGATCCCCGTCATGCGACAGATGACAGAACTCTATATGGAACATGGCCATAGCATTATCGGAGTCGAAAAAATCAACATTGCGAAAAGCAAGAACTACGGCATGATTGCAGGCGACCCTGTCGGGAACCTGTTAAAGATACACCATATCGTTGAAAAACCGGCTCCTGAAAACGCTCCGTCCGATCTGGGTGTTGTTGGCCGATACATCCTCAACCCGACCATATTCACCCACCTGCGAAAACTCCGGCCGGGAAGTGGCGGTGAGCTGCAACTGACCGATGCAATAGAATCCCTTCTGGCAACCGAACCGGTTTTTGCCTGCGAATTCGATGGTATCCGCTACGATTGTGGCAGCAAACTCGGCTATCTCAAAGCAACCGTCCAGTTTGCACTGAAACATGAAGAAGTGGGTAGGGAATTCAAACTGTTCCTCGACAGCCATCCACAAAACCAGATTCGGAAAAACTATTTTGTCGCCCCCAAAACGGTTTTGGACATCAATGCACCACTGGGCAAAAAACCGCCCCAAAATTCCTGTCCGGTCAACGCAGCCTGAAAAAACGTGATTTTTCCATTCACTGCAAGCTGCAAAGATTCTTTTTGCCATCCGGTGAAAAGAATCTTTTTATTTGACCGGTAAATGCCAGTCTCATCCTCCATAAAAATACGTTCTGATGGATAATGCAGTATTGCACTGTCGTTGGCCCCTTGAAATAGCGGATACCGACAATACCGTATTCAACAGACAAAACCGAATATCATTCTTGGAAACACATATCGAAATGAGCACACAACAACCGGAAACCATTCATCGTCTCGATTACACCGTACCGTCTTTTCTGGTCGATCATATCGACCTCACATTCGATCTTGCGCCGTCCGCAACCAGTGTTTCGGCAACAACCCGATTCAGGCACAATCCGGATTCAGACAACCACGACATCATTTTGAATGGTCAGGAGCTGGAGCTGGTCAGAATTGTCATGAACGGGCGTACCCTCGAAAAATCGGAGTATGCACTTGATCAGGGTGAATTACGCATCCCGAATGCACCGGACGAAGTGACTCTGGTGATCGATACACTTGTCAGGCCGGATAAAAACACGTCACTGATGGGCCTGTACGTCTCCAATGGCAATTTTTTCACCCAATGCGAAGCCGAAGGCTTCCGTAAAATCACTTATTATCCCGACCGCCCTGATGTCATGGCAACCTATACCGTCACCCTTCTTGCCGACAGGAAAAAATACCCCATCCTCCTGTCTAACGGCAATCTGGTTGAACAGGGCGACTTGCCGAAAGGCCGCCATTTCGCAAAATGGGAAGATCCCTTCAAAAAACCCTCGTACCTTTTTGCCCTCGTCGCTGGCAAACTGGTCTGTCAGGAAGAAACCTTCCGTCTGGCTGACGGTCGTGACGTACTTTTGCAGGTATGGGTCGAAGACGGCAATCTCGACAAGACCACGCATGCCATGGAATCCTTGAAACACAGCATTGCATGGGACGAAACCCGCTTCGGACTTGAACTCGATCTCGACCGCTTCATGATCGTCGCCGTCAGCGACTTCAACATGGGTGCCATGGAAAACAAGGGGCTGAACATCTTCAATACCCGATACGTCCTCGCCAATCCCCGCATCGCAACGGATCAGGATTATGCCAATATCGAATCCGTTGTCGGGCACGAATACTTCCATAACTGGACAGGTGACCGTGTTACCTGCCGTGACTGGTTCCAGCTCTCTCTGAAAGAAGGTCTGACCGTTTTCCGTGACCAGGAATTTTCCGCAGACCTGACCGGCAGCGATTCAGGACGGGCCGTCAAACGAATCGAAGACGTACGCACGCTCCGTCAGGTACAGTTCCCGGAAGATGCCGGCCCGATGGCCCATCCCGTACGTCCGGATTCCTATCAGGAAATCAACAATTTTTATACCGTTACGATTTATGAAAAAGGTGCAGAAGTCGTCCGTATGTACCAGACCCTGCTGGGACGGGACGGTTTTAAAAAAGGCATGGACCTTTACTTCAAACGTCACGATGGAAATGCCGTGACATGTGCCGATTTTCTTGCCGCCATGGCGAATGCGAATGAACGTGACCTGTCGCAATTCGAACTCTGGTACAGTCAGGCCGGAACCCCACGGGTCAATCTGGAAAGCGAATACGACAGTCAGAAAAAAACGTTGTCACTGACATTGACCCAGAGCTGCCCTCCTACCCCAGGCCAGGCTGACAAAAAACCTTTCCTGATCCCCATTGCCATCGGCCTGCTGGACAAAAACGGCAGGGAAATCCCTGCTCGCCTGCAAGGATCGGACAAGGCATCCGGTACCTGCATCCTGGAACTCACGAAAGAGAAGCAAACCTTCACGCTGGTCGATGTGCCTGAAAAACCGGTCATATCCGCCCTGCGCAATTTTTCGGCTCCAGTCATTCTGGAATTCGATCAATCCGATGAGGAACTGTTGCACCTGCTCTCAAACGATACAGACAGTTTCAACCGTTGGGAAGCCGGACAGCGTCTTGCCATGCGTCGTCTGCTGGACATGACATCCGCCATTCGTGACAACAAGACACTGACACTGGACAAACCGTTCATTGATGCTTTCCGTTCCGTACTGACCAATGTCTCACTGGACCCCGCCCTGCGTGAACTGGCGCTCACATTGCCGAGTGAAACCATGATTGCGGAAAAAATGGATGAAATCGATCCTCGTGCCATCCACCAGGCACGGCAGTTCATGCGCAAGACACTTGCCACCGTGCTTGAGACAGAATGGAGAGAGGCCTATGAGCAAAACAGGACAGAGGGTGAATACCGTCCTGTTCCACAGGATGCCGGCAAACGCGCATTGAAAAATCTCGCCCTGTCGTACCTGTTGCTCACCGACAAACCCGATACCTGTGATATGGCTGTCAATCAGTACCATCAGGCCAATAACATGACTGACCGGCTCGCTGCCCTGACCTCCCTTGTCCATTCCGGCTGCATGCAAAAACTGCCGGAAGTGAAAGCATTGCTGGAACACTTTTACAAGGAATACGAGAACGAACCTCTTGTCATCGACAAATGGTTCTCGCTGCGATCCACGTCGCCGACAACGTCCATCGATACCATCCGGGAACTTATGGAACATCCCGCCTTCACCCTCAGGAATCCGAACCGTGCCCGCAGCCTGATCTTTGGCTTTTGCCACAACAATATGGCACAATTTCATGCTGAAGATGGTAGCGGTTATGAATTCTGGGCAAAATACCTGCTGGAACTGGACAGAATCAACCCGCAAGTTGCCGCACGGCTCGCCCGATGCATGGATCAGTACAAACGTTACGTTCCATCTCTGCGCAAACCGGCGGAACAGACCCTGCAACAGGTTTCGAAACAGGAATTGTCCCGCGACACGCGCGAAATCATCAATAAAACATTATCTGCTTGAAATACAAGAAAAACGGGAAAGAAATGAGACAGAAACGAGTCAGCCTGACACAACACCTGATCGAGGAAAACCGCCGATACGGTACCGTTCCGGAAGAATTGCGCCTGTTGCTGGAAGTCGTCGCGCGCGCCTGCAAAACCATTGGGCATTCTGTTGGCAAAGGCGCGCTGGGCAACATCCTGGGCAGCAATGAAACGGAAAACATTCAGGGTGAAGTCCAGAAAAAGCTGGATATCCTCAGCAACGAAATCCTGCTGGAATCCAATGAATGGGGAGGACATCTGGCTGCCATGGCATCCGAGGAAATGGAAACCATTCACCCGATTTCCAAAACCTATCCGCACGGCAATTATTTGCTCCTGTTCGATCCGTTGGATGGTTCCAGCAATATCGATGTCAACGTTTCCATCGGCACCATTTTTTCCGTGCTGAAAATGCCGGAAGACAAAACCGATGCCGACGAAAAGGATTTCCTGCAAACAGGACGCAATCAAATCGCTGCCGGTTACGCTCTCTATGGTCCGCAAACCCTGCTGATACTGACGACAGGCCGTGGCGTCCACTGTTTCACGCTTGACAGGGAAATGGGATCATGGGTTCTGACCCAATCCAATATGCGCATTCCGGAAAACACGAATGAATACGCCATCAATGCCTCCAATTCCCGCCGCTGGTTCCCGCCTGTCAAACGTTATTTCGAAGAAATGCAGGCAGGCAAAACCGGTCCGCTGAAAAAAGACTTCAACATGCGCTGGGTCGCTTCAATGGTCACCGATATGCACCGTATTCTGAATCGCGGCGGTATCTTCATGTACCCGGCCGACGAGCGCAACATCGAACAGGGTGGCCGTATCCGTCTGCTTTACGAGGCCAATCCGATGGCATTCATCGTCGAACAGGCCGGTGGCGCGGCGACCAATGGCCTGATCCCGTTGCTGGACGTCGTTCCCGAAAAGCTGCATCAACGCGTTCCGGTTTTCCTTGGTTCCAAAAACGAAGTCGATCGTATAACCCGCTATCACAAGGAAACACGATAGTTTTTTCCACAAGGGCACGGTATCCTGTAAAAAACCGTGCCCGTTTGATTTTTATCGTTTATTCCGTCATTTAAACAGGCTGTATTTCCGTTTTTCACTTTTGAGCCCTTTACTGTGGCTCATGCAGAAAATTTCAGACAATCCCGTCATGAAATCGGGTTTCAAGTCCCCTTTCAATTCCCCTTCGTGCATAAAACGGCTAGAATTTCCTCTTATGCAAAATTTCCCCCGACTCATCCGGTTTTCGGGGACAGGAAAACGGACATGATCACTTTTCAACAAATCATCTTTACGCTTCAACAATACTGGAGCCAGCAAGGCTGCGCTCTCCTTCAGCCATATGACATGGAAGTCGGCGCAGGTACATCCCATACGGCTACTTTCCTGCGTGCCATCGGCCCGGAACCCTGGAGAGCGGCCTATGTCCAGCCATCCCGCCGTCCGAAAGATGGCCGTTATGGTGAAAACCCGAACCGTATGCAGCACTATTACCAGTTTCAGGTCGTCCTGAAACCGGCCCCGGAAGACATCCTTGACCTGTATCTCGGTTCTCTGGCCGCGTTGGGTCTCGACCTGAAACAGAACGACGTCCGCTTCGTTGAAGACGACTGGGAAAACCCGACATTGGGCGCCTGGGGCCTTGGTTGGGAAGTCTGGCTGAACGGCATGGAAGTTACCCAGTTCACGTATTTCCAACAGGTCGGCGGTATCGACTGCAAACCTATTCTGGGTGAAATCACTTACGGTCTTGAACGTCTGGCGATGTACCTGCAAGGCGTGGAAAACGTCTACGACCTTGTCTGGACCGAATGGACTGACCGGGGCGTCAAGAAATACCTGACCTACGGGGACGTTTTCCATCAGAACGAAGTGGAACAGTCCGCCTTCAATTTCGAACAGGCCAACGTTCCATTCCTGTTTACCCTGTTCACCAATTACGAAACCGAAGCCAAGCGGCTGATCGGTGAAAAACTGACGTTGCCCGCTTATGAAAACATTCTGAAAGCAGCCCATACGTTTAACCTTCTGGATGCACGCGGCGCCCTGTCCGTCACCGAACGTGCGGCCTACATCGGCCGTATCCGTACCCTGTCACGCATGGTTGCACAGGGTTACTACGAGTCCCGCGAAGCACTGGGTTTCCCGATGTGCGGCGACCACCGGAATATCGCCTGAGCCGGATTTGAACTGAACTGTACGAATTATTGAGCGGAATACTCTCCGCGTAAAAAAGCAAAAGGCTTTAATATGAACCAGACCCTGCTAGTTGAACTTTTGACAGAAGAACTGCCTCCAAAGGCACTGATGAAACTGGCCGATTCATTTGCAAGTACCATCGAAAACAGTCTTAAAGAGGAAAACTTCCTGACAGATTCGTCAAAAACGACCGTTTACGCCACGCCAAGACGGCTGGCCATCACCATAACGGACGTTCGTGACATCTCACCCGACAAGACAGTCCGGCAAAAGGTATTGCCTGTCACGGTCGCGCTGGATGCAGAAGGCAATCCGACTGCACCACTGAAAAAGAAACTGGCTGCCATGAACATCCCGGACATCGACATCGGTCAGCTGGAAAAAGCACAGGATGGCAAAAACGAAAGCTTTTTCTATACATTCACCGCATCGGGCCTGCCACTGGCAAGCGCTCTGCAAAAAGCCGTCGAGAAAGCGGCACACAACCTGCCCGTCCCGAAAATGATGACCTATCAGCGACCGGACGGAGAAACGGTTGAATTCGTTCGTCCCGTTCATGAATTCATCGCCATGCATGGTGAAAACGTCGTGCCGATTACCCTGCTGGGACTCTCGGCCGGACGTATCACGCACGGTCACCGTTTCCTGTCGGATGGTGACATCGGCATTCTGGCTGCCGACTATTATGCCGTCACCCTTGAAACCCGGGGCAAGGTTATTCCGGGTTTCAATGCGCGAAAAGAACGTATACGCGCGATGTTGAACGAAAAAGCCAAAGGCGACAAGGTGCTGATGCCTGAATCCCTTCTGGATGAAGTCACCGCACTGGTCGAATGGCCTGTCGTTTATGAATGCAAGTTTGAAGACACTTTCCTTGAGGTACCGCAGGAATGCCTGATCCTGACGATGCAGACAAACCAGAAATATTTTGCCCTGACCGACGCCTCAGGCCGCCTGCGCTCGCGTTTTCTGATCGTTTCCAATATGGAAACCAATACTCCGCAACGTATCATCAGCGGCAATGAACGCGTCGTCCGTCCCCGTCTCTCGGACGCCCGCTTCTTTTTCGAACAGGACAAGAAGAAAAAGCTGGAAGACCGTCTGCCCGGTCTGGCGAATGTCGTTTATCACAACAAGCTCGGAACACTGGCCCAACGTATGGCTCGTGTCAGAATGCTTGCTGTCTTTATCGCCGAAAAACTCGGTTATGACACAAAACTTGTCGATCGTGGCGCGCAACTGGCCAAAGCCGATCTGTTAACCGAAATGGTCGGTGAATTTCCGGAGCTGCAAGGCATTATGGGAACCTATTACGCCCGCCACGACGGCGAACCTGAAGAAGTGGCACTCGCCTCCCAGGAACATTATATGCCGCGCTTCGCCGGTGACGTCCTGCCGACGACGGCAACAGGTACCGCTATCGCTTTAGCTGACAAAATGGAGACTCTGGCCGGTATCTGGGGTATCGGCCTTCAGCCAACCGGCGACAGAGACCCGTTTGCCCTTCGACGTCATGCCCTCGGTTTCTTGCGTATCCTGATCGAGAAAAAACTGCCGCTTTCACTGCGTGAAACCCTGGCACAGGCCGTCAGTATCCTGTCGACCAACGCCACATTGAAAGACCCGACCGAAGGTGTCATCGCCTTCTTCATGGATCGTTTGAGAGGCCTGTTGCGTGAACGGGGTTATACACCGGATGAGATCGAAGCCGTACTTTCCCAGAACCCTGACCGTTTCGACAACCTGATCGACCGGCTGGATGCCGTCCGTGCCTTTGCCCAAATGCCTGAAGCCGCATCACTGGCAGCCGCCAACAAACGCATCACCAACATCCTCAAGAAATCCGATGTCAATACCGGACAGGTCCAGCCGGACGTTCTGGCCGAAGACAGCGAAAAGAAACTGTTTGCCGACATGACGGCAGTCAAACCGCAGGCCGACCAGAAATTTGCAGCAGGCGATTATACTGGTACACTGAAAACCATGGCTCAATTGCACGACGACGTCGATGCCTTTTTCACCAACGTCATGGTCATGGCCGATGATCAGAAGCTGCGAAACAACCGTATCGCCTTGCTGAAACAGTTGCATACCATGATGAATCAGGTAGCCGACATTTCGAAACTGGCTTCTTAATTCGGGGATTTGGTTATGAAACTCATTATTCTGGACCGCGATGGTGTGATTAATGAAGATTCCGATTCATTCATCAAAACACCGGATGAATGGATTCCCCTGCCCGGTTCGCTCGAAGCGATCGGCCGCCTGACAAAAGCAGGCTATAAGGTCGTTGTCGCGACAAACCAGTCCGGTCTTGGCCGTGGTTATTTCGACATCATGACCCTAAACGCCATCCACCAGAAAATGCAGTCTGCCGTCAAGGCAGCCGGTGGCCTTGTCGAAGCCATTTTCTTCTGTCCTCACACCGCCAGCGACAATTGTGACTGCCGCAAGCCGCGTCAGGGGATGTTCAGTTCCATCTCCGAACGATACGACACCAAACTGGATGACGTTCCTTCAGTCGGCGACTCACTGCGGGATTTGCAGGCCGCATTCCTGGCAGGTTGTGCACCGATACTCGTTCTTTCAGGCAAAGGCAAACAAACCCTTGAAAACGGTGGCCTGCCTCCCAGGACTGTCATATTCGAAAACCTCGCTGCCGTCGTTGACCATCTGCTGACGCAGGAAACGAAAACAGCGGAACCGAACAAGACCGTTCCTGAAACACCATGACAGAACGCTCCAAAATTCAGTTCCGATACGGTCCGTTCCCACATCTTCAGGGAGAATTCATTGAGTAACATCAGCCTGTTTTTGCGTTCCCTCTGTTTCGGTATCGTCCAGGTGGTATTTACCCCGATCTGGGCATGCGTCTGCTTTGTAACTATCTGGTTACCGTTCCCCATCCGGTTTTACATCGCGACCCGCTGGAATGTGATCACTATCTGGTTTGCCAAAATAATATGCGGCATCGATTATCAGATTATCGGGATAGAGAACTTGCCGGAAGTTCCGAGTATCCTTTTATGCAAACACCAGTCCGCCTGGGAAACGATTTTTCTGATCGATATCTCACCAAAACCCCTGTCCTTCGTCCTGAAAAAAGAACTGCTTTACATCCCTTTCTTCGGATGGGCACTCGCACTCATGCGAAACATACCGATCGACAGAAGCCAGAGCGTCAACGCCATCAGGCAACTGGTCAGAAAAGGCAGCCAGCGTCTGAAAGACGGGCAATGGGTCGTCATCTTCCCTGAAGGAACCCGCACAGCCGTAGGAAAAAAAGGGAAATACCTGAACGGCGGCTCTCGACTTGCCATCGAGTCCGGCGCGCCAGTCGTGCCCATCGCATTGAATGCCGGAGAATGCTGGCCGAGAAATTCATTCATCAAAAAACCCGGAATGATCACCGTCTCCATCGGCAAGCCCATCTGGCCTGAAGGATACACTCCGGATGAACTGATGAGAAAAGTCGAAAACTGGATCGAAAGCGAAATGCACCGGATCTCACCCGACGCCTACCCTTCAGACGAATAATAATCCCTGGAAAACACCAGACTTGCCTTATGCAAATGGATTTATTCGATCAGTTCCTTGCAAAAATATTTGGTGAAAAATCGCCCGAATCGCTGCAACGCCCCTCATCCGGCTCCCGTAAAGTTCAGGGCGGCACAAACATGAGCGATGTATCCAGAACCATATTATTGAATGGACGGCAAATCACCTATACTCTTCGACGCTCCAGTCGCAGGTCTATCGGTTTTCTCGTCAATGAAACAGGATTGCGAGTGACCGCCCCGAAAAGAACCAGCCTGCAATCCATAGAAAACGCCATCACTGACAAACAAAAGTGGATTCTGTCCAAACTGGACTTCTACCGTTCAGGCCACCTGTCGGAAACCGTTCCGATGAAATGGAAAAGCGGTGAGCTTATCCCCTTTCTCGGTAAGGGTCTGACCATTCAGACAGTTGTAGCGACATCCGGAAAACCTGTTTTCAGGATCGAAAATGATGCCCTTCTCGTTTATCGACCCGATGATGGCGAACCTCTCGCCCTGACCTTGAAAAAGTGGCTTGTACAACAGGCAAAAGAAACGCTTCTGGGCAGACTTTCCTTCCATGCCGAACGCATGAATATCCAGTTCAGTTCATTTTCCCTGTCCAATGCCCGAACCCGGTGGGGATCCTGCTCCGCAAAACGTCACATCAGACTGAACTGGAGACTTGTCCATTGCGACGTGTCCCTGATCGATTATGTCGCCATACATGAGCTGGCGCATTGCCTTGAAATGAATCATGGCCAGCGTTTCTGGAATATCGTTTCCACCTACTATCCTGATTACAAAAACGCCAGAAAACAACTGCACATCCAGTCACCTTTACTATTTTCCCTATTCGGGAAGACAAAATGAGAAACTGACTGAAAATAAAACACTTTCACAAAACGGTTTACAAAAACCACCTATCTTTTACAATAAAAAAATTTACAAGGAGATAACATGCGCTTTCTTCATACCATGCTTCGCGTAGGTGATTTGACCCGCTCCATCGATTTCTACACCAATACAATGGGCATGAAGCTGCTCAGGACGAAAGACAATCCCGAATACAAATACACCCTTGCCTATCTCGGTTACGAAAGCAATCCCGGACAAGCCGAACTTGAATTGACGTATAACTATGGTGTTTCTGAATATGACATGGGAACCGCTTATGGTCATATCGCCCTTTCCTCCAAAGACATCGTAGCCACATGCAACCGCATTCGCGAAAAGGGAGGAAAAATTACCCGTGAACCGGGTCCCGTCAAGGGAGGTACCACCGTTATCGCTTTTGTCGAGGATCCCGATGGATACAAAATTGAGCTGATTCAGGAAAACAGTTGGTGACCTGTTCCTGTTGAATAATTCATTCAAACAGGGTCAATCCGCCACACTGAAAAAACTGCAACGAACCCAGAGCGTAAAAGAGAAAAATCCGGATGAATACGCATCATTCAGGAGGTTTCTGCCGGTCTTTTTATTTCATTTTCAAAGTATCGGATAGTTCCTTAAGCAAATGAGATAGATCAGCAGTATCACAACCATCCATCAAAATCTTGTAAAAGATAGCGATAATGGCACTTTTCTTATCCGCACTCATTCCGATTTTCTCTTCGGAATCCCATTTTTCCACAACCCGTGCAGCGGCTGTCAATTTGGTTGTATTAACGGAACCGGAAATATCGCCACCTGAACCTGCCCTTTTAACCCGATATCTTTCTGCATTCTGATAGGCAGCTATGCCTGCCGATTCCCCATGAGCCAAAACCAGATAATGTTCAGGTATTTCAAAAACTTTACGTATTCCACCAATTCCATATTGCTCTTCATAACGCCAGCCTTCTTTAGCGGCTCTGGACAAAATACTGGATTTGGTCGTTGGCAAGCCAGGCAAACGCATTCGTGCAATCTCAGCAGCTGTGAATAAAATCTTCATAGAAATAGTTGCCTCTAATGAACAAAACGGTCAATACACTCACAAAACACTTCACAACACATAAAAACTTGTATAGACTTGAAACATCCTGATTATTTTGGAAAATCAAATTATCCAAAGTCCCTCTTTACAATACACTTCGATACACTTAAAATATGTTTGGTTCCATTGTTTCCTGACATATATGATGTGCCGGTTTTCGACTTCAAGGGGACAAGCAAGTCGAACGTAACTTGGCCTGATCATGTCGGGTCAGGTTACGCTTTTTCATAACAGGTAATCTTATGCCATTGCAGCATGTTTACCTAAGAAATTATACCGTTCGTCTTCCACCTCAATCTTTTTTGCACAATCGATAATATGTCCTTTATTTTTTCAAGGCTAACACAGCTTAAAAACAAGGCATAGCTTTAACGAAAGAAAGTCACTGGATTATAAGATAACTTTCGGAATGCCTGATACAAAAAAGAATGGCATTAGTCATTAAAGGTCCGAACACACCCATCTAGCCTTATTCGTGCCGGCTTAAACCATTTCAAACATTCAATATCCGGCTTTTTTGAAACAATAGTCTTTAATGACCGAATATTATCTATAAATGTATTCCATTAAGATAAACAACACGAATGACGGCATGAAAACCAGATTCTGAAACACTGACCGGAATCGATGCGCGAAATTCATCGCGTTTTCCATACCCTGTAAAAATTCTTCCCCCTGACATAATCACAACCCGATTTTATGGCTTGTTTCAAAGCGGACGAAGTAAACACTACTTTATCTGATCATTATCAAAATGACATCTTTTAAATTGTCGAAAATTAACTTTATTTTCAGACACAGAAGGAGAAGATCGATGAAAAACGAGCATGAAAGTTATAAAAAACGATACGAGAAACATACCAGCAAACCGGATCGCTACGATCCCAACAATCTGTTGACAGGCATGATAAAAATACTCAATCTGAAAAACGATGCTGCACTGTCGCGGGCACTCGAGGTTGCACCTCCCGTTATCAGTAAAATCCGTCACGGCCGTTTGCCTGTCGGTGCCTCTCTGCTGATACGCATGCAGGAAATCAGCGATCTCTCCATCAAGGAACTGCGGGACATGATGGGCGATCGCCGTACCAAATTCCGGATCAGCGACAAACAATTCAAACCGAAAAACGGGAAAGAAATGAAAACGGCTGAATCGGCAGAAATGGCATAACCATCTCTTTTGTCAGCCCAAACAGTTCAAAGACAACAATGGTAAAACAAAAAAGGTTCGAAATCTTTAAAAGTGCCCATCGTCCATTGACCGAAAGCAAATGAAAAGATATCATCATGCACTCTGCTGTAATTTGGAAGCAATCACAGCATGGAGATGTGGCCGAGAGGTCGAAGGCACTCCCCTGCTAAGGGAGCATACGGGCCAAAACTCGTATCAAGGGTTCGAATCCCTTCATCTCCGCCAAATTCAAGTCCGATACTGTCTCATGCAGTATCGGATTTTTTTATTTTGGCCAACAAAATCAAGGGAGATCTGTTTCATACAGTCTCATCCGATCCCAACGAGTCGCATCTTTATGTGTTTTTTGGTAGGTGATAAAATTACCTCATTATTCTTTGGTGGGTAATTGCTATACCAAGAGTCGCCAAACAACTCTCCGATCTTCAGGTTCGTTCTTTAAAGGCCGACGGTATATTTGCTGTCGAAGGTGTTGCAGGATTATGTGTACGCATCCAATCGCAACAAAAGACGTTCATTCTTCGTTATTCGTGCAACGGTCGCCGACGTGAAATCTCCATAGGGCACTACCCCATAGTAGGGCTTGCTGATGCTTGCAATAAAGCCGCAGAATACCGACGACTTATCACGGATCGAAATGCTCCAGTCCGAGGAAGAACAGCTGACAGACTTCAATGACTACTACCGAATTCTAGGAAAATTATCATGCCCAGAAAAGGCTTAATTCAAGACATTGCAACACAACCTACTCATCATAAACCGACAGAGAAATTTAGGGTGAAATCTAATTTGTTGATGTTTGATCCTCCACCAGAGTACAAGGGGAAACTGTTGTTTACCGATACCCTGCGAGATTGTGTTGAACTCCTCCAAAATTTGTATGGATGAGAAAAGAGCAGGCGATCGTTACATCGCTATGGATTTTTGCTACGTGGTTTGTAGACGTATCAGATTTTGTTCCCTACATTTTGATTACGTCGAAAACAAAAGAGTATGGGAAATCGAGACTGCTCGAGTTTCTTGCGCATACTGTGCGCGTTCCCGTTAAAACCGGAGATACAACAGCCGGTGCGGTTATTCGCATCATGGCACAAGGATCCCCCACACTCTTATTGGATGAAACGGATCAATATATAAGGAATCGAGAAGGGTCTATCTCTATTCTGAACGATGGTAATAGCCGTAGCGGTGTGGCTATCCGTGCTGCAGGGAATGCCAAAGGCGGTTTCACCGATGATGTCAAAACTTATAATTGTTTTGGATCTAAGGCAATTGTAGGAATCCGTGCTGATCACCTTCAAGAGACAGTGACTAGCCGTAGCATTGTGATCGAACTTCAGCGAAAACCTCGAACAAGGGGTCAACGAATTAAGATTCAACAATTTGAAAAAGAGTTCTTATCGATCAAAAGCCGTATCTATACACTCGGTCTTAGATACGCTGATCAGGTGGGTGCTCGTATAGAGAATGGAACAATAAAATTTCCCAAAATTTTTACTGATCGACAGATTGATGGTTATGAACCTCTATGGGCAATGCTTGAGTGCATGGCGAATGAAAAAGCACAAAAAGTTGGTAAAAAAGCTTGTAAGCTGTGTTTGCCACGTTCTGACAGGTCACCAGAGTGAGCATTATTGCACGACATTTATCGTTGTATACGAAATCACGATCAAGAATGGAAACTACTGCGATGCTGATTAAACGACTCAATTCGATACCTGATTGGGAGGAATTGAGTCCTAAAAAATTGGCTTGTGTTTTGAGTGATTTCAATGTGAAACCCAGACAAATATCACAGGAAAATAACATTCGTGGATACTTAGTTGCCCACTTGAAAGGGACGTATCTAAGTAACTGTCTGCAATAGTCGGCATTTAGCGTACCGAAAAAGGACCAGAAAGCTTATGTGAGATTTACTGGCTCATCAAAGTATCAACAAAATCTTTGACGTTCAGGAATTAAATTTAATACAGTGTCCGTAGGAGACAGGCGCACATCGTATCAATATCAAGTCTCTGTCTTGGCGAACAATCGGATAAAGAATTGTTGTTGATCCCCAGTACTAACGGGTCTTTAGGGTAGATACTACTTAATAAACAATAAATAATATATATAAGTATATATTGTTTATTGGTATGTAGTTATATATAGACAAGGGATCCTTGGAGATGTGTTAGATCCGTTAGATGTGTTATTTTTTTCCCGATAGTGTAGAAAATGCCAAATTCCTATTTGTTACCGATTTCAACTAACCAAGACTTTGTACATGCTTGGATCTACGATTTGAAGCGTGATCAAGACTTTCAGTTGATTGTCAACGATAAATCTACCCCAAGTTTTACCCGCCGTTTTCCGGCCGAAAAACGGAACATCATTCTCTATGTGAATAATGGTGGATAGTCATTGGGTAAGCAGTTCTCTAACTTCATTAAAGTGGAGGTAGACCATGAGGACTGCTTACAACCGATTTTGAGAGCCCTGAAAAAATTGTTTCCCTGTTCGCTGTTGATCGTAACCGCACCAAAGAAAGTAAGAAAACAACTCGAAAGTCAACGTCGACTATTGGATGTTGAGGTTTGGAATGAGGATCTGTATTTTGAGTAATACGCGTTGACAGACAATGTCTTGAAAATCTTTAAATTGTGTTAGCCTAGATTTATTCGAGTTAAAGGATATGGAAATTAAAACGCAGGAGTCGCTGTAAAACGTCGCGCAAGCGACTCCTCTCAAATCGGTACAAACGTTTTGGAGGATGGTGCGAGAAATATCACACACTTCCCGCCTGATACGTTCCAAAACTCCTGATTCACAGCAGTTGGTTGAGATCGGATTCGTCTAGCATTAAAGGATCAGAAGATCCAACGAATGCCAGCCGTTCCCTCATACTTCTTTGTGTAGTTGTCGCCGTCTTCACGGGCTATTTGGAACCAGCCGTAGAGATCGGGACGAATCTTCATGGTCATGCCTAAGCCGTAGTAAATGCGCAGACCGAGAAGATCACCTTCAAATTTAGCTTCATTGGCAGTGATGCACTGTTCGCCCATGAATTCATAGTTGATACCTGCCTTGGCATAGAATTCGCCAACCTTCTCTCCGTCACGCATGACCTTGCGTACAAGATTGACTCCCGCACGACCGGTTAGGCTGTCGACGGAACTTTCACTCACATTGATTCCCTTTGTGAGCTGGAAGTCTTGTCCTTCAACTCGGTAATAAGAGAGTTGTACACTCGGCTCAAGAAGAAGGAGACCGTCATTGCTTAGCTCATGTTGATAACCAGCTTCCGCAGAGAACCCATAACCATGGGTATCGTAATCTGCCTTAAAGCGTGTCGCGCCATCAGAAAGTTGTCCCTTCAGTTCCTGATCGTAGTGATCGTATGAGGCAATTAGGTCAATGTAGGCATTGTTTTCGAATGAGCGCGAGAGATAAAGACTAAGTCCCCAGCTCTCGGATTCGCCACTTGTGTAATGGTAGTGTTGTTTTGCCTTCTGATCGGAGGAGAAGTAGCGGCCGTAAAGACCGTAGGTCCAGCCGTTTTCATCCGTTCCATCCCAGCCGACGTTGATGCCGTTCGTGTCGATTTCGAAGGACGATGTTGCGAGCCCTGTCAGGTGTTCATTGCTAGTTTTTACTGTAGCCCAAAGCCCATTGCTACCGAAATAACGGACATCGCCGAGGCGTTGACGAAGGTCGGATAAACGGCTCAAATAATGTGTGATCTGCGTGCTGTAGCTTGCCATTGAAACCGTATCTTCAATGGATGGAGCAACCTTGTCAGTTTTTTCTGCATACCAATAGCGGTCACCGACGGAACCGGTGTATTTGTCGGCAAGCTCTCCCGTTTCATCAACAAAAGACTTCAGTTCGTACAAATAGACGCCGAGCTGAGCTTTTCGGCCGATGCCAGGTTGATCGACTAGAGCAAATTCCGCATTACGACCGACCGAGGAGTCTTGAATAAGGTAATTAGTCTTCTCAGCAGAGAAGCCTGAACCGTCATCAGTTAATCGAACTTCAGCGTAGTTCTTTTTCGGATCAACCTCATACACCAAACTGACCAATCCCGACTGCTGTGAAAATGTCTGGGTATCGTTGACGTGAAATTGGAAAACACCGGGCGCATTGCGTGAGCTTTCAAATTTACGTATGGCAAGCGTGCTGCTTCCAAAGCCGAGATCGTCAGCGGCCGTATTCTCTGTGTAATCATAAAGACCAAGATCGACTGTCGAACCATTGCCGAGAACTAGTTTAGTGACGGTGGAATTTCCGTTAACTTGCCATGAACCGTTGGAACTAAAGTCAAGCGTAAGATCAGGAATTTTAGAAAAACCATAACGCTTATAAAATTGCTTGAATTCTTCATCAGTCCAATAGGAACCCCCATCTTTCCCTATATCAATATTAGCGGCTCCCGTAAAAGCTCCATTTGATCCGAAAGTGATATTGACGACATTAATGTTGCCATGCGAAAGAGCGTCGATGTCGCCAATCATAGAAACTTGCCCCTGATTTTGTTGGTTGACAATGAAATCTGTATTTTGGCTCATGTCGTACACATAGAGGGAAATGGGGCGTGGCAAGCCTTTTGAGTACTGACCAGCATCAATAGAAAGATTTTTATTGATAGTTACGCTGGAATTGTAAAGGTTGATGCCGTATTTCATTCCTGCTTTACCGTTTATGTTAACTTTTACGTTATCAAAAGCTAGGGGGGTATCTATTTCTCTGATTGAAAGACCAGTTGCTGTTTTAACAGTTGCACTATCATCAATGGTAATGTCTGTAATAACTTCAGGTGTTTTGATTGTGGACTGGTTCCATAGAAAAATGCCGTACACGTTTCCGACATCGCTTTGCCCAAGCACTTTTACATTAGATTGGATTCCATCCTTTGCCGTAACGTGAAAGTCCTGGTTCATATAAAGACCGGCAACTTTGTCCCTGTAAGAGGTCAGCCTGTTTGAATTTTCTGGTTCTTCTAAAACAGAAAATTCCGAAGCCGTTACGTCTATGGAAATTTTCCCATTTATTTCAGCTTGGGCAATCGGAGGAACTGGCCAGCCCGTCTTAGGTAGTTCGCTCTCCCATAAGATACCGAAAACACCATAACCATCGCCATACTGCGAGACAGCGATATCAAGGTCGCCAGTTATTGTTGTTGGATCTCTCGCATCGATTTGATCGAAACCAGTTCCTGCATATTGGGTTCTGAAATTTGGTGCCCAATACCAGCCTGATAATAATCCATTACTACCAGAAACGTTGATTTTGGCACCACCGCTGATGTTTAGTTGAGAGAATCCCGTAGCAATTCCAGCTTGAAGTAAATTAATATCATGCGGTAGCTCAGTAGGATTGTCTTTGGCTTGATCTAAGGAAGACCAACCGTAAAAGATATCCCAATCAGGTCGATTACTTCCATCAATAATCGTTGGAGTAACATTAGAAAAATCAACCTCTGCGGAGGAGGACATATTGGTTAGGTTAATCGTCAAATCTCCATTGACGTCTAAACTACCGTTTGCAATTGTAATGCCGGAGAGTGCTTGCCCAGACTTCGTTATGTATTGGTGCTCTAAATCACCCGAAATATTCAAATCGCTATTGAATTTGAGAACTGGATTAGGAATGTCATTGCCGTCATATGAATTGTGATTGCGTCTTGCAACATAAACGCCAGCTGTCGGATTCCCATCCATGTTAATAACGACAGGAGTTCCGTTTTGAGAATTGATGGTGAGTTGGTTTCCAGAAGTATTAACAGAACCTTCAATACCGTGATAGTAGAGCTCGACGATGCCGAATTTTCCTGCATTTTGCAACGTGCCATCCACCACAACTTCGTCATTTGTGAAGTTGTTCGAATCTATAGTTGCTTTATACGACGTTTCGGTACTGAGTTGGTGCCATCCGTCTGCATCGTTTTTTATGTCAGTATTTTCTGCGTGAGCGAAGGAAGCAAAAATGAGCCCACATGCAAGAGCTAGTGGCGTAAAAAAGAAATACTTTTTGTGCGAAAGAGTCTGTCTATACGGCCGATTGTGTGTGGTGGTGGTGGGGTGGGGGG
>JAEXJM010000032.1 GCA_023449275.1 Pseudomonadota bacterium | reverse complement strand
AAACGGCACAGTGGAAAACCTGACCCTGTTTTTCTACGTGGTAGCCATTCTTGTCATTGTTTTCGGCCAGATTCAGGCGCGTTTCTCAACGAAATTGGCGACGATCATCATGCTGGCTTATATGTTCATGCGTGAGGCGGACTGGCATAAGTCTGTCAGCAGTGAAAGCATCCTGAAAATCAAATTCTGGCTGAATGGCCAGATTCCGGTATCCGACAAACTGCTGGCAATTGCCATTCTGGTACCAGTAGCCTGGATGCTGATTTATTTTATCTGGAATTACACAAAGACGTTCTGGAAAGCCCTTTGGGGCGGAGAAGGATATGCCATCAGTATTCTCATGTTTCTTGTCACGCTCGTTACTTCCAAGGTACTGGATCGTTCCCTGAACATGCTGACAGAACTCTATCAGATGCATTTCCCTGAATGGCTTGTTGCCTTGCAGACTTCGCAGGAAGAATTTCTGGAATGCCTTTTGCCGATTCTGATTATTGTCGTGATCGCCCAGTACAGGCGTAGCAGAAATATCTTTGCATGGTCATGAATGCCTGAATGTGTTTTATGAAATTTGCTTTTGGATAATTGGTTCGGTAAAAGATAAGAAAGTTGTACGAGTAAACAGTTTTTTATTGGAAACATGGCAGAAAGAGGCCGTTTAATTGCATTAAGCGGACAGTTGTACAAAAAAATAGTATGTCATTGATGGACTTTATTGCTAACATATATACCCGTAAAAAGAAGTAACCCTTCTCTATGCGCACAAGTCGTGTTCACACCAAGAATACGCGTTTGAAACGGGCCATTAGGCAACTGCACCAGACAACGCATGATTGCCCGCCCGGACAGAGCTGCAGTAAGAGTCTGCGCCTGTTATTTGCGCTTATATATGAGCCATTCAGTGAGAATTGCCAGGCTGACCGCAGGGCGAATGGCACCGATAGAGTTGTCAACACGCACAGATTAGGACAAGAGAAACGTTATATGAGTGAACGTACAAAATGCTACCGCTTGCAGGTAGCCGATAGTCTTTACCGTTTTATTGAAGAAGAAGCACTTCCCGGAACGGGAATTGATAGTGATACATTTTGGCGCGGTTTCGATGCCATCGTACATGAAATGGGTCCGAAAAACCGGGCTTTGCTGGCAGAACGTGAACGTTTGCAGGAAGAACTGGACAACTGGCATCGTCTGAATCCAGGCCCTGTAAAGGATATGTCCGCTTACAAGGCATTTTTGAAAGATATCGGATATCTGGTGCCGGTTCCCGCCGACGTCAGAATCGATCCGAAAAATATCGATACCGAAGTTTCCACACAGGGAGGCCCTCAACTGGTTGTTCCCCTGACGAATGCGCGATACGTGCTGAATGCCGTCAACGCCCGCTGGGCGAGCCTGTACGATGCTCTGTACGGTACCGATGCCATCAGCGAGGAAGATGGCGCCACACGCGGAAATGCATACAATCCCGTCAGAGGCCGCAAGGTTATCGCTTTCGCGCGCAAACAGCTCGATGAATTTATCCCGCTGGTATCCGGTTCTCATCTGGATGCGGTCAGGTATTACGTCAAGGATAAAAAACTGGCCGTTGTCCTGAAAGATGGTTCCGAAACAACGCTGAAACAGCCGGAATGGCTGGCAGGCTATACAGGAGACGCTGAAAATCCTGCTTCCTTGCTGTTCAGGCAGAATTACATGCATATCGATCTCCAGTTCGATAAAAACGATCCGATCAGCAAGGATGATCCTGCCGGCATCCGCGACATCATTCTTGAAGCCGCAACGACCACCATTTTAGACTGTGAAGACGCTGTCGCTGCAGTCGATGCAGAAGACAAGGTCGTCATTTACCGGAATCTTCTGGGTGTCGTGAAGGGCGATTTGCAGGAATCCGTTGCCAAAAACGGCACGACGTTTGTACGCCGTCTGAGCAAGGACCGCGAATACCAGTCCGTCAATGGTGAAAAATTCACATTGCCGGGTCGCAGTCTCCTTTTTGTCCGTAACGTCGGATTGCTGATGAACAATCCTGCCATTCTGGATGAACACGAAAACGATATTTTCGAAGGCATTCTCGATGCTGTTGTCACGACACTGATCGTCAAGCGCGATCTGGAAAACAAGATCAGTTCGAGAGCCGGTTCCATTTATATCGTCAAACCGAAACTGCATGGCCCGAAAGAAACGGCTTTCACAAACGAACTGTTCAACAAGGTTGAAAAACTGCTTGGCATCGCTCCGAATACCGTCAAGATCGGCATTATGGATGAAGAACGCCGTACCAGTGCCAACCTGAAAGCCTGCATTGCAGAAATCCCGCAGCGTCTCGCATTCATCAATACAGGTTTCCTTGACCGTACCGGCGATGAAATCCATACTTCAATGGAAGCCGGCCCGATGATCCGCAAAGGCGACATGAAAAAAACGCCATGGATCAGTGCCTACGAAATCAACAATGTTCAGGTCGGACTGGAATGCGGCATGCGTGGCGTGGCGCAGATCGGCAAGGGCATGTGGGCCGCTCCGGATCTGATGGCTGACATGATTGCCGTAAAAGGCGACCATCTGAGAGCGGGCGCCAATACGGCATGGGTACCGTCGCCGACCGCGGCCTGTCTGCATGCGCTGCATTATCATCAGGTCAATATCGAGAAGACGCAGGCTGAAATGGAAAAACAGCCTTTCGTAAACGTTCTCGACGACCTTCTGACCATTCCGGTAACCGACCAGCCAAACTGGTCTGCTGAAGAAATCCAGCAGGAACTGGACAACAATGCGCAGGGTATTCTGGGTTACGTCGTTCGCTGGGTCAATCAGGGTATCGGCTGCTCCAAAGTACCCGACATTCGCGACATCGCCCTGATGGAAGACCGTGCAACGCTGCGTATTTCGAGCCAGCACATCGCCAGCTGGCTACGTCATGGCATCACCAACGTTCCTCAGGTCATGGATACCTTAAAGAGAATGGCTGCAGTGGTCGACCAGCAGAATGCCGATGATCCGACATACCGGAAAATGACCGAAGACCTCGAACATTCTCCTGGATTCAGGGCCGCATGCGATCTGGTCTTCAAGGGATTGTCCCAACCGTCCGGTTATACCGATCCATTGCTCCAGAACTGGAGACAGCGAGCCAAGGAACAGTTCAAGTGCTGTTGCTGCTCGTGAAGTAAAGAAAGGTGTGGAAACATGACCTGATTGTTTCCACAAGGTTTTAGTGAACAGCTTTCCGATTCGTTCGGGAAGCTGTTTTTTTATACACGGAAGAATTTGTCGCCCTGGCTAAAACCGGAATATATCGACAGGGATGGGAAGGACAATAAAAAAGCCTCGAAAACAATGGTTTCAAGGCTGAATAGGTAGAATCAATAAATTGCCAAGCGTTATGGTGCCGGGAGCCGGAATCGAACCGGCACGGTGTTTCCACCGGCAGATTTTGAGTCTGCTGCGTCTACCAATTTCGCCACCCCGGCAACGCTTGAGCATTATCGCTGATTTGCCTCTTGAGAGCAACCGGAACGACTTACTTTTCACCCATTTTTGTGTCTAAAATCGTGAAATGTTCCACGATGGGCGGCCGGGCGAAAAACGGGCCGACGACTCCGCGCCATTGCAAGAAAGCAGGGGATTCGCGAAAATCGATGGTATGGTTTTCAAGTGTGGCCCAGTAATTCATCAGAACGTAGCGTTCCGGCGATTCGATGCACTTGTTGATCTGATAACCCACGAATCCTCTTGCTTTGGAAATATACTCGCTGATGCCATGCTGGATGGCCTTGTCGAATTCGGCCTGTTTTCCGGGCTGGATCAAGATATCGACTAATTCAAGAATCATATGTTTTCCTGTCTGTAAAAATTTATATCAACTCTGTGTCTCGATTACTCTGGTGGAGTCAGACGACTCGGGCAATGCCGGATAGCGCAGGGCATCGATCCACTGAACCAGTGGAATGGTGGCAGGCAAAAGAGGCTCGACGTGTATTGATCCCTGCCAGGAGAATTGCTGGCCTTCACGGCTCTGGGGAAGTCCCTTCCAGTCATGGCTGATGTAAAAGTGGAGGCGCACATGGGCATGGGGATAAACATATTCAACGCCACACCAGGGTTCGGCCGAGTTGATGGCGATGCCCAGTTCTTCCATGAATTCGCGTTTCAAAGCCGCCTCGACCGTTTCACCGGGCTCGACTTTTCCGCCGGGGAATTCCCAGTATCCTTCATACGGTTTGCCGACTGGTCGCTGTGTAAGCAGGATATCGCCGTTCTCTTTCATCAGAATGCCAACGGCCACATCGATCGGATTGTTTTTTTTCACTTTGTTTCCTTGTTATCCCAGAGTGTTCCATTGGGATCGGAAGCGGGTGCAACAACACCGAAATGACGGTAGGTTGCCGTGGTGGCAATGCGTCCTCTTGGTGTACGCTGAAGATATCCCTGCTGGATCAGGTAAGGTTCCAGAACATCTTCAATAGTATCGACTTCTTCACCGATGGCGGCAGCCAGATTGGCGATGCCGACAGGGCCGCCGCTGAACTTGAACAGGACTGCTTCCAGCAGTTTGCGGTCCATCAGATCGAAACCGACCGGATCGACGTCAAGCATCCTCAGGGCGGCATCTGCCATTTCGCGCGTGATTTTTCCGGTTCCCTTGACTTCCGCATAGTCCCTGACACGCCGCAACAGACGGTTGGCGATACGCGGCGTGCCACGGGCACGGCGGGCGATTTCACGTGCACCTTCTTCCACTATCGGAGCTTTCAGCAGCATGGCGCTTCGTGTGACGATTCGTGTCAGGTCGTCAATATCGTAAAACTCGAGTCTTGCCACGACACCGAAACGGTCACGTAACGGATTGGTCAGCATCCCTGCACGAGTTGTTGCACCGATCAGTGTGAACGGCTGCAAGTCCAGCTTCACGGAACGGGCGGCAGGGCCTTCCCCGATCAGGATATCGATCTGGTAGTCTTCAAGAGCGGGGTAGAGAATTTCCTCGACAACAGGCGACATGCGATGGATTTCATCGATAAACAGCACGTCATTAGCTTCCAGATTGGTCAGGATGGCCGCCAGATCGCCTGCACGTTCGAGAACCGGCCCGGAAGTCTGGCGCAAATTCACACCCATTTCACGGGCAATGATGTGTGCCAGGGTTGTTTTGCCGAGTCCGGGAGGCCCGAAGAGCAGGGTATGGTCCAGTGCCTCATTGCGTTTTTTCGCTGCAGCAATAAAGATTTCGAGCTGTTCGCGTGTTTTATGTTGGCCGACGTATTCATTCAGCAGTTTCGGACGCAACGCCCGTTCGATCGCTTCCTCATTGGGTGAGGCGGGTGCGGCATCAATAATTCTTTTTTCGCTGAAATCGTCCGTTTGAATGCTCATGGCTGTATTCCGTTATTTTTCTGGCTCAGCCTTTGGACAAGGCCTTCAGTGCCATCTTGATCCCGTCAGATACGCTGCAATCGGCTGGAACCTGCCTGATCGCCAGTATGGTTTCTTTTTCAGAATAGCCGAGAGCCAGCAAGGCATTCTGAATGTCTGTCATGGTATCGTTCCGGACAGTTCCCGAAACGGCTGACAAGGCACTCGTTTCCAGCTTGCCTTTCAGTTCCAGCAAAAGCCGTTCGGCTGTTTTTTTGCCGATGCCGGGAATGCTGGTCAGGCGCGATGCGTCCTGAAGGGCGACCGCCTGTGACATATCCTTGACTGAAAGGCCGGATAGCAGGGCAAGTGCCGTTCTGGCGCCGACACCGGAAATGCGGATCAATTGCCTGAAGAGTGCCCGTTCATCGAGGCTGCCGAATCCGTAAAGAACGTGTGCGTCTTCCCGTATCGCCAGATGGGTGAACAGGGTGACCTTTTCGCCGACAGAAGGCAGATTGTAAAAAGTGCTCATCGGCACGTCAATTTCATAACCGACGCCCTGACAATCGACCAGCAGTTGCGGTGGATTCTTTTGCAGCAAAATGCCGTGAATGCGACCAATCATGAGATGAATGTCAAATAAATTAAATGATCTTTAATATTACCGGATAAGTCTGCCACGTCTGATGCGAAATGTATTTTCATTGCTCAAGACTGCTGCTTTTTCGAGCGCCCTGATGGCATCGAATCCATGCGCGTGGCAAATGGCTACGCCCAATGCATCAGCTGCGTCACTGCCCGGAACGCCAGGAAGCGACAGCAGCCGCTGCACCATTTCCTGAACCTGTTTTTTCTGTGCCTTGCCGTGACCGACAACGGCCTGCTTGATTTGCAGGGCTGTGAATTCATAGACAGCCAGTTCGGATGCGACCAGCGCGCTGATCGCCGCCCCGCGAGCCTGCCCCAACAGCAGGGTGGATTGCGGATTGACATTGACAAATACTTTTTCAATGGCAGCACAGTCCGGCTGATATTCGCCGATGATTTCGGAAATACCGTCGAAAATGGTTTTCAGACGCAAGGGCAAACCGGCTTCAGCCGGTGTCTTGACCGTACCGGAGGCGATATAGCTTAGCGAGTTGCCCTTTTTGTGAATGACACCGAAACCGGTTGTCCGAAGTCCCGGATCGATACCCAGGATCTTCATGGCAGAACCTTTTGAATGACGTCCGTTTTTGCCATGAAAACCCTTTTCATATCAGTGACGGAAATGGCGGATGGAGGTAAAGACCATCGCGATACCGTGTTCATCCGCAGCGGCAATCACTTCAGGATCACGTACCGACCCTCCCGGCTGGATGACGGCGGTCGCGCCTGCGTTTGCAACGATGTCCAGACCGTCGCGGAAAGGAATGAACGCGTCAGAAGCGACAACGGAACCTTTCAGGGACAAGCCTGCATTTTCAGCTTTCATGGTCGCCGTACGGGCCGCATCGACACGGCTCATCTGGCCAGCGCCGATACCCAGTGCCATACCGTTTCCGCAAAATACGATGGCGTTCGATTTGACGAATTTGACGACTTTGGAGGCAAAGAGCAAATCGGCCATCTGTTGTGGCGTCGGTTGCTGTTTCGTGACCACTTTCAGATCGCTTGCGATGACATCGACGATGTCAGGGGACTGGACTAGGAGACCACCGCCGACACGTTTCATGTCAAAGGCGTTGACGTTCTTGCCCAGACTGATTTCCAGCAATCGAAGGTTTTTCTTGCGGTTGAAAATGCCTTTCGCTTCTTCAGTGAAAGAAGGAGCGATCAGGACTTCCACGAACAGTTTGGAGACTTCTTCCGAGGTGCGTGCATCCAGTTCGCCATTGAAGGCGATGATACCGCCGAAAGCCGCTTCAGGGTCGGTCTGCAATGCTTTCTTGTAGGCATCGAGCAAATCATTGCCGATGGCGACACCACAAGGATTGGCGTGTTTGATGATGACACAGGCCGGTTCATCGAAATTCTTGACGCATTCCCAGGCAGCGTCCGCATCGCTGATATTGTTGTAAGACAGTTCCTTGCCTTGCAATTGCCGGTAACTGGCGAGTGTACCCGGCTCGATGTCTTTTTCACGGTAGAACGCGGCGGACTGGTGCGGGTTTTCACCGTAACGCATATCCTGGACCTTTTCAAATTGCAGGTTCAGGATTTCAGGGTAGGTCTTGCGGTTCTGGTGTTTCTTGTCCAGTTTCAGGCTGGACATGTAATTGGCAATCGCGCCGTCGTACTGGGCCGTATGGGAAAACGTTTTTTTCGACAGTTCGAATTTGGTATCGGTCGAGAGGTTGCCATGGTTCTTTTTCATTTCGGCGATAATGCCGGAATAATCGGCAGGATCGCAAACGACCGCGACGTCCCTGTAATTTTTGGCGGCCGAACGCAACATGGCCGGGCCGCCGATATCGATGTTCTCGATCGCGTCTTCCAGCGTGCAATCTTCTTTTGCAACAGTCTGCTGGAACGGATACAGGTTGACGACAACCATGTCAATCGTATTGATGCCGTGTTTGCCGATGGCATCCATATGGGATGTCATATCGCGTCTTGCCAGAATACCGCCGTGAACCTTGGGATGCAGGGTCTTGACACGTCCGTCGAGCATTTCGGGAAAACCGGTGTAATCGGCGACTTCGGTAACGGCGATGCCGTTCTTTTTAAGCAATTCAGCTGTTCCGCCAGTGGAAAGAATAGTGACATTCATGGCAGCCAGTTCTTTGGCGAATTCGACTAGTCCGGTTTTGTCAGAGACGGATATCAGAGCGGATTGAATCATGATGAGTTTGGTAAATAACGATTGAGATTAAGCCCGAAAGACGGTTTTACAGCAATTTGTGTTCAAGCAGCTTTTTGCGAAGCGTGTTTCTGTTGATGCCGAGAATTTCGGCCGCATGGGACTGATTGTTCTTTGCATGAGCCATGACCGCGACAAGAACCGGTCTTTCGACCGTGTGCATGATCATGTTGTAAATGTCGCTTGGTTTCTGACCATCCAGATCCCTGAAATATTCCTCTAAACTTTGAAGGACGACATCCTGAATATGCTCTTTACTCATGTTTATTTCCATCGACGGGCGCTACAGCCCGTCAGCCAATCAGATTTTCAAATATTCCATTATTGTAACCGCTACAAGCCTTCAAGTAGAGACATAAAGAAGCGATCGACTTCATTTATTTGTATTTCACATGTCTGTGCATGATTTGCGGCAATACGCAATTTTTCACCTTCCGGAAGGTATCGGGAATACCAGCCGATATGTTTTCGGGCAGTAAGCACGCCAGCCACTTCGCCATAAAAGGCGTAATGTTCCAGCAAATGTTCACGCAGGATTTTCCAGATTTCATTGAAATCGGGAGGTGGTAAAAATGCGTCATTTTTCAAAAAATAATCGATTTCACGGAAAATCCAGGGGCGCCCCTGCGCTCCCCGTCCGATCATGATAGCATCAGCCCCCGTTTTCTCGAGAACGGCTTTGGCTTTTTCCGGAGAGGTGATGTCTCCGTTGGCGATGACTGGAATGGATACAAGTGATTTGACTTCTGCAATCGTATCGTATTCCGCCTGTCCCCTGTATCCATCTTCCCGGGTTCTGCCATGCAGGGTCAGAGCGGCAATTCCGGCAGATTCGGCTATTTTTGCAATGACCGGCGCATTGATATGCGAATGGTCCCACCCGGTCCGGAATTTCAGTGTCACGGGAACGGAAACGGCACGCGTGACAGCCTCCAGAATCTGCCTGACAAGGGGCTCGTTTTGCAGAAGTGCCGAACCGCACCAGTTATTGCAGACTTTTTTTACAGGACATCCCATGTTGATATCGATAATCTGGGCACCCTGGTCGACATTGTAACGGGCACTGTCAGCCATTGTGGAAGGATCCGATCCGACAATCTGCACGGCGCGAGGTTCGATTTCCCCTTCATGCACGATTCTTCTGCGGCTTTTCGGGGTATTGCGCAACAGGGGATTGGCCGCCGCCATTTCAGACACGGCGTATCCGGCACCCAGTTTCTTGCATAACTGGCGGAACGGACGGTCTGTAATGCCAGCCATCGGAGCGACAACAAGATTGTTGCTCAGAACATAAGGGCCGATCTGCATGGTAGGAAAGAAAATAAAAGGCTATTTTACCAGAAAATTGCCTAAAAAACAGGCAATTTGTGTCAGAAATGCTTGTAATAATCGACGGCTGGCTTCCTGGCTTCTTCCAGATGCGCCGCTTCTCCCCATTTCAGCAGTTCGAGCTTTCCATCAATGAACCTGAAACGGTTTATGCTGGTATTGAGGACAGGCATCCTGCACCGGATTCCGAGCGGGATGTCCTGCGCGAGGCGATAAGCGGTTTCGATAACGCCGAAGTGGGTGACGATGGCCACCTTTTTCCCGGAATGCGAAGCCGCCACATTCAGAATGGCGTTCATGGCACGATGATGAAACTGTCGAGGACTTTCCGTTTTTCTTTCGCCGTCAGGGAAAAAGTGATCCGGATCGGCGGCATACCAGGCTTCATAGGATTTCGGAAAGGCTTCCCGAATTTCATCTGCCATCATGCCTTCGCAAATGCCATAACACCGCTCCCGGAAAATACGGTCTGTATGAACGGGCAGTTTATGGCATTTTGCAATTTCACTGGCTGTTTGCCAGGCACGCTGCAGGTCACTGGAGAAAATGGCATCCAGTGGTTCGTTTTGCAGCGTTTTGGCAAGCGTAAGAGCTTGCCGGATTCCTTCCTCGTTCAAAGGAATATCGCTGTGTCCCTGCAGGCGCTTCTTCCTGTTCCAGTCAGTCTGTCCGTGACGGATGATCAGAATGTCAGTTCCGGATCCCATGTTTTCATGCAGGCAGCTTCACGTCAGGATTCAGGGAATAGACCCCTGTGATACTGGCCTTGTCCAGAACGTGACCTTTCATGGCGGACAGGACATCCTGACCGGTGAAGCGGCCTGTCAAAGGCAATTTGTCCGTATCCAGCGCATACAGGGTGAAAACGTAATGATGCGGAATGGTATCATTCCAGGGCGGGCAAGGGCCGTCATATCCGTAATAATCGCCGGACATGTCCTTGTCCCCCGCAAACCAGCCGGTGTAGTCATTAATGCCATGACGTGCGCCATAAAGCGTATCCGGGCCGTTTTTCCCGCGAGCCGTAATGCCACTGGAAAATTCACCTGCGGAAATGGATTTCAACGAAGCGGGCAGATCGATCATTACCCAGTGATAGAAATCGACTCGGGGCAGATCTACCGGAATGGTTTTGCCTTCCTGATTGACATCATCGCCTTTGGAAGGAACATCAAAATCATGGCATATCAATACCAGCGAGCGGGTACCGGCAGGCAGATCACTCCATTCCAGTTGCGGATTCTTATTGTCCGACATGGCGACATGCGCAGCAGGATCGGTTTTGCAAAAAGCGAATTGTGACGGAATGACTGCACCATCCTTAAAAGAGTTGCTCGAAAGTTTCATGTAAGCTCCTTTAGTGCCATGGATAAAAAGGGATAACGTTATTTTGCCAGATGAAGAAGGAATTCTGAATCATTTTCGGGGCGATTCCAGCCAGAACGTCACCGGGCCGTCATTGATCAGTGACACTTTCATGTCGGCTCCGAAAGCGCCGGTCTGGACGACAGGCAATTTCAGTTTCGCCTGTCCGACAAAATAGTCGAAAAGTTCGTGCCCGATATCGGGTGGGGCTGCAGGTGAAAAAGAGGGACGTGTTCCGGAACGGGTGTCGGCTGCCAGCGTAAATTGGGGAACGATCAGCAGTTCACCACCAATAGCCGTGATCGAGAGGTTCATTTTGCCGTTCTCATCCGAAAATACCCTGTAGCCAAGCAACCGGTTCAATAAGGCATCCGCTTCTTTTTCCGTATCATTTTTTTCGGCACAAAGCAGGACAAGCAGGCCCTTGCCGATACGTCCGGTTTCCTGCCCGTCAACCGTGACACAGGCTTCGCTCACACGTTGCAAAAGAGAAATCATATTATGCTTTTCCGTTATCAGGAACGTTAATGTAACAATAAAGTGTTATTTGCACTGGAATTTGTAATAATGGCCAAAAAGTATTAACCAAAAGCAAGTTTCGTTGAAAAAAGTATAATAAACTCGGATTATACGAAATCCTGCCGCTTTTTTAACAGAGTGGAATCGCTGTCCGTGCAGGATTGAAAACTGGTCAGGGAACGGTCGGAGAAACAGAATGAACCTTAAAGATGCAATGGAGTTGGCCGGGGTCGACTATGAAATGACCCTGAACCGTTTTTCCAACAATGAAAATCTGCTGCGGCGATTTGTCAAGAAATTTCCGGATGACAAAACTTTTCAGGAATTGCAGGCGGCTGTTGACGACAAGCGTTACAGTGATGTTGAACGGGCTGCCCATACCCTGAAAGGGATCGCCGCCAATCTTGGTTTTCAATATCTTTCCGATTTGAGTGCCGAAGTGGTTAATCTTGTCCGCGCTGACCATTGTGATAAAGACAATATCGGAATCGCATTTTCCAGAGTGGGAAAAGAATACGAAAAGGTTGTTGCCTGTGTAAACCGCCTGGAGTAGTGGAATATTCCGATGGATAAACAAACCGTTCTGATTGTGGATGACGTCGAGCTGAACAGGGCGATTCTGGCCGAGCTTTTCAGCGACACCTATCATATTCTCGAAGCCGAAGACGGTCAGGAGGCGCTTGATATTCTCGAAAAAAACATTGACCGGATTGTAATGGTATTGCTGGATATTGTCATGCCGGTGATGGACGGTTTCGAGGTCTTGCAGGCGATGTCCGACAGAAAACTGATCGAAAACGTCCCGGTTGTACTGATCACTTCCGAGAATTCTGACAGGGCAGCGCTTCAGGGCTATCAGCTGGGTGTTTCCGACATTATCAACAAACCATTCAATCCGGAAGTCGTCAAACGGCGTGTCGCCAACGTCATCGAATTGTTCATGCATAAATCCAACCTGGAAAAACTGGTCGGAAAACAGATCGAGACACTGGAAAAACAGGCCTGCAAGCTCAATCAGGTCAATAACTTCCTGATCGAGACTTTGAGTACGGCCGTCGAATTCCGCAATTGCGAATCCGGGCAACATATCAAACGTATCAGGCATACTACCCAGATCCTTCTTGAGGCAATCTCGAACGAGTATCCTGAATACGAGCTTTCCCCCTATCATATCGAAAAGATTTCAAGTGCCTCGGCGATGCATGATATCGGTAAAATCGCCATTCCCGATTACATCCTGAACAAGCCGGGCAAACTGACGGCGGAAGAGTTCGAGATCATGAAGGCGCATTGTATTCGTGGGTGCGAATTTCTCCAAAGCATTCACTACGCACAGGATGAGGAATATTTCCGTTTCTGTTATGAGATCTGCCGTCACCATCACGAACGCTGGGACGGGAACGGTTATCCTGACAAACTGAAAGGTGACAACATTCCGATATGGGCACAGGTCGTTTCACTGGCGGATGTCTATGATGCACTGACCAGCAAACGGGTCTATAAAAATGCCTATTCGCATGAAAAGGCCGTCAAAATGATTCTGGATGGCGAATGCGGGGTTTTCAATCCGAAATTGCTGGATGTATTCATCAAGATGGCCTCTGTCCTTGAGCGGGATCTGGTGTCCAATGAAGAAATGGCGGATGCGGAATTTACCGCATGCACTTTCGAATCTCCACTGGAAGCGGTGCCCAAAACGGAAGATACGGGCTTGTCTTCCAGAACCTTGAGGCTGCTTGAACTGGAGCGGGAAAAATATCGTATTCTGTCCGAATTGTCCGGCGACATTGTCTTCAATTACGACACAAAATCGGATGTGCTGGAATTTTCTGAAAAATATTACGATCTTTTCCATCGTGACATTCGCATACCCAATGCGCGGGACACTATCGAGCATTCCCAGGTCATCCATTCTGAAGACCGGTCCCGGTTCCTGCGGCGTCTGACTGAATTGACTCCCAGGTTTCCGAGTTGCCGGATCGAGCTTCGCATGATGGTTCCCGATCAGGGATTCGAGTGGTTTGAAGTCAATGTCCATGCCTTGTGGAATACGGAAACCAATGTGGAATGTATCGGCTATCTTGGCAAGCTCGTCAACATTCATGAGCGCAAGATCGAAGCCAACCTGTTGAGAAAACAGGCCAATATGGATTCCCTGACGGAACTGGACAATCGCAAACGGATCAGGGAACGACTTGTCAGCCTGTTTGACGGAAACAAAAAGGAAGCGGGCGCCTTTTTCTTTATCGATATCGATAATTTCAAGGCCATCAACGACAATCTCGGCCATATGTTCGGAGATGAGATCCTGAGATATATTGCCAGCGAAATCAAGCGGAAAGTCCGTTCGACCGATATTGTCGGGCGCATCGGTGGTGACGAATTCGTCGCTTTTCTTCGCAATTCCTCATCTGAAAAAGCCATTGCCGAAAAAGCGCAGGACATTTGCGACCTGTTCAGGAAAACCTATAAGGAATTGATCGACAAATACAACGTTTCCTGCAGTGTCGGCATATCTCTTTTCCCCCGTGACGGAATGACATATGAAGAACTGTTCCATAATGCAGACAGGGCGCTGTATTACGCCAAGGAGCGCGGCAAGAACAGTTATGCTTTTTATAGCCATACAATGGGCAATTCGGATTTCAAAACCGTGCTGACCAATGTGGTCGAAAACCATCATACGCTCAAATAGGATTTACCGGTTTTTCCCTGTCCGGTTCGGATGGCCGGATTCTGGAATCAGGCAGGATAAAGGGCTCCCAGTTTACGGAGCCCCCGCGCGCCGGTAACCGGGGGAAGATTGCCCGGTTTGCCGATGACGAAACGATGGGCCAGCCAGGCAAAGGCAAGTGACTCGACATGCATCGGATCCACTCCCAATCTGGCACTCGTTTGCAGACTGGCGGTGATGTTTTTCTTCTGGAGCCGTTTCCCGATCAGTTTCATCAGGAAGGGATTTTTCGCTCCACCGCCACATACGTAAATATCCTCGATATAAGAAGCATGATTGAGGACGGCATCGGCAATCGTCTCAGCAGTCAGGTTTGTCAGGGTTGCCTGAACATCGGAAGATTCAAGCCGCTCGAATGCTTCCGATAAGGAAATTTTTGCATCCAGCCAGTTCAGGTTGAACAGGTCACGTCCGGTGCTTTTGGGAGGCATCTGGCGGAAAAAGGATTCATTTAACAGTGCCTCGAGCAAGTCGTCTGAACAGACTCCGCTTCGCCCCCATTTGCCGTCTTCATCGTAATTCTTTTTCAAATGTTTCCCGATCCATGCATCCATAAGCATGTTGCCAGGACCGGTATCAAAACCTGAAACCGATCCATCCGGATTCAGAATGCTGATATTGGCGATACCACCGATATTGATGACGGCACGTGAATGGAACTGGCTGCCGAAAACAGCGTAGTGGAAAGCCGGTACCAGAGGTGCGCCCTGACCATTCGCGGCAATATCCCTGCTTCTGAAATCGGCAATGACGTCGATCTGCGTGAGCTCGGCAAGAAGAGCTGGATTATTGGTCTGGCGTGTAAAACCGAGTTCAGGACGATGACGGATGGTTTGGCCGTGTGCACCGATGGCAGTCACATCCCGGGGGGAAATTCCCTTTATCTGAATCAGGGTGTAAACGCATTCGGCATATAAAATCGCCAGCCGATTGGCGGCAAGCGATTCTTTTTCAATTTCATTATGACCAGGTGACTGAAGGGACATCAGTTGGGCACGCAGATCCTCATCGAACGGAACATGAGCGCTTGCAAGAATATCGATCTTGCCGCCATCGTAATGGTCGGGTATCGATGTCAGGACACCGTCAACGCCATCCAGACTGGTGCCTGACATCAGGCCTATGTATAAAGACATTTCGATAAGAACTTATGCGGTCAGTTGCTGGCAGTCTGTCTTTGATTGGCAGACGCATCCATCAGGGTAAAGCGGTGCTGCATATCGGCCAGATTCGATTTGAATTTTGCCATTTCCTTGGGGGTCAATGGATTGACATTCGGCATATCCACTTTCGCCGGATTTTGCTGAACGTTGTTGACCCTGAATTCATAATGCAGATGCGGGCCAGTGCTCATTCCGGTAGATCCCACGTAACCGATGATGTCACCCTGGCTGACTTTCTTGCCTTTTTTCATGCCCGGCGCAATCCGGCTCATATGTCCATATGCCGTTGAATATGCCCCCCAGTGTTTGAGCACGATGAAGTTGCCATAGCCGTTCTGCCAGCCCGAGAAATGGATCGTACCATCTGCCGCTGCACGAATCGGTGTGCCGGTAGGCGCTGCGAAATCGATACCTTTGTGCTGGCGGATATTGCCGGTAACAGGGTGAACGCGCGTCGCGAAGCCAGATGATACACGGGTGAATTCAAGCGGTGATTTCAAAAAGGCTTTCTTGTTGGATTTGCCGTTGAAATCATAATAGCCGCCTTTTCCCGGAGCCCGTTCGAACCAGACCGTCTGATGGGCTTCTCCGGCATTGACGAACTCAGCCGCAAGGATGTTGCCGGTTCTGAGCAATTTGCCATTTTGCCAGAACGTTTCATAAACGATATTGAAGTGATCGCCACGGCGCAAATCGGAATTGAAATCGACATGGGTGGAAAACATTTCAATGAATTTTTTCGTGATCGCATCCGGCACACCCGCTGTATCGGTTGCGGCGAAAAGGGAGGACTGGATCGTGCCGGAACGCATTTCCACAATTCTTTCCAGCTGTGCGACGGCATTGGAAGACGTAAAACCGGCATCGTTTCGTGTCACTTCGATGGTAATGCCATCCTGCGGATCGGCTGCCGCAGCGGAAAGCCAGTAAAGTACACCTCTGTCATCGGTTCTGGCCTGAATGGTCCGGCCGGCTTTCAAATGGAGAAATGCCCTGGCCTTTTCGTCCGACTTGATGAACTGGACCGCTTCCTGATCATCGACTCCGAGGCGTGTCAACAGGGTACCGAGCGTGTCGCCCGGACGGATCTTGTCTTCCCGGGCAAAAAACTGTCTTTCACCACGCAGCTTTTCAAGCTGGTCGGACAGGGATGGAAGGGGTAATTCTTCCTCAATGGTCTTGATCGCGATGTTATTCTTGTCAGGTGGGGAACCGGGAGCGGTTGCCGCCGCGCCGAACGCGATGAAAGCGAAGGATAGGGCGACAAGTGAAACACTGCGGGTTTTCTGGCAGCGGCCAAGAAGGTATTTTTTCGCTTTCTGGCACAGGGGACGTCGTTTTAATTCGCCAGCCAGGAGAAATTCTTTTGCTTTCCCGATAGATGGAAGACGTTTCAGTTTCTCGATGAACCGCATTAAATTCCTCTTATTGCCGCAATCAGTTAAAATTCACTTTTTTGCACCAT
This sequence comes from Pseudomonadota bacterium, assembly GCA_023449275.1. Taxonomy (GTDB): domain Bacteria; phylum Pseudomonadota; class Gammaproteobacteria; order Burkholderiales; family Burkholderiaceae_D; genus Oxalobacter. The sequence continues at coordinate 19,909 of JAEXJM010000032.1, read as the reverse complement.
TCTCTTCTTGTTGTTTTTATAGGATCAGGCATCTGCAAAATTGCCGAAAAACCACATTATACCAATACAAACTGTCATAAATTAGTGAAATGAACGAAAAAAATTCTTCGCCTGAAGCAGACCAGTTGCCCTTGACCGATTCTGTCAGGGAAGCGCTGGCGATCACATTGCGTGGATGTGACGAGCTTCTGATCGAATCCGAATTCGCGCAAAAACTGGCTCGTTCCGAAAAAACCGGCAAGCCTCTCAGGATCAAGCTGGGGCTGGATCCGACGGCACCTGACCTGCATCTGGGGCATACCGTTGTGCTGAACAAAATGCGCCAGTTGCAGAATCTGGGTCATGTCGTGATTTTCCTGATCGGCGATTTCACTTCGATGATCGGTGATCCCAGCGGCAGAAATATCACCCGTCCTCCATTGACCCGTGAACAGGTCAAGGAAAACGCCATGACCTATTTCTCGCAGGCCAGTCTGGTGCTTGATCCGGAAAAAACAGAAATCCGGTATAACTCGGAATGGAGTGACAAGCTTGGTGCCGCGGGTATGATCCAGCTGGCTTCGCAATATACGCTTGCACGAATCATGGAACGTGAGGATTTTGCGAACCGTTTCAAAAACGGTTTTCCGATTTCCGTTCATGAACTGCTCTATCCACTGATGCAGGGGTATGACTCTGTCGCCTTGCAGTCCGATATGGAGCTGGGCGGCACAGACCAGAAGTTCAACCTGCTGGTCGGACGTGAACTGCAACGCCATTACCATCAGGAACCACAGTGCATTCTGACGATGCCGCTTCTGGAAGGTCTTGATGGCGTTGAAAAAATGTCCAAATCCAAGGGAAATTATGTGGGCATTACCGAACCTGCCAATGTCATGTTCGGCAAACTGATGAGCATTTCAGACGAAATGATGTGGCGTTATTACGATCTCCTGTCGTTCAAGTCGATTGCTGAAATCGACCGCCTGAAAGAGGAAGTGGCGAACGGCAGAAATCCTCGTGACGTGAAAGTCGAGCTTGGCAAGGAAATCGTCACCCGTTTCCATTCCGCAAGCGCAGCCGATGGTGCTCTGGAAGATTTTGTTGCACGTTCGCGCGGAGGCATTCCGGATGACATTCCAGCCGTTAGCTTAAGTGGCGCCCCGTTGGGAATCGGACAGCTCCTGAAACAGGCCGGTTTATGTGCATCCACCTCGGAAGCTCTGCGTCTGGTCGATCAGGGAGGTGTCCGTATCGATAGCCAGACAATCAGCGACAGGGGGCTGAAAGTGGAAGCCGGCAGTTTTGTCGTTCAGGTCGGCAAACGCAAATTCGCCAAAGTGACCCTGGGATGACGTTTTGAACGATGTAAAGGGATAACATCCCTGTCAGATGTTATCCCTGCCGATTTTCCTGACGCCCGGAACATGCCGGACACGGCGTATCAGATTGGCCAGATGCACCCGGTTTTCAACCTGAATCGTGAATTTCAGCATGGTGAATTCACCCTGTGTTTCCATGGCGACAGCCGTGATATTGGCGTTTGCGCCACTGATTTCAGCCGTGACGCGTGCAAGAATCCCCTTTTCTTCATGAACCAGCAACCGGAGTGAACAGTCAAAACTGCGATTGACGAGATCTTCGCCCCAATCGACATTGATCCATTTTTCCGGTTCTTTTGCCATCAGTTTTTTGGCTTGCTGGCATTCGGCATTATGCACGACCAGACCACGGGTCATATTGAGTTCACCGACGATGGTGTCACCCGGAATCGGAAGGCAACATGCCGCGAGCTGGACATTAATGCCCTCACTGCCATAAATGAGAACAGGCTCGACTTTCTGGGGTTCCTGATCGTCAGTGGCGACGCCCTGTTTACGGTTCACCTCATCGATCAGGCTGACAACACGGCGGGCGACCAGTGCCGCAAGCCGTTTGCCGACGCCGATATCGACATAAATGTCATCGAGTGTCTTGGAACCGGTTTCATACAGGAGCTTGTCGATGACGGCCTGTGGAATGTTTTCCGGATTCAGATGCTGTGCCTTGAATGCCTGTTGCAAAAGATGCTTGCCCAGATTGATCGAATCGGCCTGATTGACGGAACGAAGGTAACTTCTGATGCAGGAACGTGCCTTGCCTGTCCTGACAAATTCCAGCCATTTCGGTGTCGGGTGTGCGGTAGGCGAGGTGATGATTTCAACAATGTCACCGTTTTGCAGTTCAGTACGCAATGGAACCGGATTATTGTTGATCTTGACTGAAGCCGTATGGTCGCCGACGTCCGTATGGATGTTGTAGGCAAAGTCCAGTGCCGTTGCCTGACGGGGCAGGGCGATGATCTTGGATTTCGGCGTGAAAACGTACACGGAATCAGGAAAGAGGTCGACTTTGATGTGTTCGAAGAATTCGGCGGAGTTCCCGGTCTGCTGCTGGATATCCAGAAGGGACTGGAGCCATCCCAGGCTGTGTTTCTGAAGATCGGTCAGCGTTTCGTTTTCCGACTTGTACAGCCAGTGTGCAGCAACGCCTGTTTCGGCGACATGATGCATTTCCGGTGTGCGGATCTGGAATTCGACAGGCGCTCCATATGGGCCGATCAATGTCGTGTGCAGGGACTGGTAACTGTTCAGCTTCGGTATGGCGATGTAATCCTGTACCTTGCCCGGAATGGGCTTGTACAGGGCATGCAGAACACCCAATGCCATATAGCATTGCGGCAGGGTTTCGACGACGATCCGGAAGCCGTAAATGTCCAGTACCTGTGAAAAAGACAGGTTCTGGTTGCGCATTTTCCGGTAAATGCCGTAAAGGGTTTTTTCTCGCCCGTAAATTTCGGCCGAAATGCCGTTTTTTTCCAGAGCCGTACTGACGGCGTCATGCACTTTTCCAAGCAGGACACGGCGGTTTCCCCGGGACGCCTGAATGGCTTTCGACAGCACTTCATAACGATAGGGATAGAGACGGTGAAAAGCCAGATCCTGCATTTCACGGTACAGATTATTGATGCCAAGACGGTGGGCGATCGGGACATACACTTCCATCGTTTCACTGGCGATGCGGAATTGTTTGGAACGATTCATCACATCCAGTGTACGCATGTTGTGCAGACGGTCGGCAAGCTTGATCAGAATGACACGTACGTCACGCGCCATGGCCAGCAGCATTTTCCGGAAATTCTCGCCCTGGGCATCGACATGGGTCTTGAACTGGAGTTTTTCCAGCTTTGACAGGCCATCGACCATGGCGGCAACAGGCGCACCGAACCGCTCGATCAATTCATCAAGTGTGACGCCCTGATCTTCCACGACATCATGCAATAGCGCTGCCATAATGGCTTGCGCATCCAGCTTCCATCCCGCACAGATTTCAGCGACGGCAAGGGGATGGGAAATATAAGGTTCACCGGACTTGCGGATCTGCCCGAGATGTTTTTCATCGGCAAACCGGAACGCCTCCAGAATCCGCTTCATATCGGCGGGTGGAAGGTAGGTTTCCAGTTTTTTTGCAAGATTCGAAAACGTTACCACCAAAGGCTTGGACGATGGCGGTGCGATATTGGCAGCACTGTCAAACTGGTTGACAGGAAGCGCGGCATGATTGGGATCAACCATGCCGGTCTGACTGGCCGGGGAAGCGGTTCCGTTTAGCATCATAAGCGTTTTCCAGAGTCAGCGAAACAGTTCAATAACCGCCAGGCAAAACGTACCGTTTGCAGGTGTCTCCAAACAGTTTTAGCTTGGCACCTTTTTCAGCATTTCCTTACCGACTTTGGCGGCAGCGATTTCACGCAGTGCGATCACCGTCATTTTGTCTTTGGCTTCGACTTTGGGGGTATGGCCCTGCAAAAGCTGACGTGCGCGATAGGTGGCGCACAAAGTCAATTCAAAGCGGTTGGGAATTTCTTTCAAACAATCTTCAATAGTAATACGGGCCATTTCTCAATCCTGAAAAAGTAAATCAAGGGCGTTATTTTACTGGCGGTTACAGCAATCGATGCCGAATTGTTCAAACAAGTTCCTGTTTTTGATCGCCTGTCTGGTCATTCTGCAACGGGCTGTCTGAACAATGGATGCCAGTTCGGATAATGCCTGATCGAATTTATTGTTGATAATAACATAATCAAATTCGGATGCATGCCGGATCTCTGCGCCTGCGGCGGCAATCCGTTGTTTTATGATTTCCTGTGAATCCTGACCGCGCTTGTTCAATCTTTCCTCAAGCGCGGAAATGGAAGGCGGGAGGATGAATACACTGACGGTTTCAGGAAAAAGTCGCCTGATCTGGTGGGCGCCCTGCCAGTCGATTTCCAGAATGGTATCGTAGCCAGCGTTCAATTGATTTAACACGGCAACACGGGAAGTGCCATAAAAATTGCCATGAACCTGGGCATGTTCCAGGAATTCGCCTTCTTTCAGACGTCTTTTGAAATCGTCTACGGTCGTGAAGTGATATTCGCGGCCATCCTGTTCACCCGGACGGGGCTGACGGGTCGTATGCGAGGTGGACAGGCGAAGGTCTGAGTCGTTCTGGATCAGAGCTGCCAGAAGTGATGACTTGCCGGCTCCTGACGGAGCTGTTACGGTAATCAGGGAACTGCCGGCTACTGCTTGTGCGGGTTGAACCATTTTAAAAATCAATTGTATTGAAATGCCATGACATGATCCGGTTTTTTACCAGAACTGCCACCATGGATCGGATTGCTTGTCCGCTGCGCCATAGGGAATCTTGCTGTCCGGATAGTTCTGTTTGAAAACACGTTCCGTATCGGCGCTCAAATCATACAGTCCCAGTTTCTTGTAGGATTGCATCATGATGTAAAGCGCTTCTTCAACGACGTGTGATTCCGGATAGTTCTTGATGGTACGCTGCGCACGATTGGCGGCAGCAAGATAGGCACCACGACGATAATAATATTTGGCGACATGAATTTCATATTTGGCCAGCATGGTGACCAGATACTTCATGCGCAAAATCGCATCCTTGGTATAAACGCTGTCAGGATAACGGGTAACAAGCACCTTGAAAGAATCGAAAGCGTCCTGTGCCGCTTTCGGATCACGTTCGGACAAGTCCTGACGGAATGCGAAATTCAGAAGGCCAAGGCGATCATTGAAATTGATCAGACCTTTCAGATAATACATGTAATCGATGTTGGGATGATTCGGATGCAGCTTGATGAAACGGTCGGCCGCTGCCAGAGCCTGTGCCTGTTCATTCTGGCGGTAGTAAGCATAGGCGATATCCATTTGTGCCTGCTGGGCGTAAACTCCAAATGGATAACGCGCTTCCAGCTTTTCAAAGTATTCAACCGCTTTTTCGTAGTTGCCTGAATTTAATTCTTCTTTCGCTTCGCGATACAATTTGCCTGCAGGCCATGAAGCCGTTTCATCTATTTTCTCGGGCAGGAGTCCGCAAGCGGAAATGGATACGGCGAGGATGCATGCCAGAAGAATGGTTAAATACTTTCGCATAATTTTTGCAAAATGCAGTTTGACTGGAAAAAACGTTCAGTTTCAGAATTATAGCCGATAGGACCCAACGTGACAGAAAATGAAAAGTCAAATATTCCCGAACTTTTTCAAATTGAATCCGACGAAGAGGTGATATTAACAGAACAGGAGCCGATAAGGTTTGTTTTATCATTGAAAGACGGTGGGCAACGTCTGGATAAAATTATAGCCGCACGTCTTTCGCAATATTCCCGCAACCGTCTCCAGAGATGGATTGAAGATGGTCACATTACTGTAAACGGTAAAAAAACGCAGGCCAGACAAACCATGATCGGTGACGAGGAAATTTCCGTTATTCCCCAGTTGGCTGATGAGGATCTGGCCTTTACTCCTGAACAGGTCGAATTTCCAGTGGTGTTTGAGGACGGTGACATACTGGTCGTCAACAAGCCTGCCGGTCTGGTCGTGCATCCTGCCGCCGGCAACTGGTCAGGAACGCTTTTGAACGGACTGTTGTTTCGTGACCCGAAGAGTGCAGGCGTTCCCCGGGCAGGCATCGTCCACCGTCTCGACAAGGAAACAAGCGGTGTGATGGTCGTGGCGAAAACGATCGAGGCACAAACCGATCTGGTCAGGCAGTTGCAGGCCAGATCGGTCAAAAGGGAATATCTCGCACTTGTTTGGGGGGATGTGCCTGAATTCGGCACGATTGACGCACCGATTGGAAGGCATCCACGGGATCGGGTCAAAATGGCTGTCATCCATACCCAGTCCGGAAAAACGGCTGTCACCCATTTCAGGAAAATGGCAGACGGGGTTTGCAACAGCATGCCGGTCAGTCTCGTCAAATGCCGGCTGGAAACCGGACGGACTCACCAGATCCGTGTCCATATGCAATCCATCGGCTTTCCACTCGTTGGTGATCAGGTGTATGGCAAATCACATCTGGCTTCCATCTTTCCGAGACAGGCATTGCATGCTTTCCGGCTGGGGCTGATTCATCCTTCCGGAAAAATGCCTTGTGAATGGGCGGCGCCATTGCCGGATGACATGAAAGAACTGCTGGAGCAGTCTTCGATCGAAGAGAATGGAAAATGGTATGAATCTGATTATTCCTGAATGGAATGCACCGAAAACGGTCAGGTCGTTTTCGACTGTCCGTTACGGCGGATATAGTGTCATTCCCTATCAGGGGGATGATTCCGGAAAAAACGGACTCAATTTCGGCATGCATGTCGGCGACAAACATGATGACGTTCTGAAGAACAGGGCGCTTTTGAACAAGGAGCTGCAGGCAGAACCTCTCTGGCTCAACCAGGTTCACGGAACAACGGTTGTTGATGGAGCAAAAGTGAGAGGTTTGCCGGATGCAGACGCTTCTTATGCCGTTAAACCTGGTGTCGTATGTGCCATCATGACGGCGGACTGCCTGCCGGTTTTGTTATGCGATCGTAAAGGGACGGTTGTTGCGGCGGCACATGCCGGATGGCGTGGGCTTGCAGGCGGTATACTTGAAAATACCATCGGGGCAATGAAGCAATGCACCTCTTCTGAAATCATGGCCTGGATGGGGCCAGCTATTGGTCCCGATGCGTTTGAAGTCGGAGAAGATGTCAGGGAAGTGTTTGTCGGAAAAAATCCGTCAATGAAGTCAGCGTTTATAACCAGACAGGATTTTCCCGGAAAATATCTGGCCGACATTTACAGCCTCGCAAAAATGACATTGAATGAAGCAGGTGTTTGCGATGTGTCGGGGGGTGATTTTTGTACATTCAGCGATCAGGAACGTTTTTATTCCTACAGACGGGACGGTATCACGGGAAGAATGGTATCCGGTATCTGGCTGACTGTCTGAAAATCAGTTGTTCCTTAGCCATACATCACTGTTTTGAAAGCTTCTGGCCCGATAATTCAGGCAAAATGATGTTTTGGTACGATTTGCGGCAGGTATGCTCTTGCCGTTTTTAATGTTGAGAAGATGGAAAAAGAAAATACTATCGGGTTCGTGTCACTTGGATGTCCGAAAGCCTTGGTCGATTCGGAAAAAATCCTGACGAGGTTGCGGGCGGAAGGGTATGAAACGGCGGAAACGTATCAGGATGCCGGACTGGTCATCGTCAATACCTGTGGTTTTATCGACGCGGCGGAAGCGGAATCGCTTGAGGCGATTGCCGAGGCACTGGAAGAAAACGGAAAAGTCATTGTGACGGGTTGTCTGGGGGCCAAAAAGGGCAGGGATGGCAGCGATTTCATCCGAATCATTCATCCGAAAGTACTGGATGTGACCGGCCCCGATGCGGTACAGGATGTGATGGATGCCGTCCATCGCTATCTTCCGCGTCCGCATGAACCGTTTGTCGATCTGATTCCACCACAGGGAATCAAGCTGACGCCGAAACACTACGCCTATCTCAAAATATCCGAAGGTTGCAGCCATCATTGTACGTTTTGCATCATTCCCGACCTTCGTGGTGATCTGGTTTCCTATCCCATCGGAAAAGTGCTGGATGAAGCGGAGCAACTTTTCCAATCAGGTGTGAAGGAACTGTTGGTCATCTCGCAGGATACGGGAGCCTACGGTCTCGATACCAGATTCAGGACAGGGTTCTGGGGCGGCCGTCCTGTCAAGACGCATGTCACGCAATTGACGGCGTCACTAGGAAAGCTGGCCAGAAAGCATGATGCATGGGTGCGTCTGCATTACCTTTATCCTTATCCGCATGTCAATGATCTCATTCCGATCATGAATGAAGGCGGCGTTCTGCCGTATCTGGATGTTCCCTTCCAGCATGCCCATCCGGAAGTATTGAAACGCATGAAGCGGCCTGCCAGTGCGGAAAGGCATCTGGAGCGCATCAATGAATGGAGAAAAATGTGTCCGGATATCACGATCCGTTCAACGTTCATCACAGGCTTTCCGGGAGAAACTGAAGAAGAATTCGAATACCTCCTCGATTTTCTGAAAGAAGCGAAAATCGACCGGCTGGGGTGTTTTCCTTATTCGCCGGTTGAGGGAGCGGCAGCGAATGCTTTGCCGGGTGCCGTTCCTGCCGAGCTGAGGGAAGAACGGCGGGCCCGTCTGATGCAATTGCAGGAAAACATATCGTTTGAAAAGCTGCAAACGAAAATCGGCCGGACGCTTCGTGTACTGATTGATGAAACGGTCCGTGGTGGTGCGGTCGGACGTTCGTATTCCGATGCACCTGATATTGACGGTGTCGTTTACGTACGCAAGCCAAAAGGTATGCGCCGCAAATTGTTGCCGGGTGAATTCATCGATGTCTCCATTGAAGATGCCGATGCGCATGATTTGTGGGGACTTTATGTGCCGGAAAATGCGGTACAAAAATAAATTTACACGTCAGGAAGATGAAATGAGTGAAAAAACAAAATCGAAACAAACAGCAATCGTACATAGCGACTATGTTCCTCCAGCCGGTTTCAGCGCCTTTCCTCCTGCGATATATCATGCATCGACGGTGATTTTCGATACAGTCGATGCCCTGCGTTCAAGAGAGTGGATCGGACGTGATGCCTATACATATGGCCTGCATGGCACTCCGACAACCTTTACACTGGAAGCCCAGCTGGCGGCGATAGAAGGTGGCAAACACTGTGTACTGGCGCCCAGTGGTCTGGCGGCTATCACAATCGTCGATATGGCGTTTCTGAAAACCGGTGACGACGTTCTGATTCCTGAAAATATTTACAATCCGAACCGTGAATTGGGTAACTGGCTCAGTAATGATTTCGGGATCAGTGTGCGGTATTACGATCCCCTGATCGGCGCAGGTATTGCTGATCTCATAAAGCCGAATACACGCCTGATCTGGGCGGAAACCCCCGGTTCCATCACCATGGAAGTGCCCGATATTCCCGCTTTTTGCAAGGCAGCCCATGAAAGAGGTGTCATTGTCGCTGTTGACAATACCTGGTCGGCAGGATTGGTGTTCGATGCGTTCGGGCATGGTGCCGATATTGTTGTACAGGCCGTCACGAAATATCAGGCAGGTGCATCCGATCTGTTGATGGGGGCGGTAATCAGCCGGGATGATGAGTTGAATCGCAAGATCAATATGGCGCACATGCGGCTTGGCATGGGAGTCGGCCCGGATGACACTTATCTTGTTTTGAGAAGTCTGGCTTCCATGAAAGTCCGGTTTGAGAAAAGCGGCGAATCGTCCATGATCGTTGCGAACTGGCTGAAGCAGCGGCCAGAGATCAGCAAGATCCTGCATCCCGCTTTTCCCGATTGTCCAGGGCACGATATCTTCAGACGGGATTTCACCGGCACAGGCGGTCTGTTTTCAGTGTTGTTCGACGAACGCTACACCGAAGCGCAAACTGACCGTTTTCTTGAGGCGCTGAAACTGTTCAAAATGGGATTCAGCTGGGGCGGTACGCACAGCCTTTCCGTGCCTTACCGGATCCGGCCGGACAGGAAAGACTGGAATCAGAGACAGCACCAGCTAGTCCGTTTTTATATCGGTCTGGAAGATACGGCCGATCTGATTGCGGATCTGGAGCAGGCGCTGGCCGTTTTGGGTTAGATCAGGAAACGGCCGGATAGTTTTGCCGGTTTTTCTTCGGGTGTGGCAGCGATTCGGAGGCGGCGCAACATTTCCTTCGGATCGCTTTCGACGATCAGCGAGTCGGCATATTTTTCCCGGGCAAAGCCTTCTTTTGCCAGATGGTTGATCAGGGCGATCAGGCTGTCGTAGAAACCGTTGACGTTCAATACGCCAATCGGCTTGTCATGAAGACCGAGTTGCGACCATGCCGATGTTTCGAACAGTTCTTCCATTGTGCCGATACCGCCGGGGGCGGCAATGAAACCGTCGGCCAGATCGGACATCATGGCTTTGCGTTCATGCATATCCTTGACGATATAAAGCCTTGTCAGTTCTTCGTGGGCGACTTCCCTGTCCATCAGATCCTTGGGGATGATACCCGTCACCTCACCGCCCAGACGGATCATCTCGTCGGCAATGACTCCCATCAGGCCGACTTTTCCGCCACCATAAACCAGGGCGATATTTTCATTGATCATTTCACGTGCCAGTGCACGCATGGCATCAGCATGGGTTTCCGAAACACCCATTGAAGAGCCGCAGTAAATACAAATGGATTTCAGCATGTTTTTTATTTTCTGAAAGTCGACTGACCGGTTTTATTTCATCCGATATCAGGTATTTTTTGTAAAAACCCTGCAATCGTATCTCAAGAGCGGGTTATACGCAAAAAACTGTCGGGGATTTATCTTTATTTGCCTGTGGTAAACTTCAAGGTTTTAATGGTTATTGTCCATTCCTGTTGATTGCAAAACAGAATACTTGCCGATGAATTCCAATACAGCACATTTTTTCACGAATAATAAAAACACTTTTCCAAAAAAGATTTTCAGGAAGGCTTATACCCGGTGGCAGGTAATCGTTCACTTCCTCGTTTTCTGGTTTGCCTTTTTCATATTCAAACTGGGAAGATGGATCAATGGATATTTCGGTGACGTGACGTTTGATCAGGTGATGTTCCATATTCAACTGGGGCCACAGGGTCTGGTTGAGGGTGACAAGAAACTGTTTTTCAGTTTCATCCGGTTTTGTGTACTGGGCCCGATGGCAATGGCACTGTTACTGACGATTGTGGTAATCGCCATCAATTTCCTGTTGATAAAATTACCCCCCCCCCTCCCCCAAATAGGAGGGCATTTGCAAACAGGGCCAGAATTCTTTTCAATATCGTTTTGCCTGTCATCCTGATCGTTTTGGCTGTCAATAATTTCCTGAAAAGAACCAATTACTGGGAATACATGGCGGTCAAAAATAACGGTACCGATTACGTCCGGCAAATGTATGTCATGCCACCTCTGGATAAAATAAGTGTGCCCAAAGAACACCGGAACCTGGTGATGATCTATGTTGAATCATTCGAGGCCACATTTCAGGACAAAAATCTGTTTGGTACCAATCTTCAGAAAAGCCTGAGTGATATTGATACGGGAGTAACGTCATTTGCCCATTACAGGCAACTTTATGGAACCGGCTGGACGATTGCAGGCGCGGTTGCATCGCAATGTGGTGTCCCCATCAAGATGGGAAACCGGATCGGGGAATATGCCGAATATTTTCTGCCCGGGGCTGTTTGCATGGGTGATGTTTTGAAGAATGCCGGTTATACCAATGTTTTCATGCAGGGGGTCAGTCTTGGTTTCGGTGCTCATGGCCGTTTTTTCCATCAACATGGATTTGATGAACTTTATGGCCTTGAAGAATGGAAAGAACAGGGTGAACCGCTAAGCGAATGGGGGTTATATGATGATCGCCTGTTCGAACGGGCCAAAGAGAGACTCGACCAGTTATACCAGAGTAATCAGCCTTTTAACCTGACATTCATGACGATCGATACGCATGGCCCGGAAGGTCTGTTCAGCCCGACCTGTTCTGCCAGAGGGGTGAACGATTACGCGGGGATTGTTTCATGTACTTCAGACCAGTTGGCTGAATTTGTCCGGTATATTCGCGAAAAAGGATATGACAGAAATACGGATGTGGTTATCGTGGGCGATCATATGTCCATGATGACTCCATTATATGCCACGCTTGAGAAAAGCAGCGATCGTTCCATTTTCAATCAATTTATCAGCCGTCGGCCTCTGGACAAGAATCGGAATGATATCGTTCATTTCGACGTGTATCCTTCGGTACTTTATATGCTCGGATTCAGATTCGATAAAGGACGATTGGCTTTGGGAACATCGGCTTTCGGCCCTTACAATCCGCGGGATTCGCTTTTCTATGTGAAAGATGTGGATAGAAAATTGAGGCTGCCTTCAGAAAAATACAATTCTTTCTGGATCAATATGGAAAAATAAGCAAGTGTTTTTTTCTGTGTTGTAAAAACTTGTCCTTGAATGTCGAAAACATTTTGTATGTCAATTAATTAAGGTTAAAGTTGAATCCGGTATCGTGATCCACGGAACCGCGCATCAGAAGTATTGCTGGCACACATATTGCTGGCAAGTAATCCTGCCGATCAATTTCCAAAAAAATTGGCAGTTTCCTGTTTCGAGTCTTATCTTGAAAGGTCTGATTATGCGAAAATATTCTTCAACTTTAACTCTTTCAGCGGTGGCGTTATCTATGTTAATGGCAACAGGCTCCGTTTCGGCGGAAAAATCCCCGGGAAAGTATTGTGATACTCCTTCCCGTTGTATCAATCCCATCACCAGGTATGGTGCTGTGACATCTCCCAACTATCTGGCTTCAGTCGCCGGTCTGGAAGTACTGCAAAATGGCGGGAATGCAGTTGATGCCGCGATTGCCATTGCCTCGACCATGAATGTCGTCTATCCACAGATGACGACTTTGGGGGGGGACAATTTCTGGCTGATTTACAATGCCAGAACCAAAGAAGTGAAAGCGCTGAATGCCAGTGGACGTTCAGGCGAAAAGGCGACTATCGAGTTCTACAAGAGCAAGGGTTTCGACAAGATCCCTTCACGGGGTTATCTGGCGGCCAATACAGTTCCCGGTACGGTTTCCGGATGGGATGCGGCTCATAAATATTCCCGTGCCAACATGAGCAATCCGGGCTTGCCGTGGGACAAATTGTTCAATAGTGCCATTCTGTACGCACAGGACGGTTTTCCGGTCACCTCTTCCCTGCATCGCTGGCAGGAAATCAATATCGATCCGACAGATTCCGAATTCCGCAATATGCAGCGTTTTGACGGTTTCAGGCAGACTTATCTGAAACCGGATGGTTCGGCGTATAAAGTCGGTGAAGTCATGAAGCTTCCCGAACTGGCCAATACTTACAAACTGATCGCCAGAGACGGAGCGGAAATTTTTTACCGTGGATCCATTGCCAAAAAGATCGTGGCAGATTTGCAAAAACACGGAGGCATTCTCACGTTAAAGGACTTTGCTGACCATAAAGCGGACTGGGTCAAGCCTCTGACAGTCGATTATCGTGGATATACGGCGTATAACCTTCCACCCAACACACAGGGTATGGCGTCGCTGGAAATTCTCAATATCCTGAACAACATCGATGTCAAAAAACTCGGTGAAGGCAGTGCGGATTATTATCACGTGCTGGTTGAAGCCACGAAAGAAGCATTTGTCGATCGTGACAAATATCTGACCGATCCGGATTTCAACAGGATTCCGCTGGATTATCTGCTGTCCAAAAAACATGGTCAGGAACAGGCTGCACGTATCAACATGAATGCGGCTGCGACCAGCCTGAAACCGCTCGATCCAAAAGGCGATACCGTCTGGATCGGCGTCGTTGACAAGGATGGCAATGCCGTTTCCCTGATCCAGAGTATTTATCACGATTTCGGTTCGGGCATCGTTCCTGCCGGAACAGGTGTCCTTCTCCAGAACCGCGGCAGCTTCTTCTCGCTTGATCCGACCCACATCAACCGTCTGGAACCGGGAAAACGCACATTCCATACCCTGAATGCCGCCATGCTGTTGAAAGACAAGAAACCGTTTCTGGTTTATGGCACGATGGGGGGGGAAGGACAGCCTCAGACACAGGCTGCCATTGCGACCCGGATCGTTGATTTCGGCATGTTCCCGCAAGACGCTGTAGCCGCGCCACGCTGGTTGCATGGCAGAACCTGGGGGGCGTCATCCAATGACCTGAAGATGGAAGGCCGTATTCCTCAAAGCGTTCTGGATGAACTCAAGAAACGGGGACATCCGATTGCGAAGCTTGACGATTTTACTGACAGCATGGGGCATGCCGGTGCCATCATGATCGATCCGGTGACCAATTTGAGATACAGTGCCACCGATCCACGTGGAGATGGCCTGGCAGTCGGATATTGATGTAATACCTGAAAATATACCGGTTATTTTCAAGCGGCGCATTGAAAAATGCGCCGCTTTTTTATCATGTAGATTGTCGACTGTCGGGGTAAAAGAGATTGCCGAACCATGGGAAGGGGCGTTCGGTTTCCTGTTCTGATACCGGAGACCGATCCGTTTCCGATAAAAAAACCGGTTATTTAACAACCGGTTTTTTTATTTTATTGATTCCTTATTTTTTGGCGGGAATCGATTGTGGAGTCAGTCGTGTCAGGCCACCCATATAAGGCTGGAGTGCTGTTGGAATGGTAACGCTGCCGTCAGCCTGCTGGAAATTTTCCAGTAATGCGACCAGCGTTCTGCCGACAGCCAGTCCGGAACCATTCAGGGTATGAACCAGTTCGGGACGTCCCTTGTCATTTCTGAAACGGGCTTGCATGCGGCGGGCCTGAAATGCCTCGCAGTTGGAAACCGACGAGATTTCACGATACATATTCTGTGCCGGTAGCCAGACTTCGAGATCGTAGGTTTTTGCCGCAGAAAAACCCATATCTCCGGTAGAGAGGGAAACGACACGGTAAGGCAGGCCCAGTTTTTCCAGTACGCGTCCCGCGTTCTTGACCATTTCTTCCAGCGCTTCATACGATTTTTCAGGATGGACGATCTGAACCATTTCAACCTTGTCGAACTGGTGCTGGCGGATCATCCCACGGGTATCGCGACCGTAACTGCCTGCTTCCGAGCGGAAGCATGGTGTATGAGCCGTGAATTTCAGCGGCAACTGGTCGGCGGACAGGATTTCACCACGAACCGTGTTGGTCAGCGTGACTTCAGCTGTCGGGATAAGATAAAGATTTTCGCTATCGCCTTCCTGTCCGCCCTTCTTGGCGGCAAACAGGTCTTCTGCAAATTTGGGTAACTGGCCTGTACCATACAGGCTGTCCGCATTCACCATGTACGGGGTGTAACATTCGGTATAGCCATGTTCAGTCGTTTGCAGGTCAAGCATGAACTGGGCAAGCGCCCTGTGCAGCCTGGCCATGTTACCGCGCATGAGGCAAAAACGCGCTCCGGTCAGTTTGGTGGCCGTCTCAAAGTCGAGCCCGAGAGGTATACCGATATCGACATGATCTTTCACTTCAAAATCGAATTCACGGGGAGTCCCAACGCGCCGAACTTCGATATTTTCCGATTCGTCCAGACCGACCGGAACGGATTCATGTGGAATATTGGGGATGGACAGCATGAATTCAGAAAGTTTTGCCTGCAGTTCGGAGAGCGCGAGTTCATTGGCCTTGAGCCGGTCGCCGATACCGCTAACCTCAGCCATGACAGCCGAAGCATCTTCTTTCTTGCCTTTTAAAATACCGATCTGTTTGGACAGGGCATTGCGACGGGCCTGCATTTCCTCTGTCTGGGTCTGAAGCTGGCGGCGCTCGGCTTCAAGAGTTTTGAAAGTATTGACGTCTAGCTCGAATTTACGGGTTTTAAGTCTGGCGGCAACAGCGTCGATGTCCTTGCGAAGGAGCTGAATATCGATCATGGTAGGAAACTGTAGTTACAAAAGAGACATTGTAACAATTTGTGCGTTGTTTGGAAAAATTAAATAGCTGGCCGAAAAGCCTGAATGACCGGTTTATTGTTCTGTAACTGTCTGAAAAAACGACTTTATGCTGCAGAAGAAAATTGAATTTTTTTAATGCTACTTGTCTCACAGAACATTTACTTGCGTTCATTATCTTGCAATAATTAATGCCCCTTAATGGGTGAGGCACGGATCGGGTATTTCCTGTATTGATCAGGCCTGTCCAAAACCGTGCATTGTTTTGATATTTTTTTTAGATTGGATGTTTCAATGAAACAAACTCTTGAAGCGTTTTTGGAGGGCGTAAGACATCGTGACCCTCATCAGCCTGAATTTCATCAGGCAGTCACAGAAGTAATGGAAAGTCTGTGGCCATTCATTGAACAAAATCCAAAATATGCGGACAAAAAACTGCTTGAACGTCTGGTCGAACCTGAACGTATCATTCAGTTCCGTGTGTCTTGGGTTGACGACAACGGCGAAGTGCAGGTCAATCGCGGTTATCGTATTCAGCACAGTTCCATGATCGGGCCATACAAGGGCGGTTTGCGCTTCCATCCTTCCGTCAATTTGTCCATCCTGAAGTTCCTGGCATTCGAACAGACATTCAAAAATGCACTGACGACATTGCCGATGGGGGCTGGCAAGGGCGGTTCCGACTTCGATCCGAAAGGCAAGAGCGAAAACGAAATCATGCGTTTTTGCCAGGCTTTCATTTCCGAACTGTACAGACATATCGGTTCCGACACAGACGTTCCTGCCGGTGATATCGGTGTAGGCGGTCGTGAAGTCGGTTACATGGTAGGAATGTACAAAAAAATTGCCAATCGTACCGATTGCGTTTTCACCGGCAAAGGCCTGACTTTCGGCGGTTCACTGATCCGTCCTGAAGCAACCGGTTACGGTACGGTTTATTTCGTGGAAGAAATGCTGAAAACGGTCGGCAAGGATCTGAAGGGAATGCGTGTTTCTGTCTCGGGTTCCGGTAACGTTGCCCAGTACGCTGTCGAAAAAGCCATGCAGTTGGGAGCCAAGGTCGTTACGGTTTCCGATTCCGGTGGTACCGTTGTCGATGAAGCGGGCTTCACTCCTGAAAAACTGGCAAAACTCATGGAAATCAAGAACGTACGCTATGGCCGATGCAGCGAATATGCTGAAGAAGTCGGTGCGCAGTTCATTCCAAACGCCAGACCATGGAATGTCAAGGTCGATGTGGCCTTGCCTTGTGCAACGCAAAATGAGCTGGACGGTGACGATGCCAGAGCGCTGATCAGAAACGGTGTCATCTGTGTTGCGGAAGGTGCAAACATGCCTTCAACGATCGAGGCAGCCAAACTGTTCGAAGAAGCCCGTGTCCTGTACGCTCCCGGAAAGGCAAGCAATGCAGGTGGTGTGGCGACTTCCGGTCTGGAAATGTCGCAAAACGCACTGCGTCTGTCGTGGTCACGCGAAGAAGTGGATCGGCATTTGAACGAAATTATGAAGAACATTCACAATGCATGTGTCAAATACGGTAAACGTGCTGACGGATCGGTCAGCTACATCAGTGGCGCTAACATCGCCGGTTTTGTCAAGGTTGCGGATGCAATGCTTGCACAAGGTGTCATTTAATCCAAATTCACCTGAAGAAGGGGACCCGGGACAAAAGGATCCGGGTCCTTTTTTTATGGGGACAGAACAGGTCAGACGCAGGCATACGGCATACCGGCAAACAGGAGTGGTTATGTCGTATCTGCTTGGGCCCTTGCTGATGAAAAAATCGTTTACTGAAATCGGTTCTGGTAATGGGGCTTCAATCGTTTTGTCCAGACGGATCACGGTATCCTTGCTTATTTTTTCGCCTTTTTTGCCTGCCGGTCCAATTCTGCAAGAAAGTCCAGTTTTTCGGCGATCCTGATTTCCAGTCCTCTGGGGACAGGCTGGTACCAGCCGGGTTCCTTTATGCCATCCGGAAAATAGGTTTCTCCCGCGGCATACGCATTCGGTTCATCGTGCGCATACCTGTATTCATGACCGTAACCGAGTTCTTTCATCAGTTTGGTCGGTGCATTGCGCAAATGGACAGGCACTTCACGACTTGTATCCTGTTTCACGAAAGCTCTGGCCTTGTTGTAAGCCATATATCCGGCATTACTCTTGGCAGCGACAGCCATGTATATGACCGCCTGGGCCAGCGCCAGTTCACCTTCCGGACTGCCGAGACGTTCATATGTCGAGGCAGCTTCATTGGCGATTTGTGCCGCCCTGGGGTCGGCCAGTCCGATGTCTTCCCATGCCATGCGAATAATCCGGCGTGCCAGATAACGTGGATCAACGCCACCATCGAGCATCCGGGTAAACCAGTATAATGCGGCATCAGGATGGGATCCTCTGACCGATTTGTGCAAGGCGGATATCTGGTCGTAGAAATGGTCTCCCTTGTTGTCGAAACGGCGCATGGCGTCGCCGAGTGTCTCTTTCAGGAGCGTTACGTCAATGTCAGACTGTTTTTTTGTAGCGGCTGCCTGAGCCGTTATTTCCAGATTGTTCAGCAGTTTTCTGGCATCGCCATCGGCGCTCATGACCAGCATGTCCCGGGCTTCGTCAGACAGGGCCAAACCAGTCAGAATATCATCCAGCGCACGACTCAGCAGGGTATTCAGCTCGTCATTCCCGAGCGATTTCAGGACATACACGGCCGCTCGTGACAACAGGGCGTTATTGACTTCAAAAGAAGGGTTCTCCGTTGTGGCACCGATAAAGGTAAAGAGTCCGCTTTCAACATGTGGCAGGAAAGCGTCCTGCTGGCTTTTGTTGAATCGGTGAACCTCGTCGACAAACAGGATCGTTCGGCGCCCGGAGTTCGAACGGATGATTTTGGCATGTTCCACCGCGTCGCGAATATCTTTTACACCCGATAAAACCGCGGACAAAGCGATGAATTCGGCATTGAAGCCGTCAGCCATCAGCCGTGCCAGAGTAGTCTTGCCCACACCGGGCGGTCCCCACAAAATCATCGAATGCGGTTCGCCTGATTCAAAAGCGATACGCAAGGGCTTGCCCGGACCCAGCAAATGCTGTTGTCCGACGACTTCGTCGATGGTTGTGGGGCGCAACCGTTCCGCCAGAGGAGCTTGTGACATAAAAGATGAATATCGATTCAAAATAACAAGTCTATCCGATAGAGCGCTTTTCCTGCAAAAAGGTTTCACGTGCGATGGTTTGTTTTCAGACGGGACAGAAAAGGGAAACAATGAGGGAAAATCAAGGCAATTGCTGTTTCAGAGTGTCACGATTGGGATTAATATTCATTTTTTGAATCAGGCTGACCATGATGAGCACTTCTGAAAAAACGGAAGGAAATCCTGAGGGATTTTCCGATTCCGATCTGATCGAAACCTATATGGATGGTGAAACCGTTTACCGGGGCAGTTTTTTCAATGTCGAGAAAGACAGGGTCCGTTTGCCCGATGGTGAAATAGCCACCCGTGAATATATCCGCCACCCTGGGGCAGTCGTCATTTTGCCCCTCTTCGATGATGGTACTGTTCTGCTGGAAAGACAGTTCCGTTTCCCTGTAAACCGGATTTTCCTGGAATTTCCTGCAGGTAAAATCGACAGAGGAGAAGAAACGCTTGATTCCGCCAAAAGAGAGCTGGCAGAAGAAACAGGATATACCGCATCGGACTGGCACTATGTCACGACCATTCATAATGCGATAGGTTATTCGGATGAACGGCTGGTTGTTTATCTTGCGAAGGGCTTGCATGCAGGGAAAGCCCGTCCTGATGAAGAAGAATTCGTCCAGACATTCAGGGCACCTGTTTCAAGACTGCTGGAATGGGTCAGAAATGGCACAATTACTGATGTCAAGACGGTCATAGGAACGTTTTGGCTGGAAAAAATTGTCAATGATCAATGGCAAGTAAAAAAAATGTGTGACAAATGAAAATATGGTTTATGATGTGTTCTGTCGTTTTTGAGGTATAGGTAGCGGTGCGGTGTCTACTGTCATTTCGTTTCTGCTTCAAACGATGTATGAGGCGCAAGCCTGGATTAACTGAAGAAATAGGAAATTAGTAATGGCAACAGGT
>JAEXJM010000046.1 GCA_023449275.1 Pseudomonadota bacterium | reverse complement strand
GGGTATATTTCCCGTTCATTTTTTACGTTATAATTTGGATTTCCTGCTTGTGCCTTTGAGCACCTTCTGCAATGACCAAGTTTGTATTTGTCACGGGCGGTGTCGTATCATCCCTTGGTAAGGGGATTGCCGCTGCGTCTCTTGCCGCCATCCTCGAATCCCGAGGCCTTAAAGTTACCATGATCAAACTGGATCCGTACATCAATGTGGATCCGGGAACCATGAGCCCATTCCAGCACGGCGAAGTTTTCGTGACCGACGACGGTGCGGAAACCGATCTCGATCTGGGCCACTACGAGCGATTCATTTCCACCCGGATGCACAAGGTGAACAACTTCACCACCGGGCAGATTTATGAATCCGTTCTCCGAAAGGAACGTCGTGGCGAGTATCTGGGCAAGACCGTCCAGGTCATTCCGCATATCACGAATGAAATCCAGAATTTCATCCACCGTGGCGCGGAAGGCTATGACGTCGCGCTGGTTGAAATCGGCGGAACCGTCGGCGATATCGAATCGCTGCCGTTTCTGGAAGCTGCGCGTCAGCTGAGCCTGCGTGCACCGAAGAACTCGACCGTTTTCATCCATCTGACGCTGGTGCCGTACATTGCATCGGCTGGTGAACTGAAAACCAAGCCGACCCAGCACAGCGTCCAGAAACTGCGTGAAATCGGCATTTATCCGGACGCCTTGCTTTGCCGTGCCGACCGCCCGATTCCGGAAGACGAATGCGCCAAGATTTCCCTGTTCTCCAATGTCAGGGAAGATGCCGTCATCTCCGTATGGGATGTCGATACCATCTACAAGATTCCGCAGATGCTGCACGATCAGGGGCTGGATGCGATTGTCTGCAAAAAACTGGAACTGGATCCTCCGGAAGCCGACCTTTCGGTCTGGAGCAGGCTGGTCTATGCGCTCGACCATCCGGAAAAGGAAGTCTCGATCTGCATGGTCGGCAAATACGTCGATCTGACCGAATCCTACAAATCACTGATCGAAGCGATCCGTCATGCCGGTATCCATACCAGTTGCAAGGTCAATATCGACTTCCTCGATTCCGAAGAAATCGAAACGAAAGGAACCGGCCATCTGGCGAAATACGATGCCATTCTGGTTCCCGGCGGTTTCGGAAAACGTGGAGTGGAAGGCAAGATCATGACGGCCCGGTATGCCCGTGAACACAAGGTTCCTTATCTGGGTATCTGTCTTGGCATGCAGGTGGCGCTGATCGAATTCGCACGTCACGTTGCCGGATTGAAGAATGCCAATTCGACCGAATTCGATCCGGATACCGAAAATCCGGTAATCGCCCTGATTACCGAATGGCAGAACCGCAGCGGACAGATCGAACAACGCAATGAAAAATCCGATCTGGGCGGTACCATGCGTCTGGGCGCGCAGACCTGTTCCATCGAACCGGGTACGCTGGCTGCCGAAATCTACGGCAACGTCGTGACCGAACGCCATCGTCACCGTTATGAAGCCAACAACCTGTATCTGGACCAGCTGAAAAAAGCGGGGCTGGTCATTTCGGCGTTGACTCCGACAGAAAAACTGTGTGAAATCATGGAATTGCCGCGAACCGGTGAACATGCCCACCCATGGTATATCGGTGTCCAGTATCACCCGGAATTCAAATCGACGCCACGCGACGGCCATCCGCTTTTCACGGCTTTCATCAAGGCGGCGCTTGCCAACAGGGAAGCACGCGCAAAAGGAAACAATGCATGAAGCTTTGCGGCTTTGAAATCGGGCTTGACCGCCCATTCTTTCTGATCGCAGGCCCCTGCGTCATCGAATCCCGCCAGATGGCGATCGATACGGCAGGGGCACTGAAAGAGATGACTTCTGAACTGGGCATCCCGTTCATCTACAAATCGTCTTATGACAAGGCCAACCGTTCCTCATCCTCGTCTTTCCGTGGCCTCGGCATGGAAACGGGGCTGGACATTCTGGCGGATGTCAGAAAACGGTTCGACGTTCCTGTTCTGACAGATGTCCATACCGAAATGGAAGTGGGGCCGGTATCGCAGGTCGTCGATGTGATACAGACCCCGGCGTTCCTTTGCCGCCAGACCGACTTCATTCAGGCTTGTGCCCGTTCGGGAAAGCCCGTCAATATCAAAAAAGGGCAATTCATGGCGCCTGACGACATGATGAACGTCGTCAGAAAGGCAAGAGAGGCTGCCAGGGAAGCGGGCGTCCCTGAAGACAATTTCACCGTTTGCGAACGGGGTGCTTCTTTCGGATACAACAATCTCGTTTCCGACATGCGTTCGCTTGCGATCATGAGAAAAACGGGGTGTCCCGTCGTTTTCGATGCGACCCATTCGGTACAGTTGCCGGGTGGACTTGGCGATGCTTCCGGTGGTCAGCGCGAGTTCGTCCCCGTATTGGCGAGAGCTGCCGTTGCGGTCGGTGTCGCCGGGTTATTCATGGAAACGCACCCGAATCCGGCTTGCGCCATGTCAGACGGGCCGAATGCCGTGCCATTACATCGCATGAAAGAGCTGTTGGCTCAACTCGTGACACTGGACAAAGTCGTCAGGCAAGGTAATATGTCGGCTTTCAATCTTGAATAAACTATTCATTAAACAGTTAATTGCTGGGAGATATCTATGAGCGCTATCGTTGACCTCATCGGACGTGAAATTCTCGATTCCCGCGGAAACCCGACCGTCGAATGCGACGTGCTTCTGGAATCGGGCGTCATGGGTCGTGCCGCTGTCCCTTCCGGAGCATCTACCGGATCGCGTGAAGCGATCGAACTGCGTGACGGCGATCCCGACCGTTACAATGGAAAAGGCGT
Organism: Pseudomonadota bacterium; assembly: GCA_023449275.1. Taxonomy (GTDB): domain Bacteria; phylum Pseudomonadota; class Gammaproteobacteria; order Burkholderiales; family Burkholderiaceae_D; genus Oxalobacter. The sequence goes on along the minus strand of JAEXJM010000046.1, from coordinate 14,015 downwards.
ACTGAAAGCCATCGAACACATCAACACCGAAATCGCCGAAGCGATTGTCGGACTGGACGCCAGCGAACAGGCCTTTCTGGATCGTACCCTGATCGATCTGGATGGAACGGAAAACAAGAGCCGTCTGGGCGCAAATGCCATGCTGGCCGTCTCGATGGCAGTTGCCAAGGCAGCCGCAGAAGAAGCCGGTTTGCCGCTTTACCGTTATTTCGGAGGCTCCGGTGTCATGCAAATGCCTGTCCCGATGATGAACATCATCAATGGCGGTGCCCATGCCGACAACAACCTGAACATTCAGGAATTCATGATCATACCGGTCGGCATGCGCAGCTTTTCCGCTGCCGTCCAGTGCGGAGCCGAAATTTTCCATACCCTGAAGAAAATCCTTCAGGAAAAAGGCCTGACCACATCCGTCGGTGATGAAGGCGGTTTCGCCCCATCCGTCGCCAACCATGAAGAAGCCATCCAGCTGATCATTACGGCGATTGAAAAAGCCGGTTACGTTCCGGGCGAAGACGTTTGCATTGGCCTGGATTGTGCGGCCAGCGAATTCTACAAGGATGGCAAATACCATCTGACCGGTGAAGGCCTCGTTTTGTCCGCAGAGGAATTCACTCACTTGCTGGAAACATGGTGCGACAAATACCCGATTCTCTCGATCGAAGACGCCATGTCCGAAGACGACTGGGCAGGATGGGCCTATCTTACCGACAAGCTGGGCAAGCGCGTCCAGCTTGTCGGCGACGATCTGTTCGTGACCAACACCCGGATCTTGCGTGAAGGCATTGAAAAGGGCATCGCCAATTCCATTCTCATCAAGATCAACCAGATCGGTACCCTGACCGAGACTTTTGCCGCCATCGAAATGGCCAAACGTGCCGGTTACACCGCCGTCGTTTCCCACCGCTCCGGTGAAACCGAGGATTCAACCATTGCCGATATCGCTGTCGGTACCAATGCCTTGCAGATCAAGACCGGTTCCATGTCCCGTTCGGATCGCATCGCCAAGTACAACCAGTTGCTGAGAATCGAGGAAGACCTTGGCGAGGTAGCCAGCTATCCAGGCAAAAGCGCTTTTTATAATCTGAAATAAAGAAACACCCATAAAGGCCGGTATAATCGATAAGGATTCACCGGCCACATTTTTGACTGGAAACAGTCCTTTTTCGGATTATGCACTCATCGATGCGCCCGATAACCATTACGCTGGCAATATTGTTGCTCGTTATCCAATACCCGCTCTGGCTGGGTAAGGGGGGCTGGTTGCGCGTTTTCGACCTGCACCGCCAGCTTGAGAGCGTACAGGAAAAGAACGAGAAGCAGAAAGCCAAAAATGCCAAACTCGCTTCCGAAGTCCAGAGCCTGAAAGAGGGGACAGATGCAATCGAAGAACGGGCACGTTCCGAACTGTCCATGATCAGGAAAGGTGAAGTTTTCATCCAGCTTTTGAATGATGAAAACGATGTGCCGGAAGAAGCCGATCCGAAAGAGAATTCCGAAGAAAAACCGGACGGGAAAACGGAATAAAAGGCGAGAGATAAAAAAACGACAATCAGAATGGAAAAACCGGCTGCCAGAGAGCGAAAAGCCTTCCATTTCAGACGGAATAGTCTATAATCTCACCATCGAATTTTTATCAGGCAACACGAAGTTTTCAGAGATGAAAAACTGAAAAAAGTTTGACAAGACGGCTTCGATTGCTTATAATTTTGTTCTTAATTCCTCGATAGCTCAGTCGGTAGAGCGACGGACTGTTAATCCGCAGGTCCCTGGTTCGAGCCCAGGTCGAGGAGCCAGATTCTGAAAGCCCCACATGAAAATGTGGGGCTTTTTTGTGTTTTCGTAAAAAGACAGTACCGGCGACCCGGATATATCCGAAAGAGGTTTTTTGACGGAATGCCTTGATAAGACGGCAGACAGGATGCTAACGTTCCGATCAGGCTACTATTGCAACCAGATAAAGACGACAGTCAGACATGCTAGACATCAAGCGCCAGAACTATTACATGAACATCGCCATCGCGGTACGGGAAAACGCCAATTGCAAGGGACGGAAAGTCGGTGCCGTCATCGTGAAGGATAACCGTATCATTTCAACCGGGTATAACGGTACGCCGGAAGGGTTCACCAATTGCATGGATGGCGGGTGTGTCCGGTGCAGCAACCGTGAAAAGTACCAGCGCGAAGGCAAGAGGGGATATGACGAATGCATTTGTGTCCATGCGGAACAGAATGCCCTCATATCGGCAGCGAGATTCGGAAACGCGATTGAAGACAGCGTCATTTTTTCGACACTGCGTCCATGCTTCGATTGTACCAAACTGATGCTGCAAGCCAAGATCAGGGCGGTTTACTATCTGCATGACCTCGGAAAACTGGATGATCCGGAATTACAGGAGCAATACGAATTGCTTCAGTCAAAGTTCATCGATGGCATTTACAAGGTGGACTTTGACGATCCGAAAGCGGATTGGGCGAATGGTGTCGCCCGACACAGCTGATCTTTTCACTTTCATGAAAAAGGCCAGTTCTGATATTCAGCGGCGGACATATCCCTGTTCGCCGTTTTTTACTGAAAGAAGTCAGGGTTTCAGTGCTTCAGTGCTGGGACGGGTGACATAATTTTCCAGTTTTTCTCCTTCTGGCAGGGATTCGGCAATTTCCGTGCCTGGATAAGAGGCATCAGGTTTTGCTTTCACTTGTCTCTCAGGTGAGTATTCCGGAACAATAGTGTGGATGGCATACGGGTAAGCGGGTAAATCGTTTTCCGGTGTCAAAGGAGACGCTGGCCGACCTTAAGTGTACCTGTGTCATTCCATGATCCATCCCAAGCGAATGAAGGGAGTTATGAGGGATGTAAATGACGTGTGTACGTATTGGAAGAACTACTTATCCGCCCAACCCAGAACATGCCGGCTTTTTACGTCCACACCGAATTCGCGTGCCTTTGCCAGAATCCGGCGGGCGAGTTCGGGTTTGTCTTCATCAGAGGCAAAATGAAAGCGTGATTCGGCTGCACGGACGTGTTCGGCATCCGGCATCGGGAATTCGCGTTTGTCAGGGAGGCCAAATTCCGAATCGGACAGTTCATCACGTCCTTCAATGGTCAGACGGTCGGTTCCGGTATAGTGAGGATCGGGATTGTGCTGGTGCGTTCCGGCTGTTTTCATGATGATTTTTCCGAATGGGGCAAAAATAAATGATGCCCCATCGTGAAAAGCGATCGATGGTCTGGATCATGTTTTGTACTTTCAAGGCTTGTGATCTTTGATGGATTTGTCATTTCACCATGTGTTGACAGGGGTGGTGAGAACTGGAAATGATGGGATTCATGAAATGAAGAGGGCCAACAGGATCATTGTCCGGAAAATTGAAGTTGTCCGGTTATTCAGGCAATGTTTCTGAACAGTTTGATCCGGAGAATATTATTGAAACGGATCGTGGCAGGGTAAGCCGGGAAGATGGCGGAAAGGGGAATGATGCCACGTAAAAAAGCCCACGAAAACGTGGGCTTTCCTGCATGAACCGGTGCCGGATGATGATCAGCCCAGACGCTTCATTTTCACAGGCACATAAATCTCGAACTCGTCTTCCTTTTGCCACCGGTAGGGATAATGCTCGAAACCGATACCTTCCTTGTCGAGAACGTAATCGGTTTGCGATCCGGGCCATTGTTCGTATGCTTCCCGGTAAGCATCCCCCAGTTTGGATATGCCGGGAACCTGGCAGGTCACATACATGCTGAGCGGAAGGGTCAAAATCTCCAGATCTGCAGGGAGTTTGTCTTCCGAATCGATTTCAATGGCAGCCCAGTATTCGAACCTGTCCTTGTCGATCATTTTCCAGATGCCGTATGTGGCAGGCATCTCGGGGATGGACTGGTGCATGGCCAGTTCGCCATATACTCTGGGGCCAAAGGATTCCCACAGGGCGGCACAGTCTTTTTGCATGTTTTGCAGGTTCGTTCCGGTTTTGATACCGGCCACTTTTGTTTCAGGAAATTCAAGCACAGCAAATTCGAAATCCATGTCTATCTCCCAGTTTATTGAAAAAAATAATATGACTGTATAAAAGAACAGTTATCTGTATTCTAGATGTTCATGGAAACATGGTATTCATAAATGTCGGGTTTCCATAGCCATGAAATGGCTTATTTATACGTCGTCTGAGATATGTCAAAGGAAGAGCATGGCCCTGAAAGGAGGAAGTATCGCGTTCAGGGTTCAAAGGGGGCCGGGAAAAGATACCGGAGACGGAATGGCAGGGCTGCCTTCTGTCCGGTTATGGCCTGTTCGCGTGAAATGGAACGGTTTGTTTTGGAACCATGCAAGAAAACATTCTCCCGGGTTCGAAAAAATCTGTTTCCGAACTCGTATATAATATTGAAATTGCAATCGATGCATGACAGTTTTCTGTCCTTTCCACCTTAACGAATCGAAGGATCAAGATGACCAAAAAAGTTGAGATGTACTGCGTTGAAGGCCATAAGGCTTGTGATATCGCTGCACAGATTTTCGAAGCCAGAGGTATTGAATGTACAAAACTGCTTGTCGATACCGATATGAAACTGGCCGTTGAAATGTGGGCCCGTTCCGAACGCCACGTTTTGCCCCAGATTTTCATCGGTTACGATCATGTCGGTGCATTGCCGGAACTGCTGGATCTCGTCGAAAGCGGCGAACTCGACGAAATGCTGAAAGACGACTGATTGTCCGTTCGTCCCGCCTGCCGGATTTCCGGCTTCGAAAAGGTGACGTTGCCGTCACCTTTTTCATTTCCTTTCCGGTTCAGGACATGCCATGACCGCCGGTTTCCCTTTCAGAAACCGACACTGATCACGACAGTATCGGTGTACGTTCCTGCCGGTGGTGTGGCCTGTCCGGACAGTATCTGCGAATGATAGACAAACCCCTGTGTCGTATTGCCCGTTCCGGCTCCCGGATTGACGTCTGCGCTGCCTGAAGCGCGGGTTTGGCCGGCCGACGATCCCCATCGCGTCGTGCCGCCTGTTCCCTGATAGATTTCATAGTTGATGTAATGGCCACCGTTTGCCATTCGCCGCTGGCCACCCGAGGCATTACTGCCATCGGAAAGCCCGACGGTATAGCTGGTACCTTTTGTGCACTGGACGCTGATGGTTTGGGTGACTGGGGAAAAAGCGCTGATCAGTGGAGCCGTCCCGAAGCGGATATCGGGGGCATTGATGATGCAGTCATTCGTGATCTGAAGGCTGATATTCACGATACTCGACGTAGTACCGGTATTGACGGGGCCGATGCACAGATTGCCGGCACTGATCAGTGTACAGATGCTCCAGCTCCAGTTTACCGTCACCGTATCGGTATAGGTTCCGCTGCTGAGGTTCAGGGCACCGGTTACCGTCCTGAAGTACATCGGCAGGGGAGCGTTGTTGCTGCCGGTCAGCCCCAGAAGATTCAGAAGGGTGGCATTGTAATAGTTCATGGCCGTCCCCGGCGTGATCGGATACGTGTAAGTCTGGTCGGCGAAAATCTGGTAGGGAATGGCATCACCCGCGGCATTGGTCAGTCTGGAACCTTTGGCAGTTGAAACCACGGCATGGATATAGCCGGGAGCGCCCAGAACGTTCAGCAATGAACCGCCGCACTGCACGCCCGCATTGGCAATGGAAGTGTTCTGGGTACTGCTGTTGACCCTGATGGAGGTTTGCGTGCCATAAGAAGCCGTACCGGTACCGGTGGAGGCCTGACAACCCGGTGCGGCGCCGGCCATGGCCGGTAACAGCAGGTAAAGCAGTGCCGCCAGACAAAAGCACCGTTTTTTCAGGCGGATATGGAAGTCGTTTGTTGTCAGTGGTGTCATAGGCTCACTTTCTGATGCATTCCAGCGGGCCGATCCTCGAGATCGTGCCGTGGGCTTTTTTTCTGTCGATATGAAAGCTGGCATGGCACCGCTTTCCGTCCGGGAGGGATACCGTGACATGGTTTTCGGGGTCGGCGTCATCGAACCAGGCGAATCCATCCATCCCGACAGGCGAAACCTTGCCAGACGCCAGTCTGGCAACGGATCCGGCAGGCAATGGCTTCTGGTTGCTGTCGGTCAACCGGATTTCGACAGGCAGGGTCCGTTTTACGGGAAAGTGCATCAGATAGCCATTTCCACCCTTGACGGCAACACGTTTTTCCACTTCAGGCACTTGCATGTCCAGAGGCAGATTCAGAGGGTCGATTTCGTATTTGGCGGCATAGTAGCCGGGAACGGATGACACCATCAGGTGCCCGGCGGTGTCGGTCGATCCGATCAGGTTGTTTTCATACCGTACCGGTATGTCCGGTACCCCATCCGTCGAGACAAGCACAAACGAGTCCTGAATCATGTTGGCGGCAAAGAGGGATTTGTCCATCAGGACTAACGCGCCACTCATCTCGCCCCAGGTCGTGTTATTGTTTTCCGGGCCGTAAAATCCCCCGCGCATTTGCATTTTGTCATTTCGCCATGTCACGTCTGCCTGACGGTAATTGGGGCCGGATGAATCGAAACCGTATCCCAGATTCCAGCCAAATCCCCCGTCGGTCGGAACGGAACGGCTGTAATCGAAGCGCTGCGAGTATTCCCTTTGTTCATTGCGGGTTACCGTAGCCGAGACGGTATCCCTGTTCTGCTGGCCGAACGGCAGAATCCACTGGATGAATCCGGACCAGTTGCCATCGTTACCGGATTTGTTGGCCGAGAAATAGAAAGTGCCGAAGTTGCCGGGCGTGATGCTCCAGGTCAGGTTCGTCAGGCGGGTAGTGCTGTCGTCATCGTTTCTGATCGAAAAAATACCGCCGCTCAAGTTGCCGAAACGACCCAGTGGAATCCCTGCCGTGATTTGCATGCTTTGCCTGTAGGGACGTTGCCAGCTTCCGACCGTCGACAGGTCGCGCCAGTCACGGCTGTACCGGATGAGCTGGGCAGCGACATTGAAATTTTTGTTCGTGTACTGGTAACCGCCTGTCCATTGTCTGCCACGCGACCCGCTGGCCGAGCTGGCGCTGTATGAGGCATTGGCGACACCGAACATGCCCAGCCGTACAGTCGCCCCCAGACCACCCACGGTAAGGGATTTTCCACCTTCGACATGCGTTCCGAGCGTCAGACTGTCCGTCAGTCCATACCGGAGGCTGCCGCTATAGGCGAGCCTGCCATAATCGGCACTGGCAATGCCGTAATTCCGGCGCAGGACGCCGAAACTGGCGGCATAATCGGTATAACCCTTTTTCAGCAGTTCCCCTGTCACATAAAAGGGCATGGCAGTCGATACCTGCCTGCCCAGTGCATCGGTCGTCACGACCACGGCTTCACCGGCTCCGTTGACGAACGGTGTTGTCGTGACGGAAAACGGCCCGGGATTCAGTTGATTGCCTTGTGTGTGGTAACCGTCGAGATACAAATCGAGTGTCGAGGGGACGGCGGCAGTCCCTGAAAACCGGGGCAGGGGATAAGTGATGATATCGGGCCGGACACTGAAATTTTTCGAGATCTGGATACCGCCGATACGGACAGGATTGTTCCATGAAAGTGCCCGTGTCACGAGATCACCGGCTTCATAGGTGAGGATGCGGACTTCGTCCGAATATTGCCAGCGCGTGTCGTAGCGGATATAGCCGTTCTGTTCTTCAGACATGCCGTCAGAAAAAGCGTGCCGGTAAATGCCGGTGTTGGACAGGCTGCCATACGGGCTGAAAAAACGGAATTCGCTCCATGCGCTGGCACTGCTGCCTGCCTCATGGTTTTTCCTGGTATAGACATCGTAATTCAGCAACATGCCAAGTCCGGCCTGCGGCGGATAGAACGGGCGCTTTTCCTGTAAATCGACATTCTGTTCCGGGAGACTGCCAGCCGGTATATCGATTTTCAGCTGCTGGGCAAGGCTGTCGTAATGGACTGTGACCCCTTTGGCCATGTTCAGGGAAATATCGGTATCCCCGGATGATGAGAGCTGGTGTTGCCAGGGGGCGGACGGGATTCCGGCTGCGGCCAGATCGCGTGTATTGACCCAGTATTCATTGTTCTTGTATCGGATCGGTGCGACATGGCCGGTGGGCCGGTCATTGGACACCAGCTCCAGATACAGGTTCATTTCCGGTGTCCGTTTCGTGGAAGAAGTATCCGGTTTCCTTTCCTGAGCGTAAACATTGAAAGACAAAACGGCCGGCAGGCCCATCATCAGAAGATGGGAAACGAGGATGGACAGGAGAGTGCGGGTAACGGTTTTTCCCGAAACGTTTCCGGAAACCGGACAATGGCAGGTATCGGGTCTGGCTGTCAGCGGGCACGGTTTCCCTTTAATCGGCTTCTTCGGCATTGGCGGCATTTATTCTGATGAGTTGTTTGCCGTTGACAAGAGCCAGAAGTATCGGGCCGGAACCCATGCCGGACGTTACAGGCCAGCTCATTGTGGTATGTGGAAGGATGTAACCGGCAGGGCCGCGCGGGTTGGTCTCTGTCCCTGCCGTACCGGCAAAGGTAAGATTGCGCAAATGGACGTGTACCGGGCCACTGTTGCTGATCTCGAGCATTTTCTGTTTGCTGCCGTTTTTGATACGCCATGAAAGGTGGGATGCGATGAGCGGCTTGTCCGTATCCTGTTCCTCATTTCCCGGAAGGGACTGGCTGGAAAGCCCCTCACCGAAAACAAAGACCGGAATGGAATAACGCATCCTGAACTTCACACCATTGGCCTTGTCCGGTTCTTCTGCCTGTACTGACGGTATTTCATCAAGGATGATCCGGTAAGTCAGCTCTGTGCCCGGAGGTGGCATTCGGGTTCGTATAAGCCGGATGAGCTGGCGTTTTCCCGGTTCGATCTCCATGATGGGAGGACTGCCGACGATACCGTTTTGTTCACCCAGTTCGTCTTTTCCGTCGTTTTGTGACCATGCATAGAGGCGCATCTGGTAGGTTTGCACGGTTTCACCCCGGTTTTCAAGCCACAATGCCGCTCCTTTTTCCTTGCTGTCGATAAAAATATTGGTCGGCCAGATCAATACCGCTGCCCTTGCAGGAAGCAGAGCGCTTGTCAGACAAGCGATCACGAGCGTCAGGAACCAGCTTGCCGTTTTCTTTTCTCCGAAGAGGTCTGTCAGTCCCATCATGGTTTCAAATCCTGAATAAAGAAAGGCGTTTTTTTATGGACGCCCGGTCAAATACAATCGGCTCTACCATGACAGCGTGACCACGACAGTATCGGCATAGGTTCCCGGTGCCGCATTGCCCGGCAGGCTCATCCGGCCGTAAACAGGCAGGGTAATATTGTTTCCGGTTCCTGTACTCGAAATCGTGACAGCCTGATTCTGCTGGATGGCGTTTTGCCATGCCGCGTCAGAGTAGAGCTGGTAAAGAAGCGTGCCTCCACCCGTTCTGGCGAGGCGGCGGCCCCCGTTATAGTTCTGTCCCCCATCCAGCGTCATCGTCAGGCTCATGTCGGGAGTACAGTTCAATTGCCATGAAGCGCTGGAAACGAGCGAGGCACTGACAGTTTGCGTCGAGAGTGACGGCTGGGTACCGAAATCGAGCGTACCGAATACAGGCGTCCCGGTTCCTCCGGAAACCAGACAGCCGTTCTGGATCACGGCCTGTACCTGAAAAGGGCATCCCGATGGGGAGGCACTCAGGGTGCAGTCCCCCAAAACGGGCAGAGGCAGCAGACATGCACCGGTACATATCGCTGAAAGCGCTTTCAGCCTTCCCATTTTGCGTCATCCGGTCAGTACGTCAGCTGGACAGTCAGGGTATCGGTATATGTACCCGGTTGCAAACCGCTGGCGCCGGTTGCCTGCCCGTAGATGTTCACGTTTTCGGTCGAGCCGTTGTTGGCGCTGGTGAAAAAGGCCGTGCCGTTGGCGATCTTGCTGGTGTGGCCTGCATCCGTATAGACATCGTAGGAAACATAGTGGGCGCCATTCGCCATCGCATGCGTGTGGCCCGATCCGGCATTGCTGTCATTGGTTCCGCTTATGATCGTCAGTGTCGGGGGTGTCGTGGTTGCGCACTGAAGGGAAATCGGTGAGGAACCGGTACCGGTGACCTGTGCCGTAGCGGTCGTGAACAGGGTCGATTGCGAACCGAAATTCAGGGTTCCCCATGTCGCCCCGGCGACAGGAGTGCTTCCGTTGATGGAACAGGCACCTGTCAGGGTGATCGTCGCGTTGATGACGCCGTTTACCGTGGCGGCCTGTGCGGGCAAGGACAGACAGAAAAGACCTGCGATGCCCAATATGCCTGTCATGAATGAAGACGTTGAATAATTGATTTTCATGGCCCGGATCCTTTACTGGTTTTATGAGTTCATTTACGGATCGTATCGGGTATTCCAGAGGGAATATTGTCATTTATCAGGCGATTGAATGGCTCATGGAAAATATCATTGACGGTTTTAAACGGGTGTTCACATACCCTGGAATGTGATGCATTGACCTGTCGGTCAGTCGTTATCGCCTCTTTTCTTCAGAACAGGGCGCGGTCTGGTTTGCCGGCCCTGAAAAAAGTGCCGTCCGGCGATGGAAAACGGCACACGCCTGCCGATACTGACTTGAGACATATGGAAAGCCATTTCACTGTTTTTTGTCCATTTCTGCCCTGAAAATGCATTTTTGGGCATAAAGAAACAAAAAAGGAGCGATCTCTGGAATAATAACAGGATTCTTTTTTCAGACCATCATTCCTTTTACGGACACCAAAATGCGAATTTCCACTTTAGGCCGCGTTGCCGTTCTCGGTGCACTGATCTGCAGCCTTTCCGGCTGTGTCGTCCTCATTCCGACGGTGGTTGAGGCAGTCAACCAGCAGCGCCTCATATCCGAATCCGAAGGGGCGGTTCTCGAATCGAATACCGGAGCATTGAAGCTCGTCAAGGACAAAAACGACCTCGTCACCGGCAAGCTCAACGATTACATTGCCGGATACAACAGCATCATGGTCGGCAACTGGAGCCTGTGGCCTTCCTACAATACCCTGACGAACCATACGATGAAAGCCAGACCGACCGATACGATTTCCTTCCCGGTTGTCAGCGGGCTGGAAAAGGGGATCGCTTCTTTCAAAAAAGGCCTGGCGGTGAACGCAACGGTTTCTCCTGAACTGAATGTCGCCGTGACAGCTGCTGTGGCGGCAGGAGAAAAACTGCTTCAGGATGAGCGGAGCAGCCTGCCTTACTTCAGGGATCAGGTTTACCGCCGCGACGATCTGGCAGGAGGGCAGGTCGTTTTGCCGATCCTGAAAGCGGATTACACGAAACTGATCGATGCCATGAACGATATCGGCGCGATCCTCATCCGTGAACAACGTACCGAAACCCTGCGGAGAATGGCTGTATTCAAGTCACAGGGAAATATGGTTCCTTATTATGCCGAACAGAGCCTGCTCTATGGACAGGATCTGGTGAGCCTGTTCGACAACCCTGAAAACAGCATCGCCGATAATGCAAAATATGTGGCGGGCGACAGGATCGCCATCGACCTGGAACAGTCCGTGAAGAATCTGGAAAAAGCGCTGGACGCAAACTATTCGCAATGGGAAGGCAGTAACGAACTGAACAGCATCATCGGACAACTGGAAGGCATGATCACGGTTTACAAATACATGAAAAAAAAGAAAACGGCGAAATCGTTCAACCTGATGATGAAGCGATACAGCAACGCGGTCGAAAGCTATAACCGCATCCTCCGATTCAGCCGTCCGGTTTAGGCGCTTTGCCCTGACACCTGAAAACACACGAAAGCGCCCCCGTTCCTGACCGTCCCCGACGGTTTCAGGCCGGTGCGTTTTCCTGCGGTTTTTTCTTACGGGTTTTTTCCGCTATCATGACGGGTACGGTTGCGTTTGCCGTGTGCCCATTCTTTTCACCGGCCGGATTCGGGTTTGTCCGACACCGGCACGGATATCTCTGCTTAAGGATCATTTTTTTATGAAATCGTCTCTGGAAAACATCATCGACTGGTTCAATGCCTTGCCCGTCACCTACCGTCAGGCCGTGGCAGTGGAAGTGGCGGCCATGATGCCGGGAATGACCCCCAATATCAGCAATCCTTTCTATCACAGGCAATTCATTGCGGCAATCGCCGAACCGCAACCGGACAAATCGAAAGAAGCCGGATATCTTGTTTGTCTCAAGGCACTGATCGAAAACATCATCGCCACACGCACGAAAGAAAACGAGGGCTGGGAAACCATGCAGAAAGAACTGAAAGAAATGGCCGAAATCACGGGAAGCTGTTCTTATGCCGAAGACGCCTATTCAAAACAGATACAGTACAAACAATGGGCCGCCATTCGTGAAACATGGGAAGCGATGATCGCACAGTCATTGGACGGGGGAAGTACCGAACCCGTCACACAGGGAATAACAGGAGCATAATCCATTTCCCGTTGCCGGCACGAAAGAGGGCAGGGCATCCCGTGGAAAAAGCATTGTTCGCCAAAAAAGGCCGACAATGCTTTTTTTTGAATAAAATGATGACATTGTGAATGATAATTATTCTCATCTGATGGGTTTGTCTATATAATGCAGGCCCATACGCGGGCATATGGGCCTGCCTGAAAATCAATCTTCCTCAGGATATTTTGCCAATGAACAAGAAACTGATTGCCCTGACCGTACTGGGAGTGGCCCTGTCGGCCCATGCGGAACCCCGGGTCTCCATTTACGGGACGGTCGATACCGGATTCGTCAAGGAAACCGGCAGCAGTACCCGGATGGATGAAAGTGCCGCCAATGTGATCGGTTTCAGGGGGGCGGAAGACCTGGGCAACGGGATCAGGGCGACTTTCCAGCTTGAGCGGCAACTCCAGTTGCCGGACGGAACCAACAAGGAAACGTACAGTCTGGACGATTCCATTTCACGGGCATTGGGCAACCGGGGTAAGACGATCGACTGGACAGGAGCCGCCAACGTCGGCCTGGAAGGGCCGTGGGGTCGTGTTCGTCTGGGACGCGTCAATGAAATGTCTTCCGAATACTTTACCGAACTCGATCCCTTTTTGCAGGCGGCAACCGGCTCGGCGCTGGCGAAATACAATCTGTTGCGCAGCGAGCAACTTTCCAACACCATCCGCTATGACAGCCCGGAATTCGCCGGTTTCATCGTCGGGCTGACATATACTTTGAGCGCGAACGAACATGACAAGCCTGCCGGGGTAAACGGTGACATCTACAATGCCGGTTTCGGCGGATCGCTTCGCTACGACAATGGCCCGGTTTCCCTGATGACCAACTACAATCGGCAGGCAGATTCCAACAAATCGTTTGTCTGGAACATCGGGGGCGCCTATACCCTTGGGGACTGGCGTTTTTCGGTCGGCTATCAGGGAAGCAAGCTCAAGAACCTCTCATCGATTCCCGACCTCGATCTGGATGTCGACACACCGATCGACCAGAAGGAATGGCTGGTAGGTATCCAGTACAGTATGGGCATGGGAACCATCAATGCCTCGTACAATCGGGCTTCCGTCGATAAGACAGCTCATGATGGGGATGTCGACAAATACGCTTTGGGTTATACCTATAACCTGTCGAAACGGACGCAGCTTTATGGCATGGTTTCCTATACCGACAGTGACAATACTTTCGTCGGCAGCATTTACAACAATAACGGTGCGGCAAGGGAGTCCGTGACGGGCGTCCAGCTCGGGATCACACACAGTTTCTGATTGTCGGAAAGGGAAGGCAAAAACTGTTCAGGGACATGTAAACCGTGTCCCTGTTTCTTTTCCGGATTTTGACACTTTGTCGGGGCTATCCGGCTGACCCTTTACATGACAGGACTTTTCCTGTTTCGGGCTTTTCCCGGATTGGCCACAGATATCGATGGAGTAGACCTGTTGTCTCTCCGGCAACAAAAAACAGGACATCCCCCCAGTGAAATATTGACATGGATTAACAAAAAAATAATAATAAAAAAGACAAGACACAAGGAACCCCGAATATAGCCCCATAAAGCCGTCAAAATGAGCGCAGAAGCCGACAAAGTCTTGGGGGGGGGGGGGGGGGGGGGGGG
>JAEXJM010000041.1 GCA_023449275.1 Pseudomonadota bacterium | reverse complement strand
ACGAGATCGTAAAATGATGGGCGTTTTCCGGATCGAGTGAAAACAGAAACGGCCGGATTGCGGCATACATAAAATTTGGGATCATGATCTCACTTTATTGACAGGTTAACCCGCTGATCAAAATGGCAATCCAATGATTGCGTGTTTCAGGCTATGAATATTGTATCGTAAGTAACCCTTTTATACTTCATGGGTTTATTCAAAACCATGACAGAGTGGGCAGTTCTCTGTCGTGTCCCAGGAAGAAACAGACGGCAAATCAATGACGTGACGAAGATGTTCGCTGAACATTTCCCTTGAAACCGGATGGGCTCCCAGAGAAGCAAGATGAGCGGTTTCCTGCTGGCAATCGATCAGTTCGATACCGTTTTGTCTTAAAAAGAAAACCAGATGGGCCAAAGCGGCTTTGGACGCATCGCTGATGCGGGCGAACATCGATTCCCCGAAAAACATCTTACCCAGACAAAGGCCATATGCGCCACCTACCAGTTGGTTGTCAAGCCACAATTCCGAAGAATGTGCAATCCCCATCCTGTGGAGAGCAATATAGCTCAGGATGATTTCTTCAGTGATCCAGGTGCCGCTGGCATGCTTTCTGGGGCCGGCACATTCAAGGATGACTCTCTCGAAAGCCGTATCGAAAGTCAGTTTCCATCTGCCGTCTGAATGGATGCTTTTATGGATTTGCCTCAGCTTTTTTTTCAGACTGTGGGAGATGACGAAAGCGTCAGTAGGAAGAATCATTCTCGGGTTTGTGCTCCACCACAAAATCGGCTGTCCTTCAGAAAACCAGGGAAAAATCCCTTGGCGATATGCCTCTACCAGTCGTTCAGGCGACAAATCCGCTCCGGCTGCCAGCAGTCCGGGAAAACCGGTCGTTTCATCCAGCGCGCAGGAAATGTCAGGGAATGGATCGTCCTGTTTGAGCCATGGGATCATGCTGTACAGTCAATCTGAAATAGAAAAGTGGATCTTGCATCTTCTGATAAGCTGCAATGTGGAAAATGGAAATTATTTCTTTATTCTGGCGTGCTGAACGATAGCGTCACCGAGTTCCTTTACGTCCCATTTTACCGTTGCGACAGCCGCTCTCTTTTCCTTGAAATTCGTGTGTTTCGGGCTGACAGCCTCGACCAGAATCACGGGAATTTTCAGTTTTTTGGCTGCATCCAGTTCGAGATTGATCCAGCGCTTGAATTCTTCATATACACCAGCCAGAATGACCAAGCACGAACATTCTTTCATTTGTGTCTCGATTGCATTGGCAAGTGCCTTGTTGGACGGCAAGAACTGGACAGGGTCGTCTTTCGAGACGCTGTAGTATTCATAGGCAAACCCTTCTGTGGCAATCCGGTAATTTTCCATCAGACTCGTTATTCTTTCAGTGCCATCCTGTTCAGCCCAGCTGTAGCTGAGGAAAATGGGATACGTCGCCATAAAATACAATCTCCAGTTCGTAAAAATCAATCAAATACCTGATGCCGTTTATTTCGTCAGATCCAGTGTATGGAAACCGAAGTGGCCACCATTCAGAATCTTCTTCCGGTCTTCAAGATAAAACTTCAATGCGTATTTTATCGTTGAAAAAGCCAGATTATCCCAGGGAATTTCACTTTCACGGAACAGGCGCGTTTCCAGTGTTTCTTCACCCGGAGAAAATTCCGTGTTTTCAAGCTGACCCAGATAAAAGAGATGCACCTGGTGGTAAACGGGCAGGTTCATCAGTGAAAACAGTTTCGATATCTTCACATTCGCACCGGCTTCTTCCTGCGTTTCCCGCACAGCAGCCTGTTCCGTCGTTTCGTCATTCTCCATGAAACCGCCTGGCAGTGTCCAGAAACCGTGACGTGGCTCTATCGCCCGACGGCATAGCAGAATTGATGTTTCCTGTGATTTCGATTCCCAAGCGGGGATGCTGCAGACGACGATCTTGGGGTTTTCATAATGAATCGTTTTGCAATTGGGACAAACATGCCTCGGCATATTGTCCAGAGGAGGAATGTCGATAATGACTGGATGGCCGCATTGTGAACAGAATTTCATGAATCGGAACGCTTGCCGGTCTTAAAAAGTCAAAAACAATCGAATGCACAAGTATAAAGCAGGTCAACAGAAGTCTCATACTGCTTTATCAAAACGAAGGCCATCTTACCCTCTTTTGCCAAACTTCAAAAGAAGGAGAGAAAAAGACTGGCGGAATGGACAAAAAGAACGAAAAAATCGAAGAAATAATGGATTCATGCTTTCAATATACTTATTTTCCCTTGTAAAGGGAGGACGTTTCCTTTATAATTCTATGCTTACAGACGCGGGGTGGAGCAGTCTGGCAGCTCGTCGGGCTCATAACCCGAAGGTCGTAGGTTCAAATCCTGCCCCCGCAACCAAAGAATAAAACGCCGCTGACAGAGCAATCTTCAGCGGCGTTGTCGTTTGCCGTGTGAACAGTGTGCCGTCTTCGGGATAAGTATGATTTCGGTATGGCTCAAGTCGCTACATATTGCGAAGCTGATTCAAGAATTCAATGGTGAATTGGGAAAATCCGGATGAAACGGAAGGTATCCATTTCATCCGGAATCACTTCATTATTTCTTATTGTGCTTCGTTCTTTTTTCTGCCATTGCCGTGAAGTTCGACCATCGCTTCATGATAGGCCTTGTCCGCTTTTTCGAATTGGGTAGTCATGGTGTCAGATGGCTTTTTGCCAAACAGGCTGACGAGGATGATGGCGATAGTGCAGAAAATGAATCCCGGAATGATTTCATAAACGCCCAGCTGGTCAAGGTATGTCTTCCAGAGAATGACAGTCGCAGCGCCGATGAAGATGCCTGCCAGTGCGCCATTTCGTGTCATGCGTTTCCAGATGAGTGACAGCAGAATAACCGGACCGAAGGCGGCACCAAAGCCAGCCCATGCATAGGCAACGAGACTTAACACCTTGTTGTTCGGATCGAATGCAATAACGATGGAAACGATGGAAACCAGCATGACCATAAGGCGTCCGACCCAGACCAGTTCTTTCTGTCCGGCTCCGCGGCGAATGAACGCTCTGTAGAAATCTTCAGTCAGTGCACTGGAGCAGACCAGCAACTGGCAACTCAAGGTACTCATGACGGCAGCCATAATGGCAGACAGTACCACACCTGCTATCCATGGATTGAACAGGATTTTGGTCAGTTCCATGAAAATGGCTTCGTTGTTTTTCATGACTCCGGCAGCCAGCGAAGGATTGTCCGAGAAAAAGGAAATGCCGAAAAAGCCGGTTGCAACCGCACCGGTCAGGCAAAGGATCATCCATGTGATACTGATACGACGTGCTTTGGGAATGGATTTGACAGAGTCGGCTGCCATAAAACGAACCAGTATGTGCGGTTGTCCGAAATAGCCAAGTCCCCATCCCAGCAGGGAAATGATCGCGATGAAGTCCAGACCCTTGAACATATCCAGTTTGCTGGGGGTTTCTGTCGCAATCATGGTCAGGGCAGTTGGCACGTCACCGATCGCCAGAATGGCGAACAGGGGAGTGACCATCAGAGCGAAAATCATAAGAGTCGCCTGAACGGTATCCGTCCAGCTGACAGCAAGAAAGCCACCGATAAAGACGTAGGTAATTGTCGCGAAAGCCCCGATCCACAAGGCCACATCATAGGAAAGGCCGAAGGTGCTTTCAAACAGGCGGGCACCTGCCACCATGCCGGAAGAACAGTAAATCGTAAAGAAAATCAGAATGACGAGTGCCGAGAGAATTCGCAGGATCTTGCTGGTATCTTCAAAACGGTTTGTCAGGTAATCCGGAAGTGTCTGGGCATTGCCACAGTATTCGGTATGGACACGGAGACGTCCGGCAACCAGCAGCCAGTTAAACCATGCACCGATTACAAGGCCAATGGCAATCCAGCTCTCAGACAGGCCCGACAGGAAGACGGCACCTGGCAATCCCATCAAAAGCCATCCACTCATATCGGATGCACCGGCAGACATGGCGGTTACGAAACTGCCAAGACGGCGTCCACCGAGAATATAGTCTGACAGATTTCGCGTTGCCCTGTAGGCAATGAAACCGATTCCTGTGGTTGCAACGATATAAACAATAAAGGTAATTAAAAGCGGTGTATCAACGTTCATGCCAGACTATCCGGATATTGATCGGGTAAAACGAAACATTAAATCAAATAATTTGGCAATTTGCCAGTCTGGAATGCATTTTTCTCATCTTTGCCATCAGAAAATTTCATGGATGAAATTCAATTTCCTCCGGAAGTGGCAAAGTGGGGGCCGGTTGAATATGTCATTCATACAACGGTTTACATCCGGAAAACGTTCGAAAATGACGTTTATAACCGATTGTGAATTTTTTGATTTCCGGTGAATGGCTCTATTCCGGGAGCTTTTGAATAAACTGTCTGGCACATTTTTCATGATTTCCTGATTCTGCCTTTCTTTTTTTCAGAAAGTTTTTCAGTACGACTTTCTGTGTATTGGAAAATTTCCAGCAAAATTCAAAAAGTTATGGTAGAGTGCTTGCTCGATTTTATCTTGGCAATAAATGTTAATGAATGGGATTTCACGGGTATTGTTTCGTATTACTTGTTAAAGCAATAAAACCAATCTTTGTTGCTTATGGTTCAATGTTTTATTGCCCTGATTGTTCAATCGGTGATTGGAAAATCGTGAGCAGGTTATGAAAACATCCCGGGATTCTTTTTATCCAGATAAAGCTTGAAGAAAGGAGATGGTTGTACTTTTCGGCAGGAAACTTTGGTTTGCTGCTGCAGGAACGGAAAAATCTTGTATCTATTTTTTGCCTAATAACTGACCCAATGAAAACACGACAAAATCAAATTTTTGCCAACGCAGCCCCACTAGGGCTTTTTGGATTTGCAATGACAACCATATTGCTGAATATCCAGAATGCGGGTTTCTTTTCTTTAAGTGTGATGATTATGAGTATGGGCGTATTTTTTGGAGGAGTCGCCCAGATTATTGCCGGAATACTGGAATGGCGACGAGCCAACGGTTTCGGCGCACTGGCTTTCATTTCTTATGGTTCTTTCTGGTTGACCCTGATTTTTATCTGGGTGGCACCTCATACAGGCCTGACATCGGCTGATTCCGCCTCGATGGGTTGGTATCTCACGATGTGGGGACTTTTTACGACAGTACTTTTCCTTTGCACATTAAAGGGCAATACGATAGGAAAATGTATTTTCGGGACGCTGGTTGTTCTTTTCTTCCTTCTGGCCATGGCCAATTTCATGGAAAGCCATTTGCTGCATACCGTGGCCGGTTACATTGGCATACTATGCGGTGGCTTTGCCTTTTACGAAGCATCTGCGCTCATTCTGAATGAACGTTTCGAGCGGGTTGTTTTACCACTATAGTATTTTGATGGATCGTTTCGTTTTTCTGTAAAAAACGAGACGATCCCTTTGATTCCGTCTTCCCGTTTCCTGGAAGAGGCTCCGAATTGAATTCGGGGCTTTTTTGATATTTCTCAGCTCGTCGAAGTCAGCAATGAATTCCATTTTTTGGATAACGGGCATTGCCAGCGCAAGAATTTCCTGCTGTCCGGTCTCGATCACATAATGCACTTTGCGGGTACGGGAATCGGTAGTGGAGAAAATGGCTTTCTTCCTGAAGTGGAACTATCCGCTTTTGACCATTTTCCGGTATCCTGATCGAATGCAGCATCGTATCCGGATGAGAGTTGATGTTGTTTAAAAAGGTCTGATCCACTCGGCACGCAAATGGGCTTCTTCCGGACGTTCGATGGCGGTATCGATCTGCTCGAGCAAACGTGTTTTGTCTTTTCCAAGAACGCCTTTCAAAACAAGTTGGTTGGATGCATGATCACTTCTGAAGATCGTGGATTCAAGTTCAAGAGCACCGACAAACTGCCGGATTTCCTTGAACCGCTCATGCTGCGTCATTCTGACGAACTGCCCACCATAACCCTGCTGGAAACGGTCTTCTCCATGAGGCAGGTTCAGCACCAGAGTCGCCAGAAACTCCGGCTGGGTTTTATTGACAAGCAGGGCTGAATTGAGGGCATGTTGTTCGGAGAATTTCGTACCGCCCACTCCATTGATGATCATGACCGAACGTTTGATACCCGCTTCACCCAGACGGTTCAGGGAATCGACAATGGAATCGTGTGTGTCACCCTTGTTAATACTTTTCAACACAAAAT
Organism: Pseudomonadota bacterium; assembly: GCA_023449275.1. Lineage (GTDB taxonomy): Bacteria > Pseudomonadota > Gammaproteobacteria > Burkholderiales > Burkholderiaceae_D > Oxalobacter. The sequence goes on along the minus strand of JAEXJM010000041.1, from coordinate 5,828 downwards.
CATCGCCGGATTCGGCTCCGACATACACGAGTTTCAACCCGGCAGCATACAGTGCCTTCAGTTCTTCGGTAGGTTTGCGCACGACATTGCGCGGTGAACAGTAGGAGGCCACCCGGGTTACACTGGGAAGCTTTTCACGAATGGCATTCAGAATGGCCAGAATGCGTTTGGTCGGCAGGGCGATGACATCCCCATCGGCCAAAAAAACTCTCTGGATACCGGAATAACGCTTGCTGAACCATTCTATTTCACCGATGACATCTTCTTCTGGCTTGACGCTGAATTTTTTCTGCGGTTGCGTATACATGTCGCAATACGTGCATTTGTTCCAGCTACATCCGTTAGTTACCTGAAGAATAAGCGAATTCGCTTCACTGGGTGGACGAAAGACCGGATCGATGTAACTGACGGGTATGGAAGACATGTGAGAAGAAAATGAATGATTGAAAAATATATTCTAGCATTGCGGACGATTTTTGGATGCCGGACAAGATTGGAATAAGAAATGCGAATATTCGCCTTTCTTATTCGTTTATTTCTTTCCTTATTGTTTTCGTCCCCGGAAGACAGCGCACTGATGGAACGCTTCAAGAGTTACGGGAGAATCCGTACTCATACAGAGGCGGCTGGTCAGCTTGAGCAGTTCCTTGATGTCTCGACCACTGGAATTCGGGAAATCGCGAACCAGCTTCTCGATCAGGTGATCGGAAAGGTCAACCTCGAACTGGCTGGACAGGGATTTCCATAACTTGACGGCATCGTCGCGCGATGGCGTTTCATAACGGATAACCGCGATACACCGGGACAAAATGGCATCGTCAACGTCATCGACGCGGTTGGTCGTCATGAAGAGCAATCCATCGAAATATTCCAGTGTCCGCAAAAATTCGGCAACAATAGCGTTATGCTGAAGGTCGTTGTCGCGTTTGCGGATATAGACATCTGCCTCGTCCAGAAGCAGGATGGCATCCCAGCGGGCGGCGCGACGCAGGATGTCGGAAAGGGCGGATTCAACGCTGACTGCAGAGGTTCCCAACTGGCCTGAATGGACACGATACAGCGGTTTTCCGACGACTTCGGAATACACTTCTGCCGTCAGGGTCTTGCCCAGACCGGCTGCTCCCATGCACAGGATAGTCGTTCCACCGGACTTGCCTTCGATAATATCGTCCATCAGGATATCGCTGTGAGACGTCAGGATATCGATCAGTGTCCGGTGTTCCGGAGGAAGCACCAGTTTCGTTCGCAATTCAGGCTTGTACTGGTACTCTTCCAGATTCTGTACATGGACCCAGATATTCTGGTGCAATTCCAGATGGAACATATACATATAGCAATGAAGCGGAATCTTGCTGAAATCGTTGTCAATGAAGCTGCGGCGGTCAGAGTGGGTTTCAATACGGCGTTCCCGCATTTCTTCGTCATTGATGCATTTGACTGTCGTTCCCGGCAGAATCCGCAACAATTCCAGGCTATAGCTGACCTTGTCCTCGTTTTTGATGAGAAAGCACGAATTGCGTGCCAGAAACTGCTTTCCATAAAAAGGCTGGAATGTCTGGAAGCGTTGTGCCTGCAATTCGTATTCTGCCTTGAATTCGGGACATTCCTTGTAAAAGCCTTTTCTTGCCAGAAGGTCAGGAATGGAAAGGCCGCCCATTTCACGCTGGTAAAACAGGATGGCATTCGTCATTCCGCTGCGCCACTGGTCAGGAACATTATCGCTGACACGATTGGCGGCCCAGACCGTATTGGCAAGCAACTGGATACTGACGAAAGGCCGTCCCTCCCTTGGCGAAACGTATTCTATACTGTCGATTAACCAGGGCAACAGGACGCCGTCCTTGTTACGCCGGTAAATCCAGCCATCGATAGCATCGGTGCTGAAATAGTTCACCAGAGCGGGAACGAGATTTTCCAGTTGATCTACCACGAGATCATGGCCGGGAGCTTCACGTACGTTTTTAAGGGCGATCAGTTGAAAAATCAGAGCGCGATCGTTTTCTTTTTCGGCCAGTTTCCACAATTCGTCCAGCGATTTCTGATCGAAAACGCCGTCGGGAATCATGATTCTGCCGTTGGTCAGGCCGTGCGCAGACAGGCGTTTTGCCAGTGGCGTCTCATTACCGACTTTGGCAAGAAGATTGTTTACCTGCGATACGGAAAGCTCGAATTCCATGCTCACTCCTAAAAATACAGTGATGGGCTTTGTTTTGAAATGGAAATGTTCTGCGAAGATGAAGGATACACGCCCTCTTCAGACAACTAAAGTTTCCATATTATCACGATTGAATCCCGGTGGATCGCAAAGAAACACCGGGATTTTCGTATTATCAATATTAAAGCTGTGCCCTGACTTTATCGACAGAAATTTTAAGGGCATCCGACAGATTGGCAATGGCTTCCTCACGCGACAGATTGGTTCTGAAATGAAGCATTTTTTCAGCCTTTTCAATTGACAGAGGCCAATCATCCGTGAGGAAGGCGCTGCCTTTCCATTCACCAGGCGGGATGGCATTGACTTTTGCTGCGGGATTGGCGAGTTCGATAATCAGTTGTGCCACATTTTCCCATGTCAGATAGATACTGGCGGTATTGAAAAGCTCACCTTTCACATCGCTGGAAAATAATGCCTGAACAAAGGAAACGAAATCATCCAGTTGCAGGAAACTGCCACCACTTTTTGCCGGGACATCAATGCTGCCTTTTTCAATGGCATCGCGGATCATGGCACGGATATTCCTGCCGCCGATCACATCACCGTATGCGTACCAGACCATCAGGTTGTTCACTTTCAGATCATGCTGGAAGGCATATATTCTGGAGAGCTCTTCTGTCATCAGCTTGGCAAGTGCATAAACCGGATTTCTGGACTGTTCCACCAGATGGGCCTGGTTTTCGACGACCGGATTGGAAAGCGGTTTTCCGTAAGATACGGCAGTGGTCGTATTGACGACGTATTTGACACCGTTTGCAACGGCGGCATCCAGCAGATACTGGTAGCCTTTCACATCGATATCGAGCAGGTCGGGCAAATTGTCGGAGAAACTCCATGCCAGATGAATGATGGCATCGATGCTGCCATCGACTGAAGATTCCACGAATGCCTTGTCGGCCAGATTTCCACAACAGGTTTCCATGCCTGCTTTGGCAAATTGCGCAAGACCTTCCCTGTCCTTGTCGAGAACGCGGATTTCATTTCCTGCTTCTGCCAGTTTGCGGATGATGTGCGGTCCCATATTTCCGCAGCCGCCGGTAACGAGAATCTTCATGATTTTTTCCTTTTGATTGACATTATGGTGAAGTGGCCCTCAACAAGATTTCTATTGAATGAGTGCCCTTTACGCACTCATTGTATCAACCTTTGACGTGCCATTTTAAAGGAAGAACCATCCCGTTTGAAAGGCCGGTTCCCGCTGTAAAAAGAATGGGACAGTGGCCTGTTTTTCTTGTCGCCTGCACTCGTTTACGCATGCAAAAGCAATTCGTAAACCGGTTTCAAAAAAGGCAATTCTTTCCTCAGGTTGATAGCGGGATCATCAGAGATAGGCTTTCCGACATCGACGCTTTCATGGATGAAATAAATATTGTGGCGATTCAGCCAGTTCGGCTTTTCTGATGTTGCCCGGGTTATAAGCTGTCTGTCGTCATCGTTCTTTTATCGGGTTGTTTCACCAGTTTGAAGTATGACTTCAGCCAGAGGCAGGCGTTGGTTTTGAACAGGAGGTTGATGTTTGGAGTGTTGCTGCTGTTATGTATCTGGATATTGAGTGCGCCGCTTTCCAAAATGACGAAGAACGTGGATATTTTTTGTGGATTTCCATTGGAATGGTGGTCAGGTTTGTCTGGAGCAGCAACTGGTAAAAGGCCTGTGCCATCATCGCCGGACAATCCTCCTTTTGACAGAAGAAGGGTGTTCTTCTGTCCGGAAGAGTCCGGCACTTTACAGCCCTGTGGCAAAAAAAGCTGTCCGTTTTTCGGGGTCGGACAGATCCAGCATGTTCATGTGGTGATGCATGGGAGGAACGGTTTTGGAAAAGAGCCTGAAATGGCTGCGTACAGTGGAGATTTCAATCACCAGTCCGGAAAAATCCAGTGTTTCGCAACTATGGAAAATCCTGTCGGATTCGGGATGGTTTGCCCGTTTGTCTGGTGCATTCCAGGCAGGACTGAAATAGTCGATCAGGGCAGCCTGTATCATGCACGTTTTCTGGAATTCGCTTAAAGGATTGTCCATTGTCGACAGGAACCGTTTTTCGCGGGTTTCCGAACCCTGTGGCATCAGGGCGCCAAACATGGAGACAAGTTCATAGGGGAGATATTCAAAGGCATAAACGATGATATCGTCGTCCGGTAATGCTGTCCTCATTCGTGCCAGCAGTTGCTGAAGGTCTTCATCGTGTTTCACCCGGAGAAACGCGGAAGTTGATCCTTTTCCATAAACGTTCCCTGCATACAATACTTCAAGGTCATTGATCCAGGGTTCACGTTTCAGGATTTCAGGATGCTGTGAAAGCCCGTGGGCAGACATTGTACGGACAGGTTTTCCCTGTCCGTTGACGATATGGATTTCATTGTGGGGCTTGTCAGACAGGACAAGAGAGGCTTCATCTTCATCCAATGGAATTTCAAATGAAAAGGGAATCATTTTGGCAAGACCATCAATACGGCAACGGAGCTGGCCTGAAATACGGTTTCCATCAACGGAGAAATTGTCAGGATCAAACGAAAAATGTGGACGTCGGCAGAAAAGGACAATATTGGAAATGGAAAGGATATGGTTTATCTGTTCCCCGAAATCCATGTCGTCACGGAGTTCATCGGCAGGCAGGGCAACCCCTGCCCAGGAACGCAGATGAAGACTTTTTTCGGAAAGCGTTTTTTTTACGGTATCGTTCATCTTGTTGTGTGCAAAAGCCGGCTGTGGACTATCACTCTACTGTATCGAAAATCACAAGTCTGCTGCAAGCCGTAAGGCATGATTTGATTCCTGATCAGCAAATCTTTTTGAGCCAACTGGCTGAAAAGGCTGGAATACGGGCAGATAAAGATGTTTCCTGGTATCAGGCGGGACGTCCTGGAAAAGATACGAAAAAAGGGTTACGTCAAGAAACGTAACCCTCCGGTATTTCTGGTAGGCCGTGCGTGACTCGAACACGCGACCAACGGATTAAAAGTCCGCTGCTCTACCAACTGAGCTAACGACCCGAAAGACATTCATTATAGAGATCGATAGATGTTACTGTCAAGAACTTGGTAAAATATTGTATTCAAATTTTCACATTTCTTTCTCATGATTGTTTTGGGTATTGAATCGTCCTGCGACGAAACCGGAATTGCACTTTACGACACCGATAGAGGATTGCTGTCGCATGCGCTTTATTCGCAAATTGCATTGCATGCCGAGTATGGCGGTGTTGTACCTGAACTGGCATCAAGAGACCATATTCGTCGCATCGTCCCGTTGCTGGAACAGGCGTTCGAAAAAGCGGAGCTGACGCCTCCGGATGTGGATGCGATCGCTTACACCAAGGGCCCGGGCCTTGCCGGCGCTCTTCTGGTGGGCAGTTCAGTCGCTTCCAGTCTGGGATTGGCCCTGAACAAGCCTTTGATAGGCGTGCATCATCTTGAAGGACATTTATTGTCACCCTTGCTGGCCTCGAAACCACCGGTTTTCCCGTTTGTCGCCTTGTTGGTATCCGGCGGACATACCCAGCTGATGCGTGTGGACGGTGTCGGCCGGTATGAATTGCTTGGTGAAACACTGGATGACGCTGCCGGTGAAGCGTTCGACAAATCGGCGAAACTGCTCGGCCTGCCTTATCCCGGTG
>JAEXJM010000025.1 GCA_023449275.1 Pseudomonadota bacterium | reverse complement strand
GGTCGCAATCCAGGTGTTTGGCCAGCGCACGTGCACGGACGACACCGCCGATATCAGGCGAGACAACCAGCAGGTCTTTGTAGTTTTTCTTTTGCAGGTCTTTCAAAAGAATCGGGGACGCATAAATATTGTCGACGGGAATGTCAAAGAATCCCTGAATCTGGTCGGCATGGACGTCCATAATGAGGACACGGTCGACACCGATGTGTTCGAGGATGTTGGCAATGACCCGGGCAGAGATCGCGACACGCGTGGAACGAGGTCGACGGTCCTGACGGGCATAACCGAAATAAGGGATACAGGCGGTAATGCGTTCGGCGGAAGCCCGTTTCAGGGCATCGACCATCAGGACGATTTCCATGAGGTTATCGTTGGTGGGAGCGCAGGTGGACTGGATGACGAAGACATCCTTGCCGCGGACGTTTTCATTGATTTCGACAGTGGTTTCACCGTCAGAGAATTTGGAAACGAATGCTTTGCCGAGGGGAGTGCCAAGTTTGCTGGCTACCTGAATGGCCAGAGCCGGATTGGCGTTGCCGGTGAAGATCATTAAGTTATTGTCGGACATGAATTTCCTGCAACATTCTCGTTACGTATTTAAAAGCCACCCAAGGTTTAACCTGATGTGTACTTGCCGACAATCCGTGATGCACGCCTGGCGGCGGGCGTTGAAAAAGGGATGGCAGGGGAAGAAGGATTCGAACCTTCGCATGCAGGAATCAAAATCCTGTGCCTTAACCAGCTTGGCGATTCCCCTGCTGAATTTTCAGTGTACGTATTATAACCGAGCACTGATAAAAACGGCATCATTCACTTTTGCTGCCAAACAAGACTTCAAGTGGATGAGTTTGCAAACCTTTGACTGCCCAGACTTTCCAATTACCGGAAAGGCTGGCAGCGACTTCTTCAGCTTCCGTTTCATTCCCGAACCGGGCAAAAACACATGCTCCGGACCCGGTCATCCGGGCTTTCCCATACCGACCGAGCGCATCAAGGGCCGTGGCGATTTCAGGAAAAAGTGTTGCGGCAACAGCCTGCAAATCATTTTTACCGAAACCGGGCAAATTTTTATAAATACCGGGAAAGTCCGCTATTTTGATGGGTTCCGTGTTTCTTGTCAATTCCCCGGAACGAAATATGTCCGCCGTCGGTACGGAAACGGGTGGTTTGATGACAACGAAAAATCCTCCGGGCGTGTTGATGGCCGAGAGTTTCTCGCCGATGCCCTCAGCATAGGCATTTTCACCGAAAATGAAAAAGGGAACATCGGCTCCCAGTTGCACGCCCAATGCCATCAGTTCTTCCCTGTTGAGGCCGCAATCCCAGAGACGGTTCAAAACGAGCAGGGTTGTTGCCGCGTCGGAAGAACCTCCGCCAAGGCCTCCTCCCATCGGAATGTTTTTTTCAATTCCGATATTCGCTCCGGGCAGTTGTCCGGGATTGCGTTCGCTGGCGGTTTTTTGCAGCAGTCTTGCCGCCCGGATGACCAGATCGTCTTCTTCGGGCACCTGTTCGTTTCCTGAAAGACGCCTGATTTTTCCATCGTCACGGTACTCGAAATGAAGATAATCGCAAAGGTCGATTAGCTGGAAGACACTTTGCAGGAGGTGGTACCCGTCCGGCTTGCGGCCGATGACATGTAAAAAAAGATTGAGTTTGGCTGGAGCCGGGCAGTTATGAAAAGAAGATTTCGACATGTTTGTTGCCGTTTAAAAGTTCCATTCATCAATAACCAGCTTCATATTGATGTCGACGTCGTTTCTGGCACCCTTGCTTCCCTTGAGCATATCGATACGTTTGGGAAGCGGCATTGTCGGACCTTCGATCCAGCTCGGGTAATTGATCTGCCAGCCGTCATTCGTGATCACCTGTGTCGCTTTTGGCGAGGCGATAAACGGTTTCCCAGCGGAGTCCGTTGCACAACCCTGCAACCAGCCTTTCATTCCGGAAACCGGCAATGTCCAGCCGAGCCGGGATCGGATCAGTTCTTCGGCGTCGGGAGCACTTTGCGGTGCACGATTCGGGGTCGTGAACGTCGTCATATGAGGTCCGACATCTATTTTTGCCATCGTTTGGCCAAGAGGTGTCTGGAAGGTGATGACAGTCAGTTCGGGTTTCTGTTCCCAATTGAATTTGCCGTGGAGTGATTCTTCATGGCCATCCAGTTTGTACCGGATGGAGAAACGTCCCTTGATATTGACCTTATCGACGCATTGGCGCTGTGTTTCCCAGTTGAAGAGCCGGGTTGGGGTGACGGATTTGATGGTGGAACAACCTGTTACACCGATTGAGACTAGAATGACGGTGATCAATCCCGTTCTTTTCAATAGATGGGAAAAAATGTTTTTCATCTTTTGGCTGAAAATGTGTGACTGGATAAAACCGGAATGCCGTACCATTGGCATGCTTTTGGAGGCATTCTATAACATACGGGAATGACTATTTGTAAAATTGTGTTGCCAGCTTGATAAAATCGCGAACGGTCAGGCAAGGCAGTTACCGGTTTTTTTATATGATCAAAGAAAAATTGCCTGAATCTGGCAGTATCGTCACTTCTTCCATCCCATTTGCGCAAATACTGGTCGCATGGCAGAAACAGCATGGTCGGCATGCGCTTCCCTGGCAAAATACCCGGGATACCTACCGGATTTGGCTGTCGGAAATCATGTTGCAACAAACGCAGGTGGCCACCGTCATTCCCTACTACTTGCGGTTTCTGGAACGTTTTCCGGATGTATTCTCACTGGCAAATGCCGAATCTGACGAAGTGATGTCGTACTGGAGTGGACTGGGATATTATTCACGGGCGAGAAACCTTCACCGATGTGCGAAAATCGTCGTTGAAGAATACAAAGGCATTTTTCCATCAGACCCTTTACTGCTGGAAGCCTTGCCCGGCATCGGGAAATCCACAGCGGCGGCAATCGCTGTTTTCTCGGCAGGAATCCGCGCTGCCATTCTGGATGGCAATGTCGTTCGTGTCTTTTCCCGCCTCTTCGGTATTGCCGGGCAGGCCAGTGACAAGTCAGCAAAAGAAAAACTGTGGAATCTGGCGTATGAACTGTTGCCGGAATCCGATCTGGAAGCCTATACGCAGGGGCTGATGGATCTCGGGGCAACAGTTTGTGTCAGAAGCAAACCGGATTGTCCGGTATGTCCTTTTTCAGCTTCCTGTGTCGCTCTCGCTGAAAACAGGATCAGTGAACTACCTGCCAAAAAAACGAAAAAAGTCTCTCCGACCAGAAAAACGGTCATGCTGGTATTGCTTTCGGATGGGAAGATCTTGCTTGAAAAAAGGCCTGAGATCGGCATCTGGGGCGGTTTGTTGTCTCTTCCAGAATTTGAGTTGTCTCCTGAAGCGGACAATGACAGGATGGTCGATATGTCCCGGTTGAAATCGCTGGCCGATTCTTTTGGAAAACCGTCTTCTTTCCAGTTCCTCGAACCGTTTACACATGTGTTTTCACACTTCCGTCTGCAGATAACGCCCTGTCTCATCAGGCTTGATGAGCGCTATGTGCATGTCGGGGAAACAGAGTGTGTCTGGTATGATATGAAGCGGCTTGATGACGCGCCTTTGCCGGCGCCGGTCAGAAAGCTGCTGAACGATTCACTGCGTCAGCAGACATTGAGATTGGCCGACTGATTTATTTTTTGCCGGCCAGTTCCCTGTGTCGGGTGACGACCTGTTCTTTTTTGCGAAAGTGACGGGCCAGTTGTTCGACCATGTAGACGGAACGATGTTGGCCGCCCGTGCAGCCGAGCGCTACCGTCAGATAACTGCGGTTGTCGCGACGGAAGGACGGGAGCCATTTTTCGACGAATTTGCGGATGTCTTTCAAAAGTTCGGCAACGTCCGGCTGGGATTCCAGAAATTCCTTCACCGCCTTGTCCTTGCCGGTCAGTGGCCTCAGGCGCATGTCGTAATAAGGGTTCGGCAGACTTCTGACATCGAAAATAATGTCCGCATCCAGCGGAACACCGAATTTGAAACCGAAGGATTCAAAATGGAGGGTTAATGGCGACTGTTCGATTGCGACCAGTTCCTTGACCCGGTTGCGTAACTGGTTGGAATTGGAATTGGACGTGTCGATAACCTGTCCGATCATCTGGATGTCGGACATCATGGCGCGTTCTTCCCGGATGGCCTCGACGAGTGTCCGGTCATCGGACAAATTGGTTCCCTTGGGCAGGCGATGAGACAGGGGGTGACTGCGCCTTGTCTCGGAAAAACGGTTGATCAGCGAATGGTCATCGGCTGTCAGGAAGAGAACATGGACAGCGTGACCCCGGTCTTTAAGTTCGATGACGCTTTTGGGCAGGTCTGTCAGCGATGCGGCACTTCTGGAGTCAACGGCAACGGCCAACTTGTCCTCATTGTCTTCCAGTCTGGTTTCGACCAGCCTAGAAAGCAGGACAGGTGGCAGATTATCGACACAAAAATAACCGGCATCTTCCAGTGCATTCAAGGCCACTGATTTTCCGGAACCCGATATACCGGTGATGATGATGATTTGCATGCTATATGGCGGTTGAAAAGAAAGTCATTCCATTTCTGACAGCCTACCACAATGATCCGGCAAAAAGGAGCCTTTGATTAAAGCGGTTCATCTTTCATCATGGCTTTTCTCTGTCGCTCCATGAATTCTTCCATGGTGTTGAATCCGCGCAGTTGCATGATGGTGTTTCTGACGGCTGCTTCGAGCAGGACGGCGATATTTCTGCCCGCTGCGACCGGAATGACGGTTTTCCGGATGGGAAGCCCGAGAATTTCCTGTGTCGGGGAATGGATTGGCAAGCGGTCGATGTCTTCATCTCCCGTTCTCATACGTGTCAGGTGAACGATAAGCTTCAACTGCATTTTCCGGCGAACGGCTGTTTCGCCGAAAATGGCGCGGATATCCAGCAAACCCAGTCCCCGCACTTCCAGAAGATTTTGCAGGAGCATCGGGGCACGGCCTTCAATGACATTCGGCGCGATTCGGGAAAATTCAACCGCATCATCGGCGACGAGGCCGTGGTTTCGGGTAATCAGTTCCAGGCCAAGCTCGCTTTTGCCCAGACCGGAATCGCCGGTGATCAGAACGCCGACGCCAAGCACATCCATGAAAACGCCATGCATGATGATCCGCAAAGCCAGTTGCTTGGAAAGATACACCCGCAGGTAATCGATCACTTCGGCAGCCGACAAAGATGTGGTGAACAATGGAATATTATTCTCGTTACAGATGGCGTGAATGTCAGGTGGCACATCCAGATTGCGGGCAATGATCAGCGCTGGCGGATTGCAATCGGCGATTTCATGAACGAGATAGGCGCGTGATTCAGGGGACAATCTTTCATAATACGTGATTTCCTGTCGTCCGAAAACCTGAATCCGCATCGGATGAATCAGGTTCAGATGTCCTACCTGATCAGCCGCCAGCCCGCTTCCGCTTGAGACTTGCCTGTTTCCGCCATCCAGACCGGCAAACCAGGTCAGTTTCAGGGCGTCCCGATTGTTTGCATATAAACGCTGTATGGTCAGGGATGTAGGTGTCGACATGGTATTGATCGTTTATTGAGTGAATTCAGGAAGGAAGTTGCTGTCCGGGTTTCCAGTTGATGATGACGTCGTGAATTTTTTCCCTGCCTGGCTCGTTCGTGAGGAAAGCACGACAGGCACTGTCGGAGAACATCGCCGCGATTTCGGAGAGAATTTCCAGATGCTGCTGGGTGACGTTCTGTGGGATCAGCAGGAAAAACAGCAAATTGACGGGATTGCCGTCCGGAGCTTCGAATGGTACGGGTTTCGATAATCTGACAAAGGCGGCTATTGGCGTTTTCAGGCCTTCGATTCTGCCATGTGGTACGGCAACGCCGTATCCCAATCCGGTGGTTCCCAGACTTTCCCGTGCAAAAAGATTATCGGTAACGGCTGAACGCGAAATACCGAAATTGTTCTCGAAAATAAGGCCTGCCTGTTCGAATACCCGTTTCTTGCTTGATACTTCAAGGTCGAGAACAATGTTTTCTGGCGGCAGGATTTTGGAAAGGTTCGTAACCATAAATAATCCGCTATCGTAGGAAATGAATTATAAAATGCACTTGTCGGCACGGGCCATGTCGATGCTCAAATCAGCAGGCCTTTAAAAGCGAATTACTGGCGTGCATGCCGAAGCATTTGCGGTCTTTTACCTGACGAAAAATTGCTTCGCCAGGGGTTGATATCGATACCTCCACGCCGTGTATAACGGGCGTAAACCGTCAGGCTTTGCGGTTTGCACATTTTCAGGATGTCCATGAATATCCGTTCGACACACTGTTCATGGAAATCTTCGGATGACCGCAGGCTGATGATGTATTTCAGCAATCCTTCCTGATCGATTTGAGGACCGACATAATGTATTTGCAGACTGGCCCAGTCTGGTTGCCCGGTGACAGGACAGTTTGTTTTCAGAAGGTTGGAAACGAGCGTTTCTTCAACCGGGAATTCTTCAGCATTGCTTTTCAAAAAAGATGGATCGGGTGTGTACTGGTCCACTCCGATATCCAGCCTGTCGAGCGACAGTCCGTTCAATTCTTCCAGTTTTATTGTCGGGAACACGTCCGGCTGCCTGATCGAAACCTGGACAGGTGATCCGAAAGCGTCGCTCAAATCGGTTCGCAGAATCTGGATCAGGTCGCCGACTTCATCTATCCGGGTCTGGGTGAAGGAATTGAGATACAGTTTCAGCGATTTCGATTCCACGATATTGGGCGAATCGGCGGAAACCGAAAAATTCATGATCCCGACTTGCGGTTTTCCCCTGAGATTGAGCCACGACAGTTCGTATGCATTCCAGAAATCGAGCCCGAAAAAGGGAAGCGATCCGTTAATGCCCAGTTTCTCACGCATGGGTTTGCGTTCTATCGGAAACAACAGGGATGCGTCGTATCGGGTCGGATAAGTCGTTGATTGTCCGAGGGGCGAATTTTTCATGTTGTCACTGGCTGTCATGGTGCAATCCGAAAAATAAGTGTTTACAGAAACAGGCGATAAACCGGATTATCGCTTTCGTTCCAATAAGGATAACCGACATTGGACAGGAATTCGCCAAAAGCATCCATGTCTTTCTGTGGTACCTGCAATCCCACCAGTACGCGGCCATAATCGGCACCGTGATTGCGATAATGGAAAAGGCTGATATTCCAGTCGGGAGCCATCGAGGACAGGAAACGCATCAGGGCTCCCGGTCGTTCAGGGAATTCGAAACGGTAGAGCAGTTCGTCTTTCGCGAACGGACTCTTGCCGCCTACCATATAGCGGATATGAAGCTTGCCGAGCTCATCATCGCTCAAATCGATGGTTTTGTAATTGTTTTGCTCAAGCGTGTCGATGATGTCTTTCTTTTCCTTGCGGTTCTTGACTTCGACACCGACAAAAACGTGAGCCGCTTTTTCATCACTGATGCGGTAGTTGAATTCGGTGACGTGTCTGGCTCCGATCAGTTCGCAGAAACGTTTGAAACTGCCGCGTTCTTCCGGAATCGTGACGGCTAAAACAGCTTCTTTGTTTTCACCGACGTCGGCTCGTTCCGCGACGAAACGCAGGCGGTCAAAATTCATGTTGGCGCCGGATGTCACGGCAACCATCGTTTCACCTTTCAACGGGTGTCCCGCCTCCTCGTTTTGCTCGATATAGTTTTTGATGCCGGCGATGGCCAGCGCACCCGCCGGTTCCAGAATGCTGCGGGTATCGAGAAAAACATCCTTGATGGCGGCACAAACGTCGTCCGTATCGACAAGAACGATGTCATCGACATTTTCTTTCGATATACGGAAGGTTTCTTCACCGACCAGCTTGACAGCTGTACCGTCTGAAAAAAGACCGACATCAGGCAGGTTGACACGGCTGCCGGATTCAAGGCTTTGTTTCATGGCGCAGGAATCGACTGTTTCCACTCCGATTATCCTGATTTCCGGACGGATTTGCTTGACATAGGCGGCAATTCCGGCGATCAGGCCGCCACCGCCGACGGGAACGAAAATGGCGTGGATGGGCTTGGAATGCTGGCGGAGGATTTCCATTCCGATTGTGCCTTGTCCTGCAATGACGTCCGGATCGTCAAAGGGGTGAATGAAGGTCAGATGGTGCTTCTTTTCCAGCGTCATCGCGTGTTCACAGGTATCCGAAAAAGAATCGCCGTGCAAAACGATTTCCACATTATCGCCACCGTGTGCCTTGACGGCCTCGATTTTCAGGGGAGGCGTTGTCGTCGGCATGGCAATGATGGCCTTGCATCCAAGCCGTTTCGCCGACAGGGCAACACCTTGTGCGTGGTTTCCGGCAGATGCGCAAATGACGCCATTGGCCAGTTGTTCAGGGGACAAATGGGCCATCTTGTTGTATGCGCCTCTCAACTTGAAACTGAAGACGCTTTGAACGTCCTCGCGCTTCAACAGAATCCGGTTTCCTGTCCGTTCGGAAAGGCTGGGTGCGAATTCAAGAGGGGATTCGACAGCAATGTCGTAGACACGTGCAGTAAGAATTTTTTTTAAGTAATCAGTCATGATGATGCTGGACAAGGCTTGTAATTTTTCGCACCATTATAATCCGCGTTACAGGCTGCCTTGTTTTTTTTCTCATTTCAGGGCAGGTATGTGTATTGCCGACATCATCGGATCGAAAACGGCATTCGATGCGAATAACTGAAAATTTTATAAAATGATCGAATCTTCCGTTCACTGGTTAATGTCGTATCTGGCTATTCCCGAGATCGGGTTGACATCGGTCTTTATTATCTGTTTTGTCTCGGCGACACTATTGCCCATGGGGTCGGAACCGGCCGTGTTCGCCGTCGTCGCCTCCTCTCCTTCCATGTTCTGGCCTGTGATGGTTGTCGCGACAATCGGCAATACGCTGGGTGGAATCCTGAATTACTGGATGGGATTCGGGGCCAAGGCCGCGTTTGCCCGAGAAAGGAAAACACGGTGGTTCGGCTGGCTGGAAAAATATGGCGCAAAAACCATGTTGCTGGGATGGATGCCGGGGATCGGCGATCCGCTCTGCACGCTGGCGGGCTGGCTGAAATTGCCTTTCTGGCCTTGCGTGGGATACATGACCATAGGCAAATTTGCGCGCTATATCCTGATGACATGGTTGTTACTGTATGTTCCCAATGAAACATGGCGGGAATTTGCCCGTCTTTTGGGATAATGGCAAAAGAAAATCCGAAAATGAAAAATGATTGTGAACTGTGTTCGTTCAAACCGGAAGAAACGGTTTTCTCAAACGACAAATGGCGGGTGATTCAGGTCAACGACACGGATTATCCGGGGTTTTGCAGGGTTATCTGGAATGGACATGTCCGTGAAATGACCGATCTTTCCGAGGCGGAACGGTTCGAAATGATGAGTGTGGTCTGGACGGTCGAGAAAGTCGTCAGGGATGTCATGCAGGCGGATAAAATCAATCTGGCTTCTTTCGGAAATATGGTTCCGCATCTTCACTGGCACGTCATACCGCGTTTTGAAAACGATCGGCATTTCCCGGATTCCATCTGGTCAGTGCCCAAACGCGCTAAGGATGTGAATGCAACGAACGTTAGAACGGAAAGGGCATCCGGCCTCAGGGAAGCGCTGAATCAGGCACTTCATAAACAATTCTCTCCATCAGAATCGGTAGTTTCATGACAAAACTGACACATTTCGGTTATCAAAAGGTTAATGAAGAAGAAAAATCGGAGAAAGTCGCCGATGTATTCAATCACGTTGCCCGTCATTACGATCTGATGAACGACCTGATGTCCGGGGGCATGCACCGCCTGTGGAAGGCTTTCGCGGTATCGCAGGCAGGTGTGAAGGAAGGGTTCCGTGTGCTGGATATTGCAGGCGGAACCGGTGACCTGACGTATTCTTTTTCGAAGCAGGTAGGCGACAGTGGCGAAGTCTGGCTGACCGACATCAATGAAACAATGTTGCAACATGGACGTGACAAACTTCTGAATAAGGGAGTGCTTGTCCCGACGATGGTGTGTGATGCGGAAAATCTGCCTTTCCCTGACAATTATTTCGATCGTGTTATAGTATCATTCGGCCTTCGGAACATGACTCACAAGGAACGGGCTTTGTCCGAAATGAATCGTGTGCTGAAACCAGGAGGCAAATTGCTGGTTCTGGAATTTTCCAGGATATGGAAGCCCTTGCAGAATCTGTACGATATTTATTCTTTTTCCGTACTGCCATGGTTGGGAAAGCATGTGGCGAAAAGTGCGGATAGCTACCGATATCTGGCAGAATCCATACGGGTTCATCCGGATCAGGCAACTTTACAGAAAATGATGGAAGATGCCGGATTCGTATGCGCCAGATTTTTCAATCTGACCGCAGGAGTGGTCGCCCTTCATACTGGTATGAAGATATAAGAGGAGATTTATGAAAAAGTTTTTGCTTGCATTCGTTCTGGTAGCAAGTTTGTCGTCGATGGTCATGACGGACGTTCAGGCAAGACGGCTGGGAGGAGGTTCGTTCGGGCGCCAGTCTTCCAACATCGGCAGAATCGCACCGATGCAAAGGAGTATGCCGAACCAACAGGCACAACAGGCCCAGCGTGCCGCCAATCAGTCACAGGCAGCCAATGCGGCCAGACCGGCGAGCCGATGGGGTGGAATTCTGGGCGGGGCATTGCTTGGTCTGGGCCTGGGTGCATTGTTGAGTCATATGGGGATCGGCGGTGATTTTGCCGGCATGATCAGCACGGTATTGATGCTGGCCATCATTTTCTTTGCTATCCGTTTCCTCATGCGCCATTTCTCGGGAAAACGCAAGGAACAGGACCAGACCGCTTATGCCTCGCACTATAACGATACCGGCTACAACCGGTCTTCCACTCCTGAAATCGGATCGGGTCTGCCTCGCCAGTATTCGGGAAGCCAGGTGACGGGTGCCAATACGGCAATGGCGAATGACAACTGGGGAATTCCTGTCGATTTCGACGTTCCGGCTTTCCTGCGTGCAGCCAAATCGTATTTCATCCGGATGCAGGCAGCCTGGGACAAGGCCGATATTCATGATATCCATGAATTTACGACCCCTGAAATGTTTGCGGAAATCAAGCTTCAGCTTCAGGAGCGTGGGCCGGGTCCGAATGTAACGGATGTCGTTTCCCTGAACGCTGAATTGCTCGGTATCGAAACACTGGATAACGAATATATGGCCAGTGTGAAATTTTCAGGAATGATCAGGGAATCCGAGGGGGCACCGGCTGAACCGTTTGAGGAAATCTGGAATATGACCAGACCGGTTACGAAGAAAGGCGGCTGGGTTCTGGCAGGTATCCAGCAACTGTCCTGAAATATGGCGTAAGTGACGCTGAACTGGAACCGTCCGTATAAAAAACGCGGACGGTTTAATTTTTGCATGGAATGCGAATAGTTTGTTTTTTGCCGACAAAACCGGTAGTCATGTGCTAGAAAATAACATATCGTATCCGGATGAGTGACTGCAAGGTAAAAAAATGCTGATGGGAGAGATCGGATAATGCGAAAGGTCTGGCGACTGATCGTTATTTTTTATATCCTGTTCCGATACGGGCTGGACGAAATGGTGGTTTCGTATATTCCGCGCCAGCGTTTTGTGGCTTTTTACCGTCGTGTTTTTTTCTGGCGCGACCTGTCCGTTCCTCCTGGAGTCCGGTTGAGGCTGGCCCTCGAAAACCTCGGGCCCATTTTCATCAAATTCGGACAAATGCTGTCGACGCGGCGTGATCTCCTGTCCGGCGATATCGCGGATGAATTGTCTCTTCTGCAGGATCGTGTTCCTCCTTTCGACTCCAATGTGGCCGTTGAGCAGATTACACGGTATCTGGGTGCGTCTCCAGAGGAACTGTTCGCTTCTTTTGACCGTATTCCGGTTGCATCCGCTTCAGTGGCGCAGGTCCATTTCGCGAAGCTGCATAACGGACGTGATGTTGCCGTCAAGGTCTTGCGTCCTGAAATGCAGAAAAGGATCGGTCGTGATATCGAGTTGATGTACGTTTTCGCGTCATTGGGGGAACGTTTCTGGAAGGATGGCAAACGCCTGAGATTGTCGGCGGTGGTTCACGAATTTGACAAGTCCCTCCATGACGAACTCGATTTGATGCGTGAGGCATCCAATTACAGCCAGTTGCGCCGTAATTTCGCCGATTCCGAGACACTGGTCGTTCCTGAGATATTCTGGGATTACTGTTCCACCAATGTCATTGTGATGGAAAGGATGTATGGCATTCCCATTTCACAGATCGACAGGCTGGTTGAAGCGGGATTCGATCTGAAGAAGCTCGCCAATGATGGGGTCGAGATATTTCTGACGCAGGTTTTCCGGGATGCCTTTTTTCATGCCGACATGCACCCGGGGAATATCCTGATTTCGACGGAACCTTCGACGTACGGAAAGTATGTCGCCCTTGATCTGGGGATCGTCGGGATGCTGGATGATTTCGACAAGGAATATCTTTCAAAGAATTTCCTTGCCTTTTTCAGGCGCGATTACAAAATGGTCGCCGAGGCGAACATCGAATCCGGTTGGGCTCCTCCGGGAACCAGTGTGGTGGAGCTTGAGGCTGCTGTCCGGGTATGTTGCGAGCCGATGATCGACAGACCTTTAAAAGATTTTTCTTTCGGCCTGGTACTGATGCGGCTGTTCCAGACTTCGCGCCGGTTCAACATAGAGGTTCAGCCCCAACTGGTTCTGTTGCAGAAAACCATGCTGAATATCGAAGGGCTCGGACGGCAACTCGATCCAGACCTCGATCTCTGGAAAACAGCCAAGCCTTTCCTCGAAGACTGGATGGACAGGCAGGTCGGTGTCCGTGGCATGATCGACCGGTTCAGGCTGGAGGCCGTCAATTACGGACAAATCCTTCCGCAATTGCCGCGTTTGCTTGCCGAGGCGCTTAAAAATGTCGCCAGACCGGACAACAGAAGTGAATTACTCAACGAGCTGATCATCGAACAAAAGAAAACCAACAGCCGCCTGACCGGTTTTCTGTATTTTGCCTGTGGCGTGCTGGCAGGAATCCTGCTGGTCAGAATCGTGTTTAACTGGCGAATTTTTCTGTAATTTTTCCGGACAGTTTCCATTTGTCAAAATAAAACAACGGCTACTGATTTCAGTATCTCTAGAACATTGAAACCAGACGAGATTTTTCGCAATAATTGCTTCATCTGACAGTATAATTTGCACCGTTTCCAACGCGTCGTTCTTTTTTATGCTTTCATATGAATACTCTTGTCTGGTTCGTAGTTTTGTACTGGATCATTTCCGTCGGTATCGGTATTTATGCGGCGCGTTATGTCAGAAATTCAAAGGATTTTGCCGTTGCCGGCCGTTCGTTGCCGATGTCGGTCGTGACGGCGACCGTTTTTGCGACCTGGTTCGGTTCTGAAGCGGTTCTCGGCATTCCTGCCACATTCGTTCAAAAAGGTTTTGTCGGGGTTATCGCCGATCCGTTCGGATCGGCCATGTGTCTGGTTATCGTCGGTGTCGTTTTCGCAAGGCGCTTGTACCGGATGAACCTGATGACGATCAGCGATTATTACCGGAACCGTTATGGCCGTGCCGTCGAGATTATCGTTTCCCTTTGTATCGTGATTTCCTATCTGGGATGGGTGGCTGCCCAGATCAAGGCGCTTGGCCTTGTTTTCAATGTCGTGTCCGGCGGGGCCATTTCCATGAATATGGGGATGGTCATCGGGGCGGTCAGTGTACTTGTTTATACCCTGATGGGGGGTATGTGGTCGGTAGCCATCACCGATTTTCTGCAGATGATCATTATCATCATCGGCATCATTTATATCAGCTGGGAAATATCGGGCATGGTCGGTGGTGCCGAGGTGGTGGTCCGGGCTGCGGCCGATGCCGGGAAGCTGCGGATATGGCCCAGACCCGAATTAAGGGACATTTTCTGGTTTTTCGGGGCATGGGTGACTCTGATGTTCGGTTCGATTCCCCAACAGGACGTTTTCCAGCGGGTGGCTTCCTCGAAGAATGAAAACGTGGCGAGAAACGCTTCGATCGTCGGCGGCATTTTCTATCTGTTATTCGCCCTGATTCCGATGTTCCTCTGTTTCTCGGCCACGATTATCGATCCCGTGCTGGTCGAACGGTTGATCGACAGGGATTCCCAACTGATTTTGCCGGAAATGATCATGACGTACATGCCGGTTTTTGCACAGGTCATGTTTTTCGGAGCACTGCTTTCTGCGATCAAAAGTTGTGCGAGTGCCACCTTGCTGGCACCGTCCGTCACTTTTTCGGAAAACGTCATGAAGGAACTTTTGCCGAATCTTTCGGACAGGCAGTCTCTTTTGATGATGCGTCTGGTCGTACTTGTATTTGCGGTAATCGTCACCATATTTGCGATGAATTCCGATTCAAGCATTTTCGAGATGGTTGAAGACGCTTACAAAGTGACGCTTGTCGCCGCATTCGTGCCACTGGTTGCCGGATTTTTCTGGAAATATGCCAATACGCATGGCGCTCTCACATCGATGATTCTGGGATTGACTTCTTGGATCATGCTGGAAATCGTATGTCCGGATGGCATAATGCCGCCCCAGCTGGCGGGACTCTTGATGAGCCTGATCGGAATGATAGCGGGTTCTTTACTATACAGAAACCGGCGCAAAGTCAGTGGTGCTGATAATGTGTCGGTGTAATTCTTTTTAAAAAGAACTATAATTTCAGGATTTCAGGAGTTTCTGGAGTAAAAAATGCCAATTTATGCCTATCGTTGTGATGATTGCGGTTTTTCCAAGGATGTGCTGCAAAAATTGTCTGATAAGCCGCTCACGGTTTGTCCTTCATGCGGTAAAGAGAGCTTCAAAAAACAGTTGACCTGTGCGTCGTTTCAGTTAAAAGGATCGGGTTGGTATGAAACCGACTTTAAAAACAGCGGAAGCGGCCATTCCGAAGGCGCTGGATGCAGTTGCTGTCCGATGAGCAATCCGGACACCGGTTCTTGTGGTTGATTTGTCCAGGTCCGGGATCCCCGGGCTGGCGTCTGATTCAGAATGAAATGAAAGGGCGAACCGTATCCGGTATTGCCCTGGAGTGTTGAAACCTTATTGATAAAAAGTTGATATTTATGTCCATGCGAACAAATTATTGTGGCCTTACTACCGAAGCCCTGCTCGGTCAGACTGTAACATTATGTGGCTGGGTGCACCGGCGGCGCGATCATGGCGGGATCATATTTATCGACTTGAGAGACCGTGAAGGCCTTGTGCAGGTGGTGTGCGATCCCGACCGCCCCGAGGTTTTCAAGGTGGCTGAATCGGTTCGTAACGAATTTTGCCTTCAGGTAACGGGTATCGTTCGTGAACGTCCGCAGGGTACGGTAAATGAAAACCTGGCATCGGGCAAGGTCGAAGTGTTTTGCGAAGAACTGGAAGTGCTGAATCCATCGGTTACCCCTCCGTTCCAGCTGGATGATGAACATCTTTCCGAAACGACGCGTCTGACGCACCGTGTTCTGGATCTGCGCCGTCCGCAGATGCAGAACAACCTGCGTTTGCGTTACAAGGTTGCAATGGAAACGCGCAAATATCTGGATGAGAACGGCTTTATCGATGTCGAAACACCGATGCTGACCAAGTCCACACCGGAGGGTGCACGTGACTATCTGGTTCCATCGCGCGTCAATCCGGGTGAATTTTTCGCATTGCCCCAGTCACCGCAATTGTTCAAACAGTTGCTGATGGTGGCCGGTTTTGACCGTTATTACCAGATCACGAAATGTTTCCGTGACGAGGATTTGCGTGCAGACCGCCAGCCGGAATTCACCCAGATCGACTGCGAAATGTCATTTGTCGATGAGCAGGAAATCCGCGATCTGTTTGAAAACTTGATCCGCGGCATCTTCAGGAAAACCATGGACACCGAATTGCCGACTCCATTCCCGGTCATGACGCATGAAGTGGCTATGGCGAAATACGGTTCCGACAAACCCGACCTGCGCGTCAAGCTTGAATTCACCGAGCTGACGGATGTCATGAAAGACGTGCCTTTCAAGGTGTTTGCCAATGCGGCCAATATGCCGGGTGGCCGTGTTGTCGGTCTTCTTGTGCCGGGCGGTTCTGCCGAAGGTTCAGGCATGCCACGCTCGGAGATTGATGCCTATACCCAGTTCGTCGGTATTTATGGGGCGAAAGGTTTGGCTTATATCCGGGTCAACGATATTGAAAAAGGCGCTGCCGGCTTGCAATCGCCAATCGTCAAGAACCTGACGGACGAAGCGATCAGGCAGATTCTGGAACGAACCGGGGCGAAAAACGGCGACCTGATTTTCTTTGGCGCCGACAAGGCACGCATCGTCAACGATGCCATGGGGGCTTTGAGAATCAAGATCGGTCATTCCGAATTCGGCCATGCCAACGGGTTGTTCGATGATGCATGGAAACCATTGTGGATCGTCGATTTCCCCATGTTTGAATTCAGTGAAACCGACAATCGCTGGACGGCTTGTCATCACCCGTTCACTTCGCCGAAAGACGGCCATGAAGATTACCTTGAAACCGACCCGGGTCGTTGCCGTGCAAAGGCTTACGACATGGTCTTGAACGGTTGGGAACTGGGTGGCGGTTCGATCCGTATTCACAAGGAAGAAGTCCAGAGCAAGGTTTTCAGGGCCTTGAAGATCAGCGATGCCGAAGCGCAGGAAAAATTCGGTTTCCTGCTGGATGCACTTCAGTATGGCGCTCCTCCACATGGTGGTCTGGCATTCGGGCTGGATCGTCTGGTCACCCTGATGACCCGTTCCGATTCCATCCGTGATGTGATTGCGTTCCCTAAAACACAGCGTGCACAATGTCTGTTGACGCAGGCACCGTCTGCTGTCGGTGAAAAGCAGTTGCAGGAATTGCATATCCGATTGAGAAAAATAGAAACCACTCAACCAGCCTGAAGGGAAAGGGAGCGATTAACGCTCCCTTGTTTCGTTTTGAACGTGACTTATAAAATTCCACAATCGGTTCTCGTTGTCATTTATACGAAAGAACTGGATGTCCTGTTGATCGAGCGTGCCGATCGTCCGGGTTTCTGGCAGTCGGTGACTGGTTCAAGGGATTCATTATCGGAACCACTCATGCAGACGGCAGTGCGGGAAGTTTTTGAGGAAACCGGCATTAAAATTGTCCAGTCGGTTCATAACGTCTCGGATCATGAAGTGTCGCTGGATTGTCTGGAAGACTGGAAAATCGAAAATGTATTTGAAATATTTTCGGTCTGGAGGCATCGTTTCGCTCCCGGTGTTACTGAAAATACGGAACATGTTTTCGGTTTGCAGGTTCCGGAAAAATTTCCGGTTGTATTGGCGCCAAGAGAACATTTGAATTCGATATGGCTTCCATACAGGGAAGCGGCGGAAAAATGTTTTTCCCATACCAACAAGGACGCCATTCTGCTTTTGCCCGAGCGTGTCAGACACTAGTCTGGGAATTCGGGAGAATGCAAAAAAGCCAGCCTTCAAATTGAAGGCTGGCTTTTCTATGTTCAGAAAGAAGGCTTACTGGATTTTGGCCGCTTTCATCAGGCCCATTTCATATTCCTGCCATTTTCTGTATTCCATCTGGGCTTTCAGGCGGGGTTTGACCTGTTCGAAAGATGGAACTTTTATTTTCCGCGAGTCCACTACCTTGATGATGTGGTAACCGAATTCGGTTTGGACAGGGGTACTGCTGACCTGGCCTTTTTTCAGTGAAACCATTGCGTCAGCGAAAGGTTTGACGAGGTCGGATGACATTGCCCAGCCCATATCGCCACCTCTGGCTGCAGACTGTTTATCCAGGGATTTTTGCTGGGCCAGCTGTTCAAAACTGGTGCCTTTTTTGCCTAACTGCTTGATAATGCTGTCAGCGGTTGCCTTGTCTTTGACCAGAATGTGCTTGACATGATATTCCGTCTGGCCGCTCATTGCCTTGGACAGTTTGTCGTATTCAGCTTTGACGATATTGTCGCTGATCGGGTTTTTCTTGACGTAATCGGATCTCAAGGCGTCGATCAGGATGGAGCGTCTGGCCATTTCCATCTGTTTTTTGACATCGTCCGTGTTGGCAAGGTTCTTCTTTTCAGCTTCCTGCAACAAGACTTCGCCAACGATAAGCTGGGTTTTGATATTGTTTCTCAATTCCGGGGTATCTTTATGCCCCTGTCTGACCGCTTCCTTGACCGCTTCTTCGGAATAGGAGGAAGGGATGCCCTTGCCATTGACGACAGCTACGTTTTGAGCCATTGCCGCAAGGGAAACAAAAGAAAGCGACAAGGCGCTTAAAACCAGTGCTTTTTTAATCATAAGAGTTCCTAGTTAAGTCGATACGGTGAGAGAATATAAAATGAAATGTCAATGCGATTTCATTTTGTTTCAAAAAATTACAAAAGTTCCGAGGCAACAGCCAATCTTTTAACTATACCTTTTTTTTCTGGAAAAAGAAAAACAGACTGAAAATTTTGAAATCAATACATTATTGCCCTTTATTCCGTTTCCATCGATCCGGATATAAAAATTCTTTTCTGGTGAAATTGTTTATTAAAAAACCTGATTTTTTTGATATGTCTATCATTGGCCGGTTTCGGAACGCATTACTGATATTGTTGATCGCGATCGTCATGCCTTTTACCCATGCAGCCGATTCGAACAAGGTTCTGCATTATGTTTTTCCATCGCCTGAAACCGGTTTTGATCCTGCTGTCGCGCATGATATGTATTCCGGGCAGGTCATCCGTTCGATTTATGAAACCCTGTATACCTATGATTATCTGGCAAGGCCGGCGAAACTGCTTCCTTCAACGGCGGCATCGATGCCAGTTATCAGCAATTACGGAAAAACCTACACCATCACCTTGAAAAAAGGTATTTATTTTACGGATGATCCCGCTTTTGGCGGCAAGAAACGGGAATTGATTGCCGATGACTATGTTTATTCCATCAAGCGGCTGATGGATCCGGGCGTACGATCGACATGGGGATGGCTGCTGGAAGGAAAAATCGTCGGGTTGGATGCATTGGCGAAACAGGCGAAAAAGACAGGACGCTTCGACTATGCGAAACCGGTGGACGGCCTTGAGCTGGTTGACCGTTATACCCTGAAAATCCATCTGACCAGACCGGATTACAATCTGACGCATATTCTGGCCCATTATCCGACGAGTGCCATAGCGCATGAAATTGTCGAAAAATACACTGATAGCAATGGACAAATCATGGCGCATCCGGTGGGAACGGGGCCTTATGTCCTGTCAGAGTGGCAGCGGGGCTCGAAAATGATTCTGGACGCCAATCCCGGCTACAGGGGATTTGTCTGGGATTTCAGGGCTGGAAGCGATCCCGAAGATACCCGCATCGTGGAGGAAATGAAGGGCAAGCGGATGCCGCAGATCGGCCGGGTCGAAATTGCCGTCATTCCTGAAGACCAGTCACGATGGCTGGCTTTTGAAAACCGGGAAATCGATCTGTTCAATCTGGATGGCCCTTTGGCTCCTAGAGCGCTTGAAAACGGTCGTTTAAGGCCTGA
Source organism: Pseudomonadota bacterium (assembly GCA_023449275.1). Taxonomy (GTDB): domain Bacteria; phylum Pseudomonadota; class Gammaproteobacteria; order Burkholderiales; family Burkholderiaceae_D; genus Oxalobacter. The sequence continues at coordinate 15,962 of JAEXJM010000025.1, read as the reverse complement.
GCTGGCGTCAAAGGGTGTCCGGCTTTCCCGGATAATCGAACCGGAGCTTTCCCAGTTTTACTTCAATATGCAAAATCCGGTTGTGGGTGGCCTTTCGAAGGAAAAAATCGCCTTGAGACGGGCTATTGCCATGGCGCATAATGTACAGGAAGAAATCAGTGTGGTCTGGAATGGCGAAGCCATTCCATTGGAGTATCCCATTCCTCCCGGTATTGTCGGGCATGACGCGAAATACAAGAGCGGTGTCCGGTACGAGCCGAAAACCGCCAATGCCCTGCTCGACAGGTTCGGATACAAAAAAGGGGGAGACGGATACCGGCGATTGCCGGACGGAAAACCGCTTGTGGTCGTTTTTTCTGCACGGGCCGATTCAACCGGACAGCAACAGCTTGAAATGTGGAAGAAAACTTTCGACACGCTCGGTATAAAAATGCAGGGTGACAAACGGCTTTTTCCGGATTTGCTGAAGGCTGAAAAGCAATGTCGTCTGATGATGAGGACAAGTCCATGGATTGCAGACTATCCGGATGGCAGCAATTTCATGCAGCTGTTTTACGGCCCACATACCGGACAAAGCAATAATGGCTGTGTCAGCATTCCCCAGTACGACCGTCTTTACGAACAGTCCGCCGCCCTGCCGGATGGACATGAAAGGGATCTCCTGTATCACAAGATGACGCGCCTGCTTGAAGTATACGCACCGACCCGTATCGGTTATGCCCGTTACAGGAATATGCTCTTGCAACCTTACGTGATCGGTTACAAGAAGCATCCAGTCATGCATAATGAATGGGTATATATCGATATCGACAATAACAAAAGGTGAGTTTGCCGTTATAACGGTCTATTATTGCCTCTTCTAACCTGGATGAGTTTTTGAAACCATGAAGAAAAAAGGTTCTGTTTTCAAGTCTGTAATCTGTGCCTTGTCGCTGGCCCTGACTGTTTCCATTCCTGTTTCGGCTTTTGCCGACCGCCCTGTGTTGCCTTTGCCCTCCGCTGATGAAATCGGATCCCGTTGCCAGCAGGGACTGGGCGATTTGAACCTGCAGATTTCGGCACTGGAAAAAATCCAGTCCCAATCCGAAGCCGGTGCGGCTGAATTCCTGAAAGGATGGAACCGTCTCCAGATCGACATTGAAAATCTGCTGGGGCCTATGGCACTGTTGAGTCAGGTTTCGCCGGACGCGAATGTCCGCAGAAATGCCGATGCCTGCTCCATGAATGTCCAGAGCTTTATTACGGATATGTTCCAGAATGAAAAGCTTTACCGGAACATGCGAATGATGCGTGTGAATGACGATGAGGAACGGAAATTGCGTCAGGATATCGTCAGTGCTTACGAAGATGCCGGTGTTTCGCTTTCGACCGACAAACGCAAGCGCGTCAAGCAGATTCTGTCCAGACTGACCGAGATCGACCAGGAATTTTCCCGCAATATCCGGGACAACAAGACGAAAATCGTTTTTATACCGGAAGAAATGCAGGGAATGTCGAACGAATACCTAGCCAGTATCCCGCGGGATGGCAACGGCAACTATCTTCTGGGTTTTTCCTATCCGGAATACATCCCGTTCATGCAGTATGCGGACAATGACAAGGCACGCGAACGGTATCGCTTCGCTTTCATCAACCGGGGAACTCCGGCGAATATCCAGCTCTTGCAGGAAGCCGTCAATTTGAGACATGAAATGGCCGTGCTTTCAGGCTATCGCAGCTATGCCGATTTTGCGTTGCGCAGGCGTATGGCGAAAAAACCGGGTCCGGTAAACAAGTTTCTGGACAACGTCCAGGAGATCGTGGTGCCTGCCGAAAAGAAAGAGCTGGATGAACTGCGGGCTTTCAAGGCAAGGTCACGCGGTATCCTTTTCGCTGAATCGGAAATCAAGCATTGGGATACCAATTACTGGCAACAGAGAGTCAAGGAAACACGTTACAACATCGACCAGAATGCCTTGCGGCAATATTTTCCCACGCAAGCTTCGATGGACTGGGTCATGGGCCTGTCCAGCCGGCTGTACGGTATTGAATTCAAAAAGGCCGATGTACCTGTCTGGCATTCGGATGTCGTTTATTATGATGTGACTGACAAGGCAAACGGCAAACAGATCGGTGGCATTTATCTCGATATTTTCCCGAGAGAGGGCAAATACGGGCATGCGGCCGCTTTCCCTGTTCAGGGTTCGAGCACAACGGAAAACCGCTTGCCGATTTCAGTACTGGTTGCCAATTTCAATCGCAATGGCCTTGATCTGGATGAGCTGGAAACGATGCTCCATGAGTTCGGACATGTTCTGCATGGTGTTCTGTCCAATACGCGATATGTCGATCAGGCGGGGACGAGTGTGGAAAGGGATTTTGTCGAGGCACCATCCCAGATGTACGAGGAATGGGCACACAATTACGATGCGTTGTCCACGCTGCCCGACTATTGCACGAACGGCTGTCCACAAGTCGATCGGGATATGCTCGATCGACTGAACGAATCCCGCAAGTTCGGGCAGGGTATCCTTTACTCCCGACAGGTTCTTTACGCCAAATACGATATGGCCCTGCATGGCGGCAAGCCGGATGACGTCATGAAAACCTGGATGGAAATGGAGGGTGATACGGTACAGGGATATGATCCGGGTACCCAGTTTCCGGGCCAGTTCAGCCATGTCGTCGGCGGCTATTCGGCAGGTTATTACGGTTATCTCTGGTCGAAGGTTCTGGCACTCGATATGCTGTCCCGTTTCGATGGCAAGCTGATGGATCCGCAGGTCGGCCAGTTCTACCGGAAGACGATTCTGGAAAAAGGCAGCGAATTGCCCGCTGACAGAATGGTTCGGTATTTCCTCGGGCGTGCGCCCGACAGTGCCGCCTTTTATGAAGACATCAGTGGTAACGGGCCGGACAGGAAATGACATTGCGCGGTCGCCAGACAAAAGTGATCGCGTCATGTGATACACAAGGCATGTATTCGATGAACAGGGATTGCGTCCAGCCATGTTTTCCTATCTGATTCGCCGGCTCTGGCAGATGATACCGACCATTCTCGGGGTTCTTCTGCTGGTTTTCTTTCTCTTCAACTGGGTTGGTGGTGATCCGGCCTATGTGCTGGCGGGCAAGATTTCCAATCCGGAACAGATTGCCAATATCCGCCGGCAGCTTGGTATAGACGAGCCTGTTTATGTACAACTCTGGATATTCCTGAAACAAACGGTCTGTTTCGATTTCGGCAACAGCTGGAGTACGGGAGAATCCGTATCCAGTATTCTGCTGTCGAGGTTGGGCCCTTCCCTGACACTCCTGATCCCGCTGACCTTTCTGGAAACCGGTTTTGCCATTGCCCTCGGGTTGGCGGTTGCCTATGTGCGCGGATCGCTGACAGACAGGATGATCATGATTGTCTGTACAGTCGGCATGTCGGTCAGTATTCTGGTTTATATTATTGTTTTCCAGTATCTGCTTGCTTACAAGCTGGGATGGTTTCCCGTGCAGGGGTGGGGAGACAACTGGGTTCAGGATCTCTTCCGCTATTCTTCATTGCCGATTCTGATCCTGCTCGTCGTCAGCATTGCGCCCAACCTGCGCCTGTACAGAACCTTCATGCTCGATGAAATCGGACAGGATTATGTCAGGACGGCCAGAGCCAAGGGTTTGTCGGAGAAACGGATTTTATGGGTTCATGTCCTGCGTAATGCGACGATCCCCATCATCACTTACGTAATGTCGAATCTGCCGTCTCTGCTGATTGGCGCTTTTCTGGTCGAACGCTTTTTTTCGATACCCGGAATCGGTCGTGAAATCATTCTGGCTGTCGAAAGGAGCGATTTTCCGGTTATCAAGGCGATTACGGTTTACGTTGCCATTGCGACGATGTTCTTCAATCTGCTGGCCGATCTGCTATACCAGAAGATCGATCCGCGTGTCCGCTTGCGGTGATGGTCATGACGAACCAGCCGATTTCATCCGAAGGATTGTGGGCATTGACCTGGAAACGCCTGAAGGCGGACAGGCTTGCGATGTTTTCTCTGGCGATCGTCGTCCTGTTTCTGGGATTGCTGGTGTTGTCCGCTTCCGGTTTGGTCGCTTCAGACTGGTCTGAAGAAGTGGGGGTTCACTATGCCCCTCCGGATTTTGTCGGACAGCAAACCGGCTATAAGGCTGATGAACTTGCCGAAACCGATGTCGTTCCTGCCAGGGAAGTACCACCGGAAAACCCGCTCGATCCGTTAAAAGACATTATCAGGGATTTGAGAAAAGAGGTGTCGCAAGGACGGCCTCCCACTGAAACGTATGGCATCGAAGATCCGCTCAAAACGGAAATGGATGAGATCAGGAACCGGCAGAGTCAGGAAGAAACAACGGTTTCCGACGATTCCGGACGCCGGAAAACTCTTCCTTTCGGAGCGGATAAATGGGGACATGACATTATCAAGAAAACGGTCAAGGGATCGGAAACCTCCATTCTTGTCGGTCTGATCGCCGCTTTTGTGGCGACGGTGCTTGGTACGCTTCTGGGCGCTTTCGCAGGCTATTTCGGAGGGTGGATTGACGATTCCCTGAACTGGTTCTACAACGTTTTCACGTCCATCCCATATCTTCTCCTGATTCTGGCGGTCGCGGCAGTCCTGCAAAGCAAGGGAGTGCTTACTATCATCCTGATTCTCGGCCTGACTGGATGGACGGGGGTTTTCCGTCTTGTCCGGGCTGAATACATCAAGCACAAGGAGCGTGAATACGTTCTGGCCGCCAATACGATCGGGGCGTCGAACTGGCGCAGGATGTTCGTGCATATTTTCCCGAACGTCAGCCATATTTCACTTGTCCAGATGTCGATTCTGTCAGTCGGTTTCATCAAATCGGAAGTCATTCTGAGTTTTCTGGGATTCGGGGTTCCGGTCGGGGTCGTATCGTGGGGAAGTATGCTGAATGAAGCCCAGAACGAGCTGATTCTCGGGAAGTGGTGGCAACTCGTTGCCGTGACGGTAGCCATGGCGATTCTGGTGACGGCGCTTTCATTGTTTACTGACGGTTTGAGGGATGCGCTCGATCCGAAACTGAAACAGGGGGATTCATGAGTATGCCGGAATCAGACATCCTTCTGAGCGTGAACAATCTGCGCGTGTCGTTCAGAATCGATAAAAACACGGTATTCGAAGCGGTCAAAGGCATTTCATTCAATATTCCTGTCAACAAAACAGTTGCGCTGGTCGGTGAGTCCGGTAGCGGGAAATCGGTCAGTGCACTGGCGGTCATGGGGCTTCTGCCGGAAGGCAATACGATTATCGATCCGGACTCCAGTATCGTTTTTGAAGGGAACAGCCTCTTCGAAATGACTGCCCGGCAGAGACGGGAATTGTGCGGTTCCAGAATATCGATGGTTTTTCAGGAACCGATGTCGTCCCTGAACCCGGTATTTACCGTGGGGTACCAGATTGGCGAAGTGCTCCGTTTTCACAAGGGTATGACGGGCAGACAGGCACGTGAAAGAACCATCGAATTGCTCGATGAAGTCGGTATTCCTGATCCGGAGACCAAGGTGGACGCTTTTCCGCATCAGCTATCCGGTGGTCAGCAGCAAAGGGTCATGATCGCGATGGCGATCGCGTGTGAGCCCCGGCTGTTGATTGCGGATGAACCGACAACGGCACTTGATGTGACAATACAGAGGCAGATTATCGAATTGATCCAGTCTCTCCAGCGATCACATCATATGTCAGTCCTGTTCATCACCCATGATTTGCAACTGGTATCGGAAATGGCCGATGAAGTGATTGTGATGCGATACGGGGATGTAAAGGAACAGGCACCGGTACGCGAGATTTTCGTGCATCCGTCCCATCCCTATACCCGGGCCCTGCTTCTGTGCCGTCCGCCGATGGATGACAGGCCGTTTCATTTGCCGGTCATTGACGATGTCATGCAGGCCGGGGGTAATCCGGGTAACGAGTTGCCACCAAGGGTAAAGGGATATTCACAGGATGATGTTCCGCTTCTGGATGTTCGCCATCTGAGCAAGCATTTCGAAATCCGTTCAGGTTTTTTCAGTAAAAAAGTGTTTCAGGCCGTCAGAGATGTTTCTTTCGTTTTGCCGAAAAAGAAAACACTGGGTATTGTCGGTGAATCCGGTTCGGGGAAAACGACGCTCGGTTTGACCCTGATGAGATTGCATACCGCGAGTGGCGGGGAAGTCCTGTTCGATGGCAGGGATATTCTGTCGATGCCGGAAAAGGAATTTCTGCCTTACAAGCGCCGCATCCAGATCATTTTCCAGAATCCTTATGCCTCGCTGAACCCGCGCTTTACAGTTGGCCAAATCCTGACTGAACCGCTTTCCATCCACCGGATCGGTTCATCTTCTGCCGAACGTAAGGAACTGGCTTTCGAATGGCTGAAAAAAGTCGGTCTGACCCCTGAAGCGTTTTATCGTTATCCACATGAGTTTTCGGGCGGCCAGCGCCAGCGTATCGCCATCGCGCGCTGCCTGACCATGCGGCCTGAAGTGCTGGTTTGCGATGAATCGGTCTCGGCTCTTGATGTGTCCGTTCAGGCGCAGATACTGAACCTCTTGCAGGATTTGCAGGATGAGTTCGGTCTTTCCTATCTGTTCATTTCCCATGACCTGTCTGTCGTGAAGTATATGGCTGATCAGGTAATGGTGATGCGGCATGGCGAGGTGGTCGAAATGGCCGATTCGGACGAGATATACCGCAATCCGCGCCATCCTTATACCCAAACCCTGCTGGCGGCCATTCCCAAAGACAGGTACGGCTCACTGAACGGCTGACGCGGATTCATCTTTCGCAAGGTACAAAGTCCTTGTCGGAAAGGCGAATTCGATTTTCTCTGCCGAAAAATGATCGATCAATGACAGATTGACTTCCTGCTGTGCGTCCATGGCAATGGAGTAATCGGCGCTCTTGACGTAATAGACGATTTCGAAATTCAGGCTGGACTGGCCGATATTGTTGAAGTGAACGCGCTCCAGCCGCGTTGTCGTGATCTGACCGAAGATTTTCTCAACGATCTGGTTGATACGGTGCAGTTTTTCCGGTGGAGTGTCGAATGTGACGCCGATGGTGAAGACCATTCGTCTTTCCTGCATTTTCTTGAAATTGTGAATCCGGCTTTTCAGCAGATCGGCGTTTGAAATAATCAGTTCTTCACCTGAAATGCTGGTCAGCCGGGTGGTTTTGAGGCCGACATATTTGACTGTGCCGTTCAGATCGTCGATGACGATCGAATCACCGACTTCGAAGGGTTTGTCTATAGCGATGGATAGCGAGGCGAACAAATCGCCCAGAATGTTCTGGACGGCCAGTGCGACGGCGATACCGCCGATACCCAGACTGGCGATCAGTGCCGTGATATTGATACCGAGATTGCTGAGTATCAAAAGCAATACAATCGTCCAGATGACAAGTCTGGTGACGAAACTGATGATGTGCATATTCATCACCTGATGTTGCGTTCCCTGTCCGAATTCCGGAGAAGCCTTGTACGCCAGCCATGAGGATGTCGCCTTGCTGATCCACAAGCCACACTGGAAAAGGAAAACAACAGCGGCCAGATGGCCATTGATCGTATTGACTTCATCCGGAAGGTCGAGAATATAGACACCGCACAGCATGGAAAAGACCAGAAGGGAAATGGCGCTCGTTGACTTGATGGTCTCGGCAAGAATGTCGTCCCAGTAAGTCGGTGTTTTCCGGGCTTTTTTGTAAAGCCGGGCACTAATGAACTGTTTCAGCGTGTACAGAATCAGAAACAGAACCAGAATGACCAGTCCCGCCGCCAGAAGGTGCTCCCATGAGTTGCTGAAATAAATGGTTTTCAGGTGTTTCATATCGTTTGACTATCGGGTTTTATGTGATAAACGTAATAGACACTTTTTATGGGATGAACAGTCTGATATAAATTCAGTTTCCTTGATTTTTTCTTTCCCGTTCCGGTTTTATGGCTCTTTCCGCATCGATTTTCAAAACGAATATCCAGTTGTCCGATATGGACAGGCAGCATTACTCATCCTATTCCCTTACTCTGGCCCGTCATCCGTCCGAAACGGATGAAAGAATGATGGTGCGGCTTATCGCGTTCATGCGTTATGCCGACGAGCGGCTTGTTTTCACAAAGGGCCTGTCTGAAACAGAAGAACCTGATTTGTGGGTGAAAGATCTGACCGGGCAAACACGATTATGGATAGAAGTGGGTGTGCCGACAGTCAAACGTATCGTGACAAAAAGCAGGCAGGTAGAAAAAATCGTCATATTCGGATATGGCCGAAATGCCGAGTTGTGGTGGAGGAAAAGCAAAGGCGATCTGGAAAAGATCCGCAATCTTGAAGTCGTTATCCTGCCAGTGGCGCTGACGGAGTCGGTTTCACGTCAGGTCGAACGTTCGATGGAATGGCAGTGTCTGATACAGGATGGCCAGATGAGCCTGATCGGCAGTCATGGAAATCTTGAAGTGGATCTGGGCGAATGTACCCGCCAGACCGTCAAATGATACCGCTCCCGCCAGCAAAGGCAGGAGCTGTCGGGGAGCTTCTTTATCAGGCCAGCAGGTTACGCAGCCAAACGGAAAGATCCTGCACTTCTGGCAGCGACATCGTATGGCCCATATGGTAGGCGTTCCAGTCCACGTTGTAACCGAGTGATTCCAGGAGCTTCAGGGTGTCTTCGGCGCGTGAGAAGGGGACGACTTCATCCTGTGTGCCATGTGCCAGAAAGACAGGGGTGTTCTGGTTGACCGGATTCCTGTCGTCAGGGAAGGCATATATCAGCGGCATATAGCCGGACAGGCCGATGATACCGGCCAGTTTTTCCGGATAGCACAAGCCGGTGTAAAGCGCCATCGCGCATCCTTGTGAGAAGCCTGCCAGAATGATTTTGTCTGCCGGTACGCCTCTTCTTTTTTCCTGTTCGATCAGGCTGACAATCAGGTCACGGGATTCGATGATGCCTTCGGAATCTTCCAGGTCCGAATCGTCGAATCCGGCGTAAATGTCGAACCATGCCCGCATGGAATAGCCGCCATTGGCGGTGATATTGCGTTCCGGCGCATGAGGGAAGATAAAGCGGATGGCCGGGCATCCGGACAGATCGAATTCCTTTACGAGCGGAACGAAGCTGGAGCCATGGTCTCCCAGACCATGCATCCAGATGACGGAGACTTGTGGATCGGAGCCGGTATCGGTCTGGCTGTATTGCAGAAATTTGTTCATTGTTTTTCTCGTCGGTTGATGGGGTTGTTAAAGAGTTTTGATAAGGCGGGTAATGGATCGCTCGGGGCAGCTTGTTTTACCGGACATCCTTTTTCGGGCGCCATGCCTTGCAGACGGCTTCATTGGTTTCGATATAAGGGCCTCCGATCAGGTCGATGCAATAGGGAACGGCAGCAAAGATGCCCGGAACGGTCACGTTCCCGTCCTTGTCCCGAACACCTTCCAGTGTCTGTCGAATCGAGGCAGGCTGTCCCGGCAGGTTCAGAATCAGTGATGCGTGTTCGGGCCGTTCGCAAATGACGGCGACCTGACGGGATAGGATGGCTGTCGGTACGAAATGCAGGCTGATTTGGCGCATTTGTTCGGCAAATCCCGGCATTTCCCGTGTGCCGACAGCCAGTGTCGCGTCTGGCGTCCGGTCACGTCTTGCCGGACCGGTTCCTCCCGTTGTCAGGATCAGGGAACAGCGATCTTCATCGACCAGTTCATGCAGGGTTTTCTCGATTTGTTCGTATTCATCCGGAATCAGGCGTTTTTCCAGCCAGTAGGATGATTTCAGCGCCGACGCAAGCCATGTTTCCAGTGCCGGAATGCCCAGATCGGGATACGTGCCCTCAAAGGCACGATCAGAAACAGAAACCAGCCCGATCGAAATGTCTTCAGGATTTTTCTTCATCAGCTTCCTCGCTTTCATCAGTATCTTCATTATTCTGATTCAAAGTGGATGCAGGCGACATGAGTTGCTTCAATTCCCGGTAAATTTCCCGATAGGATTTCGGAGGTTTGTTTTCAGCCTGTTCCTTTTTTGCATTTCTGATCAGTGTCCGCAATTTCTGGATATCGGCATCAGGATATTGCTGTATGAATGCCGTCAGCGCGGAACCGTCGGACAACAGTTTTTCCCTCTGGTTCTCAATAGCGTGCATCAGGATCGTGTCGGCTTTCAACAAGCCCTTCCAGCTGTCCAGTATTCTGTTGATGGCAGTGACGGCTTCCTCGTCAAGAGAGCGCATGATTTTGCCGATGAACTGCAATTGCCGCCTTCGGCCTTCATGGTGCCTGATTTTCTGGCATTCCAGGATGGCGTCACGAAGTTTGTCGGGCATGGGTACCCGCCTGAGCCGGTCGGGCGATTCGTTGACGAGCTGTTCCCCAAGTTTTTGCAGGGCTGTCATTTCACGTTTCAGTTGCGACTTGGACGGGCGGTTGTATTCCTGCTCGACTTCGCTGGAACTGAAACCGCAGGAACCTCTGTTTGAATTTGGCATAATCGGACTTCTGTGTAAGGTCATTAACTCGTTTTCCAATGGCTGCTATCATAACAGCCTTAACAGAACCTTGAAAAAGATAATCTCATGAACGATTCCGATTTCGTCTATACAAACGATCAGTTGAAGCAACTTGCCGAAGACGTGTTGCAATATGCAAAAAGCAAGGGAGCATCGGGTGCAGCCGTAGGCATCAGTGAAGGCAGTGGTCTTTCTGTCAGTGTGCGCAAGGGAGAAATCGAAACGATTGAGAAAAATCAGGACAAGGGAGTCGGTGTGACGGTTTTTATCGGAAAAAAACGCGGCAATGCGACAACTTCCGATTTTTCAAAAGAATCGTTGAGGCAGACGGTCGATGCCGCCTGCAATATTGCCACATTCACATCGGAAGACGAAGCGGCAGGCCTGCCTGACGTTGACATGCTGGAAAAGCATCCACATGATCTCGGTCTCTATTATCGCTGGCCTGTCAGTACCGAAGAGGCAGTCGAAATCGCGAGACGCTGTGAAGCGGCGGCATTCGAGGCGGACAGGCGCATTTCCAATACGGAAGGTGCCGGTGTCAATGTCAGCCACTCGCATTTCATCTCGGCAAACAGTGACGGGTTCATGGGCGGTTATCCTTATTCCAGCCATTCGTTTTCAGTGGCACCCATTGCCGGTTCCGGAACGAGTATGCAACGTGACTACTGGTATACCGCCTCCAGGAATCCGGCTGAACTCAAATCGCCGGAAGAAGTCGGCCGTTATGCCGCCGAGCGGGCTGTCGCCCGCTTGAATGCCAGATCGATCGGTACACGCAAATGCCCTGTTCTTTTCGAAGCGCCGCTGGCTATCGGCTTGCTGAACTCGTTTGTTTATGGTGTTTCCGGAGGTGTCCTGTACCGCAAGGCCAGTTTCCTGCTGGATTCGATGGACAAACCGGTTTTTCCCGATCATATCGGTTTGCTCGAAGATCCGCATATTATCGGTGCGAGCGGTTCGGCTCCTTTCGATGATGAAGGCGTCAGGACAAGTCAACGACAGATTGTCGAGGATGGGATTGTAAAAGGCTATTTCCTGTCTTCCTATTCCGCACGCAAGCTTGGAATGAAAACGACAGGGAATGCCGGCGGTTCCCATAACCTGATCCTAGGTTCAAAACTGACGGAAGAAACCGACGATTTTGCCGCCATGCTGAAAAAGATGGGAACGGGACTGGTCGTGACCGAGCTGATGGGACAGGGCATCAATTACGTTACAGGAGATTATTCCCGGGGAGCATCGGGATTCTGGGTTGAAAATGGCATCATCCAGTATCCCGTCGAGGAAATCACGATTGCCGGTAATCTGAAGGATATGTTCCGGCAGATTGTCGCCATCGGTGCGGATACGCAAATACGGGGAGCCAAAAAATCGGGGTCGATACTGATTGGTGAAATGACCGTTGCCGGTGTCTGATCATTTCTGTCAGAACACTTTTTTCATGAACTGGTCCAGCTTCTTGCGCCAGTCTTCAATGTCGGTTTGAACGGAAGGTCTGAATGGCGAGTGTTTCCAGTCAACAACCCGCCGGATGCCGTGGAGTGCGTTGACAGCCCATACATCACAGCCATTCAGCGTGGCAGGCTTGCGAAAGCGACAGGCAAAGGCAATGTTTTCCTGCTCCGCAATCAAACGGAGCAGCTGGCATGTTATGCCCGGCAGTACGCGCCGGCTCAGGGGTGTCGTACAAAGCGTCTTTCCTTCCCACCAGAGAAGGCTGGTCGTCAATCCTTCGAGCAGAAAGCCTTTTGGTGTCGTCAATATGGCATCGTCGGCACCCTGTTCCATCATAACTTTTCGCACGGTCATCAATTCGGTCAGATCAGGGCCTTTGTGCCTCGGCTTTTTCCTGAAATCTTTCAGTCCGCAATTGATCAGGCGTATGTCCTGGTGAATGTCAGGTGCCTTGCGAATGCGAAGCTGCAAGACTGGTTGCCTGATGTTTCCGGCCAGTTCTATGCGTGGAAACCATAGCCCTTCTTCAGGGAGTTTCTGCATCGCCTGATGCCAGAATCCGGTGATGTCATCCGGTTTGATTCCAGCCAGTTGAGTGCAGCTCGAAGTGAAGCGTTGCTGATGAAGATGCAATGCCCGGACATGGCCATCTGAAACGAGCCATGAATCAGCGACCATCAGGTTTTCTGCCGGTTCCGCTGTCGGGATCAATTCCTTTTCAGCGCTGTATCGGTAAATGGTTTCGTTGTCAGCCACGATGAATTTCCTGTCCTCTGGAAAAAACACTATTGAACAAATCAAGGAAGGCTTTGGCTTTTATGCAGATTTCTTCGAATTCTTCTTCAGGATCGGACAGGGCGGTTATCGCTCCTCCGACTCCGAATGAGACATGACCGTGCGATATGACAAGCGTGCGGATGACAATGCTCAGGTCAACGGCTCCCGAAAGGGAAAAATAGCCGATCGTGCCGGAATAGATTCCACGTGCCCCTTTTTCCAGATCATCCAGAATCTGCAGGGTTCTGAGTTTGGGGGCGCCCGTCATCGAACCGCCAGGGAAGGCATCTTTTATACAGTGGTAGGGAGAAACGTCCGGCCTGATCTTCGAGCGGACGGTACTGACCATCTGATGAACGGTTTTATAGGATTCAATGGCAAAAAGCCTGTCCACTTCCACACTATTCAGTACGGCGGTTTTGCCGAGATCATGGCGAACAAGATCGACAATCATCAGATTTTCCGCTTTCTCTTTTTCACTCATGAGCAATTCATCATGAAGCCTCTTGTCTTCAGCCGGATCGTCCGAGCGTCCGCGGGTTCCCTTGATCGGTTTCGATTCGGCGATCCGGTCATTGGAAATGGTGAGAAAACGTTCAGGAGAACAACTTAAAACCGAGATGTCTTTCAGCTGAAGATAAGCACTGTACGGAGCCGGATTCGAGCGGCGCAGTATCCGGTAGGCCAGCCATGGATCAGCGTTGCCTGTGGCAGTCGCCATATTCGTCAGGCAGACTTCATACGTTTCCCCCTGGCGGATATATTCCTGGCTTTTTCTGATGAGTTCGATATATTTATCCCTGTCATGCCGGAGAATGAATGGTGAATCCAGCTGGAGACATGGTGCAGAAATTTCGGGAACCGATGGTCTGGAGGATGCCATATCGAAAAGCTGTCCGGAAGTCTGTGTCATCCAGTTTTCCGGCTCCTGACGGTTGTCCTTACTTGCGAGTGCCAGCAGATGGACCTGTTTTTCCTGATGGTCGATAACGATACCACGGTCACAAAATACCATGATGGTATCGGGATAGGGTGAAGTGTGCCGATTTACGGTATCGCAGTCCCCTTTCATTTCGTAGCCAATATAACCGAGCCATCCGAGGGCGAATTCAAACGGTGTATCGGGTGACTGGATATCGAAACGGTTCAGGTCGTTTTCAAGCCAGTCGAAAAAATTGCCCCGGGTTTCGATTTGGCCGTCCTTCGATTCAATACGAATGGAGTGTGTACTGATCTCGACTCTGGCAATACGCCCCAGCGGCCCTTCGGGTTTGCACAGGAATGAAAAGCGCCCCGATCCGTAATCCTGCCGGTTGCTGTCGAGCCAGATGGCGTATTCAGCATCTTTGAAACAGTTTTCGAAAACAGCTTCAGAATCGATTTCCAGTGCCAATTGCCGGTGCAGCAGAATGACGTTCTCTTTTGAGGCGGTTATTCCGGATTTCTGTTCGGGTTGTATTGAAAAAGTGGTTGGGTATCTGATGGAAATCGGGTTTCTGTTTTGCCACTCCTGAGTCAGTTTTCTGAAATTTCTGAAGATCTGTTGTCCGAATTCCGAGCAAATCGATTCCGGATGAAACTGGACACCCCATTGTGGCAAGGTCTTGTGACGGACACCCATAATGACGCCATCTTCTGAACGGGCTGTCACCTCAAGCGTTTCATCCGTGTCATAAACGGCGAGTGAGTGATATCGGACAACTGAAAAAGGTGATGGGATATTTTCGAAAATATCTTTTCCATCGTGTGTGACGCTCGACAACCTGCCGTGTCGTGCCTCGGCAGCCAGATCGATGCGGCTTCCATGAAAATGGCAAATGCCCTGGTGACCAAGGCAGATGCCAAGGACCGGAATGTCTTTCTGGGCGATGATTTCAGAGCAAATACCGAAGTCAGCCGGTTTGTCCGGCCTGCCGGGACCCGGAGAAATGACGATATTGTCGAATCCGTAAACCATCCCGGATTTCCAGTCCGGATCGTCATTTTTGATGACGACCGGAGGGCAGCCGTTAACGGCTGCGATCAGATGGTAAAGATTGTAGGTGAACGAGTCGTAATTATCGATCAGCAAGGTTCTGGTCACTTGCACTCCGGCTTTCTGATTATTTTTGTTCCGCCGTTGACCGGAATGTTCTCGCTTCACGGGAACGGTTCGAACCGGCAACCATATCGAAACGGAAGAGCCGACATTCAATCGGGCCGTTGTAGAAAGGTGTTTTGCGGGCTTCCTTAAGACGCAACATTTTCGGAACAGTCAGGTCTGCCGTAAACAGGAAGACAGACCAGCCCGGAAAGCGTTGCTTCAAGGTCGTTCCAAGAGCCTGATAAAACCGGATAGCCCGCTCGTCCGCTTCGAAATTACGGTTACCGCGCACGCCGATACGTTCGCCATAAGGTGGATTGGTCAGGATGATGCCGGGTTTGTCGATCGGCATTCTGATTTCCTGCGCCTCGATCTGCTGGAGAGGAATATCGAAAGGAACACCCGCTTCCTTCAGATTGTGCCGGGTCATGGTGAGCATGTCGCCCGAAATGTCACTGCCGAAAATCATCGGGTTTTCCGGTACAGGATTGATACGGATGGCATCTTTAATCGTTTTCCATTTATCGGCATCGAAGTTACTGAGCTTCTCAAACGAGAAAGAGCGTTTGTATCCGGGAGGAATGCCCAGCATTGTCTGTGCCGCTTCAATCAGGATGGTACCGGAACCGCACATCGGGTCGAGAAGAGGCGTTCCCGGTTTCCAACCGGATATTCTCAGGAGACCTGCTGCCAGATTTTCACGCAGGGGAGCGTCCCCCGTTTCAAGACGCCAGCCACGTTTGAAAAGGGCTTCTCCAGAAGTATCCAGATAAAGCGTCACGTTATTGGCATCCAGAAATCCCGCAATCCGGATATCCGGTGCATGCGTATTGATGGAGGGCCGGATCCCTTTCTGGCTCCGGAAACGATCGACGACACCATCCTTGATACGTAATGTTGTGAAATTCAGGCTCTTCAGAGGTGATTTGATGGCAGTGATGTCGATACGCAGGGTATTGTCGACATCGAACCAGCTGTCCCATGCCTGTTTGACTGCCAGACGGTAAATGTCTTCTTCCGTCTTGTAACTTGACTGGGCAACCCGAAGCAATACCCGCGACGCGATACGGGAATGGAGATTGATCAGCCAGCAGTCTTCAATCGTACCGGAGCAATGTACGCCGCCCGGAATGGTCTGGTGGAC
>JAEXJM010000022.1 GCA_023449275.1 Pseudomonadota bacterium | reverse complement strand
GCGGGGCGATTTCGATGGCCTGTTTTTCGAACAGTTTCTGGACGCGTTCGAAGCCGAGCAGGTCATACAGGGCATCGTAGAGCGGGCGCAGGTAGGGGTCGACTTTCTGGGCGAGGTCACCGGGCAGAAAGCCGAGGCGTTCGCCTGCTTCCACGGCCGGACGGGTCAGGATGATGCGCTGGACGGCATCGCGTTCCATCGCGTCGACGGCACAGGCCACGGCCAGATAGGTTTTGCCGGTACCGGCCGGGCCGATGCCGAAGGTGATGTCGTGTTCGAGGATGGATTTCAGGTAATCGACCTGACGGGGCGTGCGGCCGCGCAAGTCGCTGCGGCGCGTTTTCAGCACCGGATTGGTCATTTCGGATTCGACCAGTACGGCGGCAGGGACACCTGCGGCAAGGTTCTTGTTGATCGCGCGCTGTTCGACAAGCGCCAGCTGGATGTCGTTGACCGATACGGGTTTGTCGGCAACGGCGTAAAAGTCTTCGATGACTTGCAGTCCCAGAGAGGCGTTCTTTCCATTGATGATGAAATTGCCGCCACGACGGACGATTTCGATATCGAGTGCGGCCGAAATCTGGCGCAGGTTTTCGTCCAGCGCGCCGCACAGGTTCGACAGACGGGTGTTGTCGACCGGTTCCGGCGTGTAATAGAGGATGTCCGGGTTGTCTTTGTTTTTTCTTTTCACAGTCGCTCCGTTTGTTGACGTGAAGGATAGGGTTTATTGTAAGCCCGCAATCCTGTTTTGTTTTGCCTTTTCTCGATGAAAAAGGCTTATTTTCCGGGTTCGGCCAATTTCCCGCGCAAGGCGAAGTTGAGCGCTTCGGTAATGTCGACGTCCACCATTTTCCCGATCCATTTTGCCGGATCGTCCCCTCCGGGAATATGGACGACACGGTTGTTTTCCGTGCGTCCCTGTATCTGGCCGGGGTTGCGCTGGGACAGGCCCTCGATCAGGACGCGCTCGGTTTTTCCGAGCATGGCGCGGTTATGCGCACGGGTCTGTTCCTCGATCCGGGATTGCAGGCGTTGCAGGCGTTTTTTGCGTACGTCCAGCGGGATGTCCATCGGCAGGGTGGCGGCAGGGGTGCCGGGGCGCGGGCTGTACAGGAAGCTGAAGCTGTTGTCGAAATCGATATCGTCGATCAGTTTCATCATGGCGTCGAAGTCGGCATCCGTTTCGCCGGGGAAGCCGACGATGAAATCGCTGGAAACGAGCAGGTCGGGCCGGATGGCTTTCAGCCGCCGGATGATGGATTTGTATTCGAGTGCTGTGTAGCCGCGTTTCATGGCGGCCAGTATGCGGTCGGAACCGTGCTGGGCAGGCAGGTAGAGGTGGCTGACGAGCTGGGGCACGCGCTCGTAAACGTCAATCAGACGTTGCGTGAATTCCTTGGGGTGGCTGGTGACGAAGCGGATACGTTCGATGCCCGGGATTTCGGCGACGGTTTCGATCAGCAGGGCGAAGTCGGCGATGTCACCGCCATCCATGGCGCCACGGTATGCGTTGACGTTCTGGCCGAGGAGGGTGATTTCTTTTACACCCTGTTCGGCAAGTCCGGCGACTTCGACGAGCACGTCTTCCAGCGGGCGCGAGACTTCCGCACCACGGGTGTACGGGACGATGCAATAGCTGCAGAATTTGCTGCATCCTTCCATGATGGAAACGTAGGCGGTCGGCATGTCCACACGCGCAGGCGGCAGATGGTCGAATTTCTCGATTTCGGGGAAGCTGACGTCGATTTGCGCTTCGCCGGTTTTTTCGAATGCGTGGATCATGTTCGGCAGGCGGTGCAGGGTTTGCGGGCCGAAAACGATATTGACGTACGGGGCGCGTTTGACGAGCGCTTCCCCTTCCTGCGAGGCGACGCATCCGGAAACGCCGATGATCAGGCCGGACTTGTGCTGGCGCAGGCGTTTGAAACGGCCGAGGTCGGAAAACACTTTTTCCTGCGCCTTTTCCCGCACGGAACAGGTGTTCAGCAGGATCAGGTCGGCTTCTTCGGCCTTGTCAGTTCGGGCATAGCCGTCGGTGGCTTCCAGAAGGTCGGCCATTTTGCCCGAGTCGTACTCGTTCATCTGGCAGCCGAATGTTTTGATGAATACTTTTTTTTGCATGGTGTGACAAAGTGGCCGTCGTTTGACGGATTTCTCAATGAATCCGCCAGTTTAACCGAATTTTCGAGTGTTACCAAAAATCGCCGGCCGGCTTGTGCCCGGTCGGACGGGACAGTTTTCAGGCGACGATGACGTTTGGGGAATCGCTTTCACGGGTGGTTTCGATCGCGCGTGTCGAATGCAGGGGCCGGTCTGTCCGGCCGTTGGCACAGGGAATGATGACAGGGCAGGACAGTGACATTTCGGCTTTATGACAAACATTCCGGAATTTCACCGTTTTTGTAACAAAGTTGTCATATTCGTTTTTTACAGTGTGCCTATCCGATTTTTTTCCATAAAGCGAGGATGTGTATGAAAGTCTCTTTTACAGGCAAGTTGATCATGGCAGCGGCATCGGCACTGGTATGTACATCCGTTTTTGCGGCGGATATTACCGGGGCCGGAGCGACCTTCCCCTATCCGATTTATGCCAAATGGGCTGAATCCTACAAGTCGGTGACGGGCACGAAACTGAATTATCAGGCCATCGGTTCCGGCGGTGGCATCAAGCAGATCAAGGCCAAAACCGTCGATTTCGGCGCTTCCGATATGCCATTGAAAGCATCGGACTTGCAGGAAGCCGGTCTCGTCCAGTTTCCGGCCATTCTGGGCGGTGTGGTACCGATCGTGAATCTGGAAGGCGTCAAGGCCGGCCAGCTGAAAATGTCGGGCGACGTCTTGGCCGACATTTACCTTGGCAAGATCACCAAGTGGAACGATTCGAAAATCACTTCCATGAATCCGGGTCTCTCCCTGCCGGGTTCGGCGATTACGGTCGTACACCGTGCTGACGGTTCGGGTACGTCTTTCCTCTGGACGGATTACCTGTCCAAGGTCAGCCCGGATTTCAAATCGAAAGTCGGCTCCGGTACGGCCGTCAAATGGCCGACCGGTGTGGGTGGCAAGGGTAATGAAGGCGTTGCCGCAAACGTCCAGCGTATCAAGGGTTCCATCGGTTACGTCGAATACGCTTACGCGAAGAAAAACAATATCGCCTATACCCAGCTGAAAGGCCAGAACGGCAAGTTCATCACACCTGACGACGCTTCGTTCAAGCAGGCTGCGGCGAAAGCCCCATGGAGCAAGACGCCCGGATATGGCGTGATCCTGACGAACGGCTCCGGCTGGCCGATCACGGGCGCGTCTTTCATCCTGATGCAAAAGGTTCAGGCCGATCCTGCCAAGGCTGCCGAAGTGCTGAAGTTCTTCGACTGGTCGTTCAGAAACGGCGGCAAGATGGCGGCCGATCTGGATTACGTCGCTCTTCCGGCTCCCGTCGTGAAGATGATCGAAAAATCCTGGAAGACCGAATTGAAAGGCGCCAGCGGTCAGGCGATCTGGAAATGAACGGCTGTGAATTTGAATGATTTTACATTGAAGAATGGTTTTGCTGGTGCCTGCTTTTCCAAAAGAGAAGCAGGCTTTCAGCCAGACAGGCTGAATGGGAAATGAAAACAGGTGAATTCAGATGAGCGTACCGGTTTCAGTAATGGATAAGGAATCTTCCGCGAACAAGGCGGCAAGCGGAGAAAATTTGATGGCATCCGTCTCGGAGCGGATGAGGGCGATCAGCCGCCGCCAGAAATGGCAGGACGGTATTTTTCACGGGGTGACGTTTCTGTTCGCCCTGTTTGTATTGATGGTGCTGGCCGGGATTCTCGTTTCGCTGGTTCACAGCTCGATTCCGGCTTTCAGGGAATTCGGTTTCGCCTTCATCACCACGGTGGAATGGGATCCGGTCAATGACGTGTATGGTGCGGCGATTGCGATTTTCGGCACGCTGGCGACTTCGTTCATTGCACTGCTGATTGCCGTGCCGGTCAGTTTCGGCATCGCCCTGTTTCTGACGGAACTCTGTCCGGTCTGGCTGCGTCGCTCGATGGGAACGGCGATCGAATTGCTGGCCGGGATTCCAAGCATTATTTTCGGTATGTGGGGCCTTTTCGTTCTGGCGCCCCTTTTCGCCGACCATGTCCAGCCGCTCCTGGAATCGACGCTGGGGCGAATTCCCGGCCTCGACCTGCTTTTCACCGGCCCGATGATGGGGATCGGCGTGCTGACTGCCGGGATCATTCTGGCGATCATGATTATCCCGTTCATTTCTTCCGTCATGCGTGACGTGTTCGAGACGGTGCCTTCGGTTCTGAAAGAATCGGCTTATGCCCTCGGCTGTACCCGCTGGGAAGTGATGAGGCGGATTGTCCTGCACTACACCCGTAATGGCGTCGTGGGCGGGATCATGCTGGGTCTGGGACGCGCGCTTGGCGAAACGATGGCGGTGACGTTCGTGATCGGCAATGCCAACAAGCTTTCCTCTTCACTCTTCGCGCCGGGCAACAGTATTGCCTCGACACTGGCGAACGAATTCGCCGAGGCGAGTTCGGAACTGCATGTATCGTCCCTGTTCGCGCTGGGTCTGATCCTGTTTGTGATCACTTTTATCGTGCTGGCGGCATCCAAACTGATGCTGGCCCGCATGGCGAAGAAGGAGGGCCTGTAAGATGAAACGCAAGAGCACTGAAACGATTGTCAGGCGCCGCAAGCTGCGCCACGGACTCGGCATGCTGATGTCGGTTTCCGCAATGGTTTTCGGCATCGCCTTTCTGGTCTGGATTCTGTACACACTGGTCGTCAATGGGATCGGGGCGCTGAACTGGGCACTCTTTACCGAGACGACTCCGGCTCCGGGGGCCGATGGCGGCGGTTTGTGGAACGCGATTGTGGGTACGGTACTCATGGTGGTCGCCACGACAGCGATTACGACGCCTGTCGGCATCATGGCGGGCATATATCTGGCGGAATACGGCGAATCGGGCTGGTTCGGCAAGGTGACGCGCTTTACGGTCGATATCATGCTGTCTGCTCCGTCGATTGTGATCGGCCTGTTCATTTACGCGATTGTTGTCGCCAACGTGAAGCATTTTTCCGGCTGGGCCGGCAGTTTCGCCCTCTCGCTGATCGCGTTACCGGTCGTCGTGCGCACGACAGACAATTTCCTGAATCTGGTGCCACCGGCCCTTCGTGAGGCGGCCTTTGCGCTCGGCGCTCCGCAGTGGAAGGTGGCGACAGGCATTCGTCTGAAAGCCGTCAAGGCAGGGGTATTGACCGGTGTACTGCTTGCCGTGGCGCGCATTTCAGGCGAAACCGCTCCCTTGCTCTTTACGGCCCTGAACAACCAGTTCTTTTCCGCGAACATGAATGCGCCGATGGCGAACCTGCCGGTCGTGATCTACCAGTTTGCGATGAGCCCGTACGACAACTGGCGGGAACTGGCCTGGGGTGGCGCGTTCCTGATCACGCTGGGGGTCTTGGGACTGAACATATTGTCGCGTGTCGTTTTCGCCCGCAAGGCGGAAGGCTGATCGCTTCATGGTGAATAGAGGAATGGATATGAATTGCACAATGAATAGAACGGATAACCTGAAAGCCTCCATGGAAAACGGGATGGCGATTGCGATGACAGACAGGCCGAAGGCGGCTGATTTTTCCGATGCCAATGCAAAAGAAGTGAAGAAAAGTATCGAGATCAAAAACCTGAATTTCTACTACGGTGATTTTCAGGGCCTGAAAAACGTCAATCTGACGATTCATGAAAAGAAAGTGACGGCTTTCATCGGGCCGTCCGGCTGTGGCAAATCGACTCTTTTGCGCACGATGAACCGGATGTACGACCTGTATCCGAAACAGCGGGCGGAAGGCCGGATCCTTTTCAAGGGAAAGAACATTCTCGATCCGGATGTGGACGTGAATATGCTGCGTGCGCGGGTCGGGATGGTGTTCCAGAAACCGACGCCGTTTCCGATGACGATTTATGAAAATATCGCCTTCGGTGTCCGGCTGTATGAAGACCTTTCCCGCGTGGAAATGGATGAACGGGTGGAATGGGCACTGAACAAGGCGGCCTTGTGGGGCGAGGTGAAAGATAAGCTGCACAAGAGCGGGCAGAGCCTTTCGGGCGGACAGCAGCAGCGTCTGTGCATCGCGCGTTGCGTGGCGGTCAAGCCGGAAGTGCTGCTGCTCGATGAACCGACGTCGGCGCTGGATCCGATCTCGACGGCCAAGGTGGAAGAACTGATCGCCGAACTGAAGGATGAATACACGATTGCGATCGTCACCCATAACATGCAGCAGGGTGCACGCTGTTCGGACTATACGGCCTACATGTATCTGGGCGAACTCGTGGAATTCGGCGAAACGAACAAAATTTTCATGCGCCCCGAGAAAAAGGAAACGCAGGACTACATCACGGGACGTTTCGGCTAAGGGGGGCGATCATGAATTTCGACAACGGATACGACAAGGGCGCAGAAGGGAAAATCATGTCAGGACAGCATTCTTCCAGGCAGTATGACCAGGATCTGGAATGGATCCGTTCCAAGGTACTCCTGATGGGCGGACTTGTGGAAGACCAGTTCAGGGATGCCATGATCGCGCTGGAAAAGGGCGACGACGTGCTGGCTGACAGGGTCATCAAGGGTGACGAAAAGGTCAATAAACAGGAAGTGGAACTGGATCATTCACTGACGGAACTGATCGTCAGGCGACAGCCTGCGGCGAACGATTTGCGTAATGTGACGGCGACGGGAAAAGTCATTACCGATCTGGAAAGGATCGGCGACGAGGCGACGAAAATCGCCCGTTCGGCCAAAAATATCCGCTCGCGGGAACTGCTGCTGCCCAACCATTACCAGACACTGGCGGCCATGTCGCAAACGGCGAGCCGGATGCTTCGGGAAGCGCTGGACGCGTATGCCCGTATGGACAGGGAACAGGCGATCCGGCTGATGGCACTGGATGCCGTGATCGATCGGGAATTCCATGACATGATGAAAGAACTGATCGAGTACATGTCGGATGAACCGGGTACGGTGGCGGCCGGTCTGGACATTCTCTGGGCCGCCAAGGCGATTGAGCGGATCGGGGATCATGCGACCAATATCGGGGAATATGTGATTTACGTCGTCGATGGCGAAGATATCCGGCATACCGATTACCGATTGCAGTTTCAGGGGGCAATGATATAAGCTGGCAGGGTCTGGCGTTTTTTGTCTTTCGGGCAATGGACTGGAATGGCCTGTCTGGCAGAATCATCGGCTGACAGAAATTTTAGAACGGGAACTTTTTCCAATGGCAAGTGACGAGATTTCAATTCTGGTAGTGGAAGACGAACCGGCGATTGCGGAACTGATCGCTTTTTCGGTCAAATCGGCAGGCTGGCGTGCCGTGACGGTTTTTTCCGGCAATGAGGCCTGGACGGCCTTGCAGCGTTTCCGTCCGGATGTGGTGCTTCTGGACTGGATGCTGCCGGATCTGTCCGGTCTGCGCCTGTTGACCCGGATTCGCGAACACCGGGAGCTGAAAACCCTGCCGGTCATTATGCTGACGGCGAAAACACAGGAAGAGGACAAGGTCGCCGGGCTCGATCAGGGAGCCGACGATTACATCACGAAGCCGTTTTCCCCCAGGGAACTGGTGGCACGCATCAATGCCCTGTTGCGGCGGAAAGTGCCGGAACGGGCGAAGAGCCTTCTAAGGGCCGGCAGCGTGACGCTCGATCCGGAAAGCTGTCTGGTCAAAATCGACGGCAATGAGGTCGAGATGGGCAATGCCGAGTTCAGGCTCCTGAAATTTCTGATGGCCAACCCGGACAGGGTCTTTTCGCGGAGCCAGCTGCTCGACAAGGTGTGGAGCAATCAGCTGGATATCGAGGAAAGAACGGTTGACGTGCATGTCCTGCGTTTGCGCAAGGCCTTGAAGGGGCGGGAAAATCTGGTCAGGACAGTGCGCGGGATGGGCTATATGCTCTCTGAAAAGGACAAGAGTGAATGAATCCCCACGTGTTGTTCTGGATTCCGGCAGCCTTGAGGCTGGCGTTTATCTGGATCGGTTCAGCGGTATTGTGGTATTTCTTCGGGCCGATAATCGGCCTTCTGGCCGGGCTTGTTTTCACGACGGCGATTACGGTTTCCCAGCTTTATTATCTGGCCGAGCTTGATATCTGGCTCGATTCCCCGCGAAGCGAGCGTTTGCCGAACGGGTGGGGCGCATGGCATGCGGTGTATGCCCATTTGAACCGGTTGAACCGAAATGAGGAACGCAGCAAAAAGGATTTGACCGAGTGGCTGACCCGGTTCAGGGAAGCGATGAGCTTTTTGCCGGACGGTGTGGCGATCATGGATAACGTCCTCTTCCTGGAATGGTGCAACCCGATGGCCGAAAAGCATCTGGGGCTGAACCTCGAGCGGGACAGGGAAATGCGGATCACCAACCTGGTCAGGAATCCCGAGTTCATTGATTACATCATTCTCGGCCGTTACGACGAACCGCTTGAGATGACGTTCAACGAGCGCCGTCTGGTCTTGCAGATCATCCCGTTCG
>JAEXJM010000068.1 GCA_023449275.1 Pseudomonadota bacterium | reverse complement strand
AATTTATTCGTCTCATAATGCGCTTCCAGAAAAACAAATATGTCCAGTGAGGAGCTATTCTTAGCAAGTATCCATGTCTATCAGGCATCAGTTTAACTTATCGTATATGGAATAGAAAGATCGTTAGTGCAACAGGGCTCTAGGTATTGAAGACGAAGTATTCAATAGAAACAGTGTTACAAGATTGAACTCTGTAAGACATGAACAAAGACAAGTTAAACACCACTGTGAGATATCGCCTCCCTAAATTGTTTGGGGAAACGATATCTCAATTATCGATACATACGTGTTGGCGGACAGCATAAGATACCCTTGAACGGACAAATTTTGGCCCCTCTCAAAACAAGAGAAAACAACCGTGAAAGAAACAAAGGAATCAAGGATGATAAGGACTTCACAGAGACGTCCAATCATCATGCTTAACGATAATGTCCTCAGATACCCGATCAGGCGTAGTTCCCAAAACGAAACCTGTGAAGTTCTTTAACAATTCGGAAAGAAGACAAAAAGTCAGTGGACGGTTGGCTTTGCAAGTCAACCTGAACAGGGCTTTGCCTTCTTCGCCTTACGGCGAATTCACCCAAGGTTTTCCGGGCCCTTAAAAATACGATTCTGTACCACGGTATGGTTTCATATTTACCCGGATGAACCTACACTTTAAGTGCGCAGATAGGAGAGGTCCGATTCTGCGCGGTATGTCTAGCCTCTCGGGCTTAGAACAATGTTACCGACGATCCCTCCTTTGTTGCCGGAGATGACGATTTTCTTTGGTCACACTACTCAACAATGGCAAGCAACCTCGCACTGTCTCCGGGTTTATCGGTGTTGGTGCTGACGATGCGTTGAGGCAGGTTTTGGTTGACAGCTTTTCGCTGTAAACGGAATCAGCGTCAAACGTAAAGGATGAGAGACCTCCTGAAGGCCCCTCGGTATCTAAGTACCAAAATGTTCTAGCTCAGCATTTAAAGGAGGCTCTCATGCTTAATCATAGCGATTCACGATCCTTTTCGTCTATCGTCGGCATCGACATCGCCAAAAATGTGTTTCAGGTCTACTGTGTCGACACCGAGACCGGAGAGATTACCAACGACTAGGTCAAACGTTCGTTGTTACTCGGTTGTTTCGCGAATCGAGACCGTTGTCTGATCGGTATGGAGTCTTGCTCAACCTCTCAATACTGGGCTCGCAAGCTACAGACCCTCGGAAACACCGTGCGGTTGATAGACTACAAAATCGTCAAACCTTTGGGAGATGTTTTCGGCCAGATAAAAAGCACCATGCTGGTCACCCTGTGGATGTACATCGGTATCGAAGGGGCCGTTGTCATGTCAGACAAAGCCTCTCCCCGTACGGTAAGCCGTGCGACCATTTTCGGCTTTCTGACGGTATCCGTCATGTACGTCATTGTCTCGATTCTTCCATTCGGTTTCATGTCACAGGGCGAACTGGCCGGTCTGGCACCACCATCCACTGCAGCCATCCTCAAACATCTCGTCGGAACATGGGGTGAAATCGTCATCAACCTCGGAGTCATCATTGCATTGCTTTCCTCATGGCTGGTATGAACGCTCCCTCGTTGCCCAATTGCCATGGGCCTGCGCCAAAGACGGAACCTTTCCGAAAGTTTTCGCCAAAACCAATAAAAACGGCATTGCATCCGTTTCACTTTGGGTATCCACCGTCATCATGCAACTGGCCATGCTGCTGGTTTATTTTTCAAACAATGCATGGAACGTCATGCTCTCCATTACCGGAGTCGTGTTGTTACCTGCCTATATTGGTTCCGCCGGGTATCTGTGGAAACTGATCGGTACGAAACAATATCCTGCAAAAGCCAAATACAGCGCCAAAATGGCCCTTCTGGTCAGTGTCATTGCAACCTTGTATGGCTTGTGGCTCATCTATTCCGCCGGATTGCAATATCTCCTCGTCGGAACTTTCGTTTATGCCGTCGGACTGATCGTATTCATCTGGGCCCGAAAAGAAACTGCGCCACAGGAACCGGTTTTCACAAAACCGGAACTCTTTATCGCAATTGCACTCGTCGCCATTTCGATCATCGCACTCTGGATGCTTTTCACGGGGTCACTTCCAACCGTATACAAACCATAAGAAATAAAAGACCTTTTTCGTTTGAAACACTTGCAGATGGTATTGAACAAATTTGCATGGAGCGATAATGAACACACCGCAAAAACCGATCAACAAAACCTACCTTGCCGGTAAATGGATGCCGTCCGATCAGGAAACCCTGAATGCATGGATGAATAAAATCATGGAAAAAGGGGAAAAAGATACACGCCCACTTTTACCCGTCGTCGAAAATCTGAAAAACTTCATCGAAACCGATCCCAAGGCATACATGTTCTTTACACAGATGTTCGATCAGGTCGCTTCAAATGAAAAAACATCCCCGTCAGGTTTGCCACAGGTACGCGATTACAACCATATGCTGCGCCTGTTCAATGTCATTATGACCCATGCACCTGAATTCGACGAATCCGGACTCGTCGGCTTCCCGTTCAATGCGATCCTGGACTGGTCCATGGCAACCCCAGTTTGAAGGCGGCACCATCTATCAGGCATTCCTCTCCGCGCTGAGCTATCACCGTTGGCATGCCCCGGTCTCCGGTACCGTCGTCAAAACCTATCTGGTTGAAGGCACCTATTACTCGGAAGCCTTGAATGATGGAAACGACCCGTCCGTTCCCAATGACTCGCAAGGTTACATTGCCGAAGTCACCACGCGAGCCCTGATCTTTATCGAAGCGGACAATCCGGATATCGGACTCATGTGCTTCATGGCTGTCGGAATGGCTGAAGTATCGACCTGCGATATCGGCGTTATGAAGGACAGCACTTCACCAAGGGACAGGAAACCGGCATGTTCCACTTCGGAGGATCAACCCACTGTCTGTTTTTCAGGCCGGTGGTCAATCTTGAATTCGATCTGCATGGACAGACTTCCGGAATGGACAGCACAAACATCCCGGTCAATGCCCGCATCGCAACGGTCAGAAAAGCCTGATCCTGATTCGAAATACAAAAAAACCGGACTATTCAAGTCCGGTTTTTTCATTGACTGCTCATGCTATTTCTTCGTCACTTTCTTTCCCATCATTTTCATGCCCCCTCCCAGACTTTTTACATCAAAACCGTTCTGCTCCAGGACACGGGCAGCAAAATAACTGTTCTTGCCAAGCGCACAGACCGTTACAACCGTTCTTTTCCGGTCCAGCCGATCCAGATTGTCGCGTAATGTCGGGAAAGGAATGTTGATCGCCCCCGGTACAGGACTGGCCTTTGCCATCTCCTTGCCCCGGACATCCACAATTTGCACAGCGGGATCATCCGGCAATTCCACCACGGTTTCAACCAGACCATCCCTCTGATTGGTTGCAGCAAACCCGGCAATATTGACAATATCTTTTGCGGAACCGAACGGAGGCGCGTAAGCCAGCTCCAGATGAACCAGATCGTCTACAGTCAACCCTGCCGTGATAGCGGTTGCCATGACATCCAGTCGCTTGTCCACACCTTCCTGTCCTGCTGCCTGTGCCCCCAGCAATATACCTGTTTCCGGATTCCACAATACCGTCAATGCCAGCGGTTTGGCGCCCGGATAATAACCGGCATGATGGACATCGTTCACCGTCACCTTCCGGTAGGGAGTACCATTCTTCTTGAGAGCCGCTTCCGTCCAGCCCGTCGTCCCTGCAGCCATACCGAAAACACGGACGATAGCCGTACCCAGTGACCCCGGATAAGGACGAGCTTTTTCTCCCAGAAAAATATGGTCTGCCGCAACGCGTCCCTGCCGATTGGCGGGGCCCCCAAGTGGCAGTGCCGTCCGCTCCCCGGACAAACGATGTGCCGTTTCGACTGCATCCCCGGCAGCATATATATCGGGATCGGACGTTTGCATGAAATCGTTTACGACAATATGCCCCTTCGCGCCCAAAGACAATCCTGCCTCACGCGCCAGATGGCTTTCCGGTTCAATGCCAATCGACAAAACGACAAAATCGGCTTCCAGCCGCATACCGGACTCAAGACAGCATCCCACGCCGGAATCATGGTTATCGAACCGAACGACATGATCATTCAGACGCAGTCCGATTCCATGCTGTACCATTTCATCTTCCAGCAACTGTGCCATTTGCCTGTCCACTTGCGGCAAAACCTGTGGGCCATACTGAACCACTTCAACGGACAATCCCTTGCGGTGCAACTGCTCCGCCATCTCCAGTCCGATAAAACCGGCCCCCATCACAACAACCCGCTTTCCCGCCTCTGCGACAGACATGATCCGGTCCATATCGACCAGATTGCGCAAACACATGATTCTTTCGTCATTGACACCGGGAACATCCGGTATGCGTGGAAAAGCTCCGGGCGAAAGCATCAGTTTGTCATACCTGATCCATTCACTCTGTCCCGTCACCCGGTTTTTCACATGAACCTGCCTGTTTTTCCTGTCGATTTCAGTCGCTTCGGTTTGCGTTCTGACATCCAGATTCAGCAACGCCTTCAAAGACGCGGGAGTCTGTACAGAAAGGACATCACGCTCCTGAATTTCACCTCCTATACAGTAAGGCAATCCACAATTCGCAAAAGAGACATCCGGCCCGCGTTCGATAACGATAATTCTGGCATTTTCATCCAGCCGGCGGGCACGGGCTGCAAACGACCCACCGGCAGCAACCCCTCCTATGACAACGATCTGTTCCACTTTCATAAATTCCTGTTCCTTGCGATAAAAATGATTCAAAAGCCAAGAGCACTTATTATATAAAAACATATTATATAAAAATATATAATATCATCAAAAAACAAACCCGCCAATTCGCAAGGAACAGGCGGGTCTCATGGCAAATGCGCTATACCCTTACAGCCCGATATTCAGAGATCGAAAAATTTGAAAAGGCCATAAACAAACAGGGATCCGACAATCATGGTCACCATCACCATGATCATATAAATCTTGCGTGCTCCCTGAGGAACCGTTGCAGCACAACCGGCCGACATATATTCCTGAAACTCCTGTTCATCAGGCCCGCTGATGATGGGGCCTCCTATAATCGGATTCGGCTTTCCGGCCAAATCGGCATTGAGAATGGGACTGGCGTTAACAATGGGATTGTCAACGACTTCCGGACTGACATCGTCAACCGTAGCCCCATTGGCCTTTATGGATTTGTCTGTAGTCGGAGTGGACATGGTATACCCTTGGAAAAAGATAAAAACCGGAATACCGCATTCAAAAATTAACCAGCTGTTTTTATTATACTAAAACATTATCGATGCGTTTTGGCATTCTGATACGGGATACCGTATTTTCTGACATATTTTGTTACGGAAATTTTCATCGGTCCGACACGCAAGCCGAATCATTTAAAGTATCATTATGCGAACAATAAATGTTCTTTCAGACAAGATTTACTTTCTTTTCCTGCAAGAATGGCAATCGAAACCAGAAAACTTTCTCATTCACAGAGGATAAAAATGAAAAAATTACAAATTGGACTATTATTGTGCATGGGACTGTTGGCATCGGCCTGTACAACCAACATCAATCCGGATTCCTATTCCGTCGGTTCCACACAGACAGTCCAGCGTAGCGTTCCCGGGGTCATCATCGGATCCCGTCCGGTTAACGTTCAGGGTACCAACCAAACAGGCAAGCTTATCGGTGCAGCAGCAGGGGGCGTTGCCGGTTCCGCAATTGGCGGCAGCTCGAGAGCCAATATCCTTGGCGCCATTGGCGGTGCCGTACTGGGTGGCATTGCCGGTTCAGCTATTGAAAAAGGCGTTACGAACCAGACCGGCATCGAATATACCGTCAGAACCAATAACGGTGAAACAATCACCCTGGTACAGGGAACCTCCCAGGTTTTTGGCATAGGACAAAAAGTCCTGGTCGTGTACGGCAAGGAAGCCCGGATCATCGCCGATACCTCCCAATAAAAAAAGGCCCATACGGGCCTTTTTGTTTCTGTACCCATACCAGTCAGCCTCCTATCGCCAGTTCCAGACATTACGGCACCGGTATTCTTAACAACCAGGCTTGAGCCGGATTTGTCAAAACCGGATTTCACGCCCGAACCACAGCAACCACAGCTTCATCAAACCTTTTCAAAAGAATAAAAGTTTTTCTTTTTATGCGCCTGCATCTAAAACAGGATACATTTTCATAAAACAGGCATGGAAATGAATCCGGTTTGGAAAACCTCACTGCCATTGACGACATATCCGATAATGCCGTTTCCGTCTGAAAATCATCATATACACAATAAAACGGATCGTGGAGTGACCAATCGGAAATGAAAATGCCCTGAAGTCTTTTGTACACGGGTACATATACTTATAATAACGGATGGCATATCAGAAGAAATGGCAAGCTATCGATGTACACGAAAAGTCTTTCCATATTGAAATGCAACAAAGCACAGATCGACAGGATATTGGATAATACGACCAGACACATCCACTCATCAGCCCGATGAAAATATCCTGATCCCTACAATCAAACCAGAGCCACGAGATATGCACGACAGCGTTATCACCTTTATTTCCGACCTTGCCGTCATCATGATCGTGGCAGGTTTTGTCACCATTGTATTCCATCGCCTGAAACAACCTGTCGTTTTGGGCTATATCGTTGCCGGCATCCTGATCGGCCCCCATACTCCTCCTTTCGAACTGATCAAGGATGAGCACACCATCAAGGTACTGGCTGAACTGGGCGTCATTTTCCTCATGTTTTCACTGGGACTGGAATTTTCCATCCGAAAACTGCTGAAAGTCGGAGCAACCGCCCTGATTGCCGCCGTGCTTGAAATCGTCGTCATGATCTGGCTGGGATACCAGATCGGACTCTGGCTGGGCTGGACAAATAATCTGGACGCCCTCTTTCTCGGAGCGATTCTGGCGATTTCCTCGACAACCATTATCGTCAAGGCCTTGAATGACCTGAAAATGAAACACGAGCGTTTCGCCCACCTGATATTCGGCGTGCTGATCGTTGAAGACATTCTTGGCATCGGCCTGATCGCCCTCCTTTCCGGTGTCGCCATTTCCGGCAGTGTCAGTGGCAGTGACGTGTTCTTCACCATTTCGAAGCTGACCCTTTTCATGATCGTCGCCATGCTGGTCGGCATCCTGCTCGTTCCCCGGCTGCTTGCCTACGTCGCCAAATTCCACAGCAGTGAAATGATGCTGGTCACCGTACTGGGACTGTGTTTCGGATTCTGCCTTCTTGTCGTCAAACTGGAATACAGCATGGTACTGGGTGCTTTCATCATCGGCGCCATCATTGCCGAAGCCAAGGAACTTCACTGGATCGAAAAATCGATCGCCCCCATCCGGGACATGTTTTCAGCGATCTTTTTCGTCGCCGTCGGCCTGTTGCTGGATCCCAAGATCATGATCGATTATGCTGTCCCCATCCTGATCATCGCAGGGGCCGTCATTATCGGCAAAGTCACCAGCTGCACACTGGGCTCGCTGATTGCAGGAAATGATGGTCGCACGTCACTGAAGGTGGGCATGGGCCTGTCGCAAATCGGTGAATTTTCATTCATCATTGCCGCACTGGGCATGACTTATAAAGTCACCAGTGATTTTCTGTACCCCATTGCCGTTGCCGTATCCGCCATTACGACCCTGACCACCCCTTACCTGATCAGGGCAGCTGATCCGGCAGCGCGCCAGATCGGGAAAATGATCCCGCAACCCGTGGCCCGTATCGCCAGCCTGTATGGGGAATGGCTCAATAACCTGCACCCACAGGGAACGAATGCTGTCATCTGGAACATGATCAAACGCATCCTGACCCAGATCGCCATCAACATGGCTGTTGTCATTGCCATATTCCTGTGCAGCACGTATCTGGCAATCAATCTCCGGAGCCATTTCCTGTCCAACTGGATCGGTGATATCGACTGGCGCAAGTCACTCATCTGGGGGACGACACTCGTCATTTCCCTGCCGTTTCTGATCGCCGCATTCAGAAAATTCAAGGCCCTGTCCATGATGCTGGCGGAAATGAGCGTTCGTGAAAGCATCACAGGTCGCCACACACAGCAGGTCCGCCGGATCATCAGTGAAACACTGCCACTGCTTTTCCTGACAGTGACCATGCTCCTTTTATCCGCTCTTTCAGCGGGTATCCTGCCCAAGCGGGAAGCCCTGATACTGGTCATTCTGTCCATCATCGGGATCGTCTTTCTGCTCCGGAGCTGGTTTGTCCGTATACATTCACGCCTTCAGATCGCGCTTTACGAAACCCTGGATCATGAAGATCGTGACAATCATGAAAGTGACGAAATACAGGAATAATCGAAAAACCCGGTTTTTGCCGGGTTCGCTCCAGGTTTTCCAGAGCGGTGACAGCTTTGACCGGACGCAAGAAGCCGCTTGATCCACTCGAAGAAAAATTGACTCAACGGCCTCTTACGGGCTAAACTCACCTGATCTTTCGTTAAAAACGGATAAAATGCTGTTTTTCGTTCCGTCACCTCCATTCAAACAGTGCATTTACCGATAAATCATGTCACAAGACGATCTGAAGCTTTCTGTCGCACGCGCGGCCATACAATACGTTCCGGAAGGAAAGATTATCGGCGTTGGAACAGGTTCCACCGCCAATTTTTTTATCGATGAACTGGCCCGAATCAAAAACCGGATTACCGGTGCCGTAGCTTCATCCAAAGCCACTGCCCAGCGGCTTGCCTCACATGGCATCAAAGTATTCGATCTGAACGACATGACAGAAACACTGCCTGTTTATATCGATGGTGCCGATGAAATCACGTCTGAAGGCGCCATGATCAAGGGAGGCGGTGGCGCCTTGACCCGTGAAAAAATCATTGCGTCGGCATCTGACAAATTCATCTGCATCGCCGATGAATCGAAACTGGTCGATACACTGGGCAAATTCCCCCTTCCAGTTGAAGTGATTCCCATGGCTGCACAACTGGTCGCCAGAAAACTGGCTGTTTTCGGCGGAAAACCGGTATTGCGGGTAAAAGACGAAAAACCTTTTGTCACCGATAACGGGAACGTCATTCTGGATGTATCGGGCCTTCGGATCGAAAATCCGGCCGTTCTGGAAGAAAAAATAAACAATATCGTCGGAGTTGTCACGGTTGGGCTGTTTGCCCGTGCCGGTGCGAGCCTGTGCCTGATGGGATGTGCCAGCGGAGTGAAAACCCTCGAATTTCAATAACAAAAACAGCTTGAATATCAATCAGTTAAATCGGTCATTCAGGCACAGTTTTTTTGTAAAATTTCTTGACGCAAGCAGGTATCCTGCTTACACTGCCGATGCCGTTTCCGACACTAACCGATGACAATATGACGCCTAAAAAACGACTTAAATTTCTGGTTCTGGCCTTGGCTGGATGTTTTGCTGCCGCCGCCCCCCTTCTTGCCGGAGCCCGTGACATCAGTCTCCCGAAATTCAGCAAAGACGCCCGGTTTGCGGTATTCCAGAGTGCGGCTGAAATCGATCCTTTAAGCCAGTTTGACAATGACGATCCCTTGACCGAAATCCTGTCAATCAACGAAGTCGATGTCTGGGGACGTATCCGTCACGGTTTTGCCATACCGGATCTTTCGAACCCTCTGGTTCAGAATCATGAAAACTATTACCTGAAAAAACCGGAATATTTTGCGAGAACGACCAAACGTGGATCCAAATACCTGTTCCACATCGTTCAGGAACTGGAAAAACGCGGTATGCCATCGGAGCTGGCTCTCCTGCCATTTATCGAGTCTGCATACAACCCTCATGCACGCTCCATTGCCAAGGCAGAAGGACTCTGGCAATTCATTCCGAGCACCGGCCGCTATTATGACCTGGCCCAGAATGCCTTCCGCGATGAAAGACGCGATATCCTTCAATCGACTGATGCCGCCCTGACTTACCTCCAGAAACTGTACACCATGTTCGGCGACTGGCAGCTGGCGCTTGCTTCGTACAACTGGGGCGAAGGCTCGGTCATGCGTGCCATCAAAAAGGCCGAAAGGGCCGGCAAGCCGATTACCTTCAACAGTATCTCGGCATACATGCCGGCAGAAACCCGCAATTACGTTCCCAAACTGCAAGCCGTCAAAAACATCATTGCCCATGCCGACCAATACGGCGTCAAACTTCCCGTCATCGAAAACCAGCCTTATTTCGTCACCATCGGCAAAACCCGTGACATCGATGTCAAAGTCGCTGCCAAACTGGCGGAAATGACACTTGATGATTTCAGGGCCCTGAATCCACAATTCGGCCCATACGTCATTGCCGGCGGTAACGAAATCAAGATTCTGCTTCCGAAAGAAAATGCAGAAAAATTCCGGGACAATCTGGCCAAATGGCCTCATCCGCTTTCATCCTGGACAGCCTATCAGGTAACCGGAAGTCGTGAAAAAGTGGAAGACATCGCCGCGAAATTCAATACTTCAGCAGACGTCATCCGCCATGCGAACAATATTCCGTCCCGTACGACCCTCAAATTCGGTTCTGCCATCC
This sequence comes from Pseudomonadota bacterium, assembly GCA_023449275.1. Lineage (GTDB taxonomy): Bacteria > Pseudomonadota > Gammaproteobacteria > Burkholderiales > Burkholderiaceae_D > Oxalobacter. The sequence goes on along the minus strand of JAEXJM010000068.1, from coordinate 54,596 downwards.
TCGTTCCGAAAACAGCCGGTTACGATCAGGATATCGCTCCGGAACTCGTCAACAATGCCCGTATCGCCTGGGAAACAGATATTCCGGCTACCCGTCTGGTCAGTATTCCCGTCAAAAAACGGTCCAATGTCGCTTCGATTGCCAAACGCTATCGTGTCAGCGTTGCCCAGCTGAAATCCTGGAACTCCATCAAGGGTGACAGCATTCCCAAGGGAACCATCCTGAAAGTACACGTTCCGAATCGTTCCGCCTCAGGCAAAGCCAGCAGGGCCGGAACAGTCAAGACGGTTCGTGGTTCTTCACGCGTCTCCCGCGTCAGGGTCGTTATGGACAGGCAGGAAAGAGCTTCCACGAAAAAGGGGCTGGTCAAATCGAAAAATACCCGTAATGCCAAATCGGTCGTTTCCAAAAAACAGGCCAAACCGGTAAAAGCACAGGTATCTGCGAAAAAAACAACAACCCAAAAACGCTCTTCTTCCAAAAAGAAAGCCTAAACACCACAATTGGTCTTTAAAATAAGCTGAATCGAATGGAAAAGTTGCCGCAATCTTTCTGACGAACTACAATCTTGGCAGAAGAGAATGGACATTGATAAATTCGATTCATCATTCCTTCCGGTTTTTAAATGAAAATGCCGTAACCCGTTACGGCAAATACACTATATAGTTTTGGAGTCATGCATGGCTTTTTTGCAAGGTAAAAAAATTCTCATCACCGGTCTGTTATCGAACCGTTCCATTGCATTGGGTATTGCCGAAGCGTGCAAACGCGAAGGTGCAGAACTGGCCTTTACCTACGTCGGAGAACGTTTTAAAGACCGTATCACGGCTTTTGCAAAAGAGATGGGCAGTGAAATGGTTTACGAATGTGACGTCGGCAAGGACGAACATATCGAACATGTTTTCGCCGATATCGAAAAACAGTGGGGCCGCCTGGACGGTCTGGTTCATTCCATCGGTTTTGCTCCCCGTGAAGCCATTGCAGGTGATTTTTTCGACGGCTTGTCCCGTGAAAACTTCAAAATTGCCCATGACATTTCCGCCTACAGCTACCCCGCCATGGTCAAGGCAGCCCGCCATCTGATGGGGCCCGGCTCATCTGCATTGGCCCTGACCTACCTCGGCTCCTCCCGTGCCATTCCTTACTACAATACCATGGGACTGGCAAAAGCATCGCTGGAAGCCAGTGTCCGTTACATGGCTGAGTCATTGGGTAAAAAAGGCGTTCGCGTCAATGCCATCTCCGCCGGACCTGTCAAGACAATCGCAGCCAGTGGCATTCGTGACTTCAATATTCTTCTGAATTTCGTGGCAAAAAATGCACCTCTGCGTCGCAACGTCACCATCGAAGAAATCGGTAATGTCGCCGCTTTCATGCTGTCTGATCTGGCATCCGGCATTACCGGTGAAATCACCTACGTCGATGGTGGTTTCTCACACGTCATGGGACTGAACACCGATGGCGTGGATGCACAGAAAGAATAAAACGGTTTTTTTGACGAAACCCTGTTATAATGGCTGATTGCACGGAACATTATTCGTGTAATCAGCTAATGGCATTGCCAGCCTGTGCATGATTCATATTCATGCCTTTTAAAGCCCTTCCGCCTTACCGTGTCTGTTTTCGACACATTTCTGGCGCAAAGCTTTTTGTGCCGAAATCTCTCCATTCAGTTATTTCGTAACCTGGTGCCAGGTACTGCCATTTTTATATTTTCCCACAAGGAAAATCATCTTTTATTTTGAGTAAATAACAATGACATTTGAAGCACTCGGATTACATCCATTAATCCAGAAAGCGCTTGCCGACATCCATTACGACAAGCCAACCCCTGTTCAGGAAAAAGCCATTCCACCCGGTATTGCAGGAAAAGACCTGCTGGTATCGTCGCAAACCGGTTCAGGCAAAACAGCCGCATTCATGTTGCCTGCCCTCCATCGTTTTGCCAGCCGGCCTGTTGAAAAGACAGACAGAAAAACGACCAACCAGAAGCGTCAGACCGCTCGTGCCAAAGGCGAAAGAGTCCGTTTTGAAGCAGCACATCCCAAAATGCTGGTATTGACCCCGACACGTGAACTGGCATTGCAAATCGTCAAATCGGCCGAAGATTACAGTACTTACCTGAAACACTTCAGGACAGTTGCCATTCTGGGTGGCATGCCTTATCCGAAGCAGATGCAACTGCTCGCAAAAAATCCCGACATTCTGGTTGCCACTCCAGGCAGACTGATAGACCACATGCATTCCGGCAAGATCCGTTTCGACCGGCTTGAAATTCTGGTGCTTGACGAAGCCGACCGCATGCTTGACATGGGATTTATCGATGATATCGAAACAATCATTTCCGCCACTCCAGAAACCCGCCAAACGATGCTTTTCTCGGCGACTCTCGACGGTGTTGTCGGCAAGATGGCCAGAAAAGTGACAAATGAACCTGAATCGATTCATATCCATTCAGCCGCATCCCGCCATGAAAATATCGACCAGATGATTCATTTCGTAGACGACCTGCCCCACAAGAACCGACTGCTGGATCATCTGTTACATGACCGTTCTCTGGATCAGGCACTGGTTTTCACGGCCACCAAGCGTGATGCCGACATCGTTGCCGACCGTCTGGCGATTGCCGGTTTTTCCGCTGCCGCCCTGCACGGTGACATGCCTCAGGGCGCACGTAACCGGACACTGGCAAAACTCCGCAGCGGGCAGGTCAAGATTCTGGTCGCAACCGATGTCGCTGCACGCGGGATTGACATTCCGAACATCACGCACGTCGTCAATTTCGATTTGCCGAAGTTTCCTGAAGATTACGTTCACCGCATCGGCCGGACAGGCCGCGCAGGCCGTCATGGTGTCGCAATTTCCCTGGTCAATCACAACGACAATAACCATGTCAGAAAAATTGAACGTTTCACCAAACAATCCATCCCCGTGAATGTCATCGAAGGATTCGAACCGAAACTGTCTTACAAGGCAGCCCCTTCCAAACGCAAACCGGCAAACTGGAAGCCGGGCAGCAAACGCAATGGCGCGCCCAAGTTCAGCCAGCGCAGCTTCGGCAAACCGACCGCGTCAGCCAGAAAAGAGGGGGGTGGACGAAATCGCAGTCAAGACAGAACAGGCGAAGGCCGCAGAATGGCAGAAAGCCGCCGTTAAGCTGTTTCAACGATCAGGAACAGAAGCAGTTCCCCCGCTTATAAAAAAGCCCGTCAAAACGAATTGGCGGGCTTTTTGTTCGTGAAAAAACCTTTACGACTTTTCTGCCAGATTGTCCCGGATGATCTTCTTCCACTCCCTTTCACGGGCATCGATCATCGACTGATCATAAAAACTCACATCCTGAGACTGCCTCGCCAACCTGAGTTGCTCAAGCGCTGCCTGATAGGCGCCAACCAGTCCATACGATTCGGCAAGCGCCATATGCATCAGCGCTTTCTTGCCTTGTGCGTCGTAAACCTTCGCCAGTTGTCTTTGCAAATCAGGATCATCCCGATAAGACTGGGCCTGTTTTCTCAGAAATCGGGCCGCCTCTTCATATCGCCTGGATGCATAAAGAGAGCTGGCATAAAGATGAGCCATCGCTCTTGAGGAAGGGAAACGGCTCATTGCTGCACGCGCTTCACGTACAGCCTCCGCAGGCTGATTCGATGTTAACAGGATTTCTATCGACAAACTGTTTAAAGCAAGGCTTTTTGCAGCGGCATTGCCTGCCGATTTTTTAGCCAGTTGCAGATACGTTTTTGCCTCGGCAGGATTTTTGTGATGCAAGGCAATCAGCGCCAGTCCATAATTGCCCGCCGCTGTATACAGACGGCTGCCACTTTTGATCTGCTCCTCGAAAACAGTGGCGGCATCCCGAAGGGCCGGCTCACTGTCATCCTGATCGATTCTCGCATTGGCACGCATCAGGTAAAAATCGATATCATCCGCATGCTGACGATATGGTTCACGACGCACCCGTGCCTCGATATCGGCAATACGCTCGGAAGTCAACGGGTGAGTTCTCAAATAGGGGGATGGTGCATCGCTGTATGTCCGCGTTGCCGTCTGCATACGCTGGAAAAAAGACGTCATGCCCGAGGTATCGAAACCGGATCCCTTCAGGATCTGGAAACCGACCCGATCGGCTTCTTTTTCGGCATCCCGCGTAAAATTGATCTGTCTTTGCAAGGCATATCCCTGACCGCCCATCAGGACGGCTCCTGCCGCATCCGCATTGGCCTGTGCCGCCAGAATCGCCAGAACAACCGAAGCGATCGGAATCAGCATATCCTGTTTGGCCTGCCCCATCATTCGTGCAATATGCCGTTGGGAGACGTGACCGATTTCATGTGACAGAACCGATGCCAGTTCGGATTCGCTTTGCGTCGCCAGAAGCAAACCGGTATGAACACCGATAAAACCGCCCGGCAAGGCAAACGCGTTCAAAGTCGCATCACGAATGGCGAAGAACGTGAAATCATTCGTGAGCTCACCCCGTGTTTCCGTATTGGCCGAGACCAGCCGGTTACCCAGATTGGAAAGGTATTCAGACAGAACAGGATCATTGACATAAGCCGGATCGGCCTTGATCTGCTGCATGATCTCCCGGCCCAGCTTGTACTCCACGGCAGGCGTCATCTCCCCCCGGGCCGTATCACCCATACTGGGAATGCCCGATTGTGCGCCGGCAGTGGCAATCTGCAGACAAAACACAGCCAATACAGGCAAAACAAAGCGACGAAGATGTAACATCATAAGATTGTCAGGTGATAAATGAAAACCGGTTTACAGTGCTATCATACCGGTACTTTATATTGATTTCACGACAAACACACAAGTGACCTTTCGCTTTATGCCACAGAATCCTTCTCCAGAAGACGACAAAAATCAGCTGACCCATTTCGACGATTCAGGTAAAGCCCGGATGGTCGATGTCGGTGAAAAAAAGCAAACGCATCGCATTGCCATAGCCACCGGTTCGATTCATATGAAACCATCCACCATGGCTGTCATTCTGGATGGAGCCGCTGAAAAAGGCGATGTATTGGGAATCGCACGCATCGCTGCCATCATGGGAGCAAAAAAGACAAGTGACCTGATCCCCCTCTGTCATCCGATTGGATTGACAAAGGTCACTGTCGATTTCACGACGGAAAATAACAGCGTTACCTGTCAGGCGCAAGCTGAAACGATAGGAAAAACAGGCGTTGAGATGGAAGCTCTGACGGCTGTCCAGGTCGGGCTTCTGACCATTTACGATATGTTGAAAGCCATCGATCGCGGTATGGTAATGACAGACATCCGGCTGCTCGAAAAAAATGGCGGCCAGTCCGGCCACTGGATATCAGAAAAATAAAATTCCCATCCGTCAGATAGTATCGCTTCCGCAGATACCATCAATGCAATTGTGTTTCCCGTTTGGCATCTTCCGGCATTTCCGCATGAACCAGCTCGCCATTGGTATCGGCAAAAAGCGGCGCGCCACAATCCTCGCAGAATTCCATGGCGAATCGTTCAACGCTTGTCCTGTCACAGGAGACACCCAGTTCACGCAGCAAGTCGAAAATCTGGACCAGCTGCCTGTTGCCCCGTTTCATTGCCAGAGGACTTTCCAGTTGTGCCGTCCAGGTCATGGAATCGAATTCTTCCGATCCGTAAATCGGCCAGACGATCCCGTAAACGATCTTCTCACTATCCTTCTGGTAAAAGCTGATCCGGTATTCCTCTACCTGAATGCCATCCAGATTCTTGCCAAAACCACCGACGACCGCACAAAGGCTTTCCGGCTGTGTATCCAGCGCATAGGTCAGATAATGTACAGCCGCCCGTATGGTCGAGGGCCTGATCAGCTGATCGGCAATACGACAGGTATTGAAAAAACCACCTGGCAGGAGCAATTCGACATTGCACCCCGGAAGCATTTCGGAAACGAGAGGCGTCACCTGTTTGCGCCATTCATCAAGACATTCGTTCTTGGCTGCCTCAAAATTGGTCAATGCAGAATCGGCCTGCCAGCGGAAAAAGGGTTCACCAGACGGTACCATGACTGATGCAATCAGATAACGTCCATCAGCCAGAAACGGCACCGTTTCCTGTTTGGAAGCCAATTCGAACCTTGAATGCCGGATCATCGACTGGGCCAGCCCATGCGTAACCGCCATGACATCGACATGCGTAAATGGCAACTGATCGACAGCATACAAGCCGGGAGCCATGGCAAAGCGGACATTATCGGCCAGAATCAGCTCACTGAACCGTTCTGAAATCGTTTCCATCAGCTCTGGCGAGAGCGTTCCTGAAGGAATGGAAAAACGGGTCCATGCCAGAACAGGGATAGCCACCAGCAAAACCTGATATTCCCTGTCATCCACCTGAACAACTGCCGATTCACTCAATGCCTCAACAACTTCAAGCAAGCAGTTATAGGCATCCATGTCAGATGAAAACAGACATTCGATAGCATCGTTCAAAACCGTTTGCCGGTTTCCGTGCAATAACCTGGAAACCAGTATTTCCATTTTTTTCCGGCAAAACTCACTTTCCAGCAGGCTGGAAGCATGAAACATCTCCAGGGCCAGTGATACAAGACGCTGACTATCCGCACAAAGTCTGGAAGATCCGGTTCTAGATAAACGACGCATGATATTTACAATGAGACGACAGAACTTGTAATTGTAGTGGATTTTTCATGGACTATCACGCTCATCCACAGGCAAAACCCATCAAGCCTGCCGGAAAACATGCCATCCTGTCGGATGAGGCGAAATCAGGGAAAAAGGGAAAGATGGCATCTCCAAGGGGATTCGAACCCCTGTTCCCACCGTGTAAGGGTGGTGTCCTAGGCCTCTAGACGATGGAGACACAAAACGACAACCGGCAAAGCAAGCTGGCGATTGGCATCTCCAAGGGGATTCGAACCCCTGTTCCCACCGTGAAAGGGTGGTGTCCTAGGCCTCTAGACGATGGAGACACAATATTCAATCTGCTTCACTTCTTTGGTGGAGGTAAGCGGGATCGAACCGCTGACCTCTTGCATGCCATGCAAGCGCTCTCCCAGCTGAGCTATACCCCCAATGCAGACAAAAGATTATAACAAAATTTTTCATAGTTTGACAATCCAAATGATAAAACCTAGAAGTGTCCGCTATGTACAACAATATAAAAAACAAAAAAACCGGCGTCATGCCAATAACTGGCATACCGTGAAGAACCCGATCATTCCTTCCAACTGCCGGATACCAGCCTCCGGCAAGCGTTTTACAGGTTCTTCAGACGTGACAAAACCGTTTCCCGTCCAAAAAGACAAACGACCGCATCAATTGACGGCGTATGCAACTGTCCCGTCAGCAACAGGCGCAAAGGCATCGCGACCATCGGCATCTTCAGCTTGTTCTGCTTCAGAATGCCTTTCATCATGGCAGACAATTCTTCCCGCTTCCATTCGATCGTTTCGATATTCGCCACATATTCTTTCAGGGCGGCACGGGCTGCATCGGTCAAATGCTCCCTGAGCAGTTCAGGATCCGGATCCGGTTCCATATAGAACATCAGTGACGCGTTGGCCAGCTCGTTAACCGTATTGACACGGTCCTTCATCAGGCCGATCACATCCTGCAATGAAGGGCCATTGTCCAGCCTGACGCCCATATTCTCAAGCTGTGGACGAACCAGCACTTCCAGACGGGCATTGTCCGCTTCACGGATATAATGATTGTTCAGCCAATTGAGCTTTTCCGTATTGAATTGCGCAGCGGAAGATGACAGATGGTCGAAGTCAAACCACTCGCAGAACTGATCCATCGAAAAAATCTCATCATCGCCATGGCTCCAGCCCAGACGGGCCAGATAATTCAGCATCGCTTCCGGCAAATAACCGGCGGCAGGGTATTCCATCACGGAAACGGCACCATGACGTTTGGACAGTTTTTCACCATCATCCCCGAGAATCATCGGCAAATGGGCATATTCCGGAATCGGTGCATTCAGTGCCTTGAGAATATTGATCTGGCGAGGCGTGTTATTGACATGGTCATCACCACGAATGACATGGGTGATTCTCATATCCCAGTCATCGACAACGACACAGAAATTATATGTCGGTGTGCCGTCCGAACGGGCAATGATCAGGTCGTCGAGCTGGGTATTGGAAATCGTGATCTCCCCCTTGACACGATCGTTCCATGTCACATCCCCCTCCTTCGGGTTCCTGAAACGAACGACAGGGTTTCTGCCTTCCGGTACAGGAGGAAGCGTTTTGCCCGGTTCAGGGCGCCATGTTCCATCATAACGGGGACTTTCACCTGCGGCCTTCTGTCTTTCACGCATGGTTTCCAGTTCTTGCTGGGAACAGTAGCAATAGTAAGCCGATCCCTCTTTCAGCATCTGGTCGATGACTTCACGGTAACGATCCATCCGCTTCATCTGGTAAAACGGGCCCTCGTCGTGCTGCAAGCCCAGCCATTCCATACCGTCGATAATCGCCTGAACAGCCTCTGGAGTGGAACGTTCCACATCGGTATCTTCAATACGCAAAACAAACTGTCCGCCATGATGGCGGGCATAGGCCCAGGAATACAAAGCCGTACGGGCACCGCCCAGATGCAGAAAGCCGGTCGGACTTGGCGCAAAACGAGTTCTTACAGTCATGATGAGATGAAAAAAATAAAACGAAAAAAGTATTTTACCCCGTCAGAACATCCAGAGCGAATATTGTGGACAAGGTTTCGCCGAACTTTCTTCCGGAAATTTTCAAACTGCTTCAAAGCGAACCATTTGGCAACAGAGGAGACAGGAGAAAGAAAAGTTCAGGTCAGAACAAAACCATGTCCAAATTCCCATTCAGAAACAAAATCCGGAATGTTTCATGCACCATGAAAAGTGCCATGGGCATACCAGACAAACTCTGGCGTCAGATATCCATTCAACAATAAAAAACATCCGCATGGCTAAAAGCACATGCGGATGTTTCATTCAGTCAGCAAACCTTGAAGTTCGCTTTCCTCCTGTTATGCAAACATTTTAATGGTTTGCAGAGCGGTCTGGTAAACACCCCAGATCAGAGGAATACCAACGATCAGCCAGCAGATGATCATGGTACCGGCAGAGGTCGGTTTTGCTTTAGGAACAACACCGGAAGCCTGAGCGGCCATAACCTTGTCTTCCAGTTCTGCCTTGGCAGCCTTGACTTCTTCTTCAGTCATGTAGTACTTGCTGTTGACCGGACGGACAGCCAGCGCAAAGAAGAATTCGACAATCAGGAAACAGGCCATGACATACAGGGTAACCGAGTATGCCTGAGCTTTGGCAACACCAGCGTTCAATTGAACGTCGCGGATGATGTTGACGAGCAATGGCGACAGCAAACCTGCGGTAGACCATGCGGTCAGCAGACGGCCATGAATGGCACCGACGAACTGGGTACCGAACAGGTCAGCCAGATAGGCAGGAATGGTCGAGAAGCCACCGCCGTAGAAAGAAATACAGACACAAACTGCACACAGGAACAACAACAGGTTCAGGGAAGAAGCCAGTGTCGGGATGGATGCGTACAGAATGGCGCCTACGATGGAATAGATGAAATAAACCGTTTTACGACCCAGTTTATCGGACAGGGATGCCCAGACAACACGACCACCGATGTTGAACAGGGAAAGCAGACCGGTAAAGCCGGCAGCGATCATCGCAACCTGGCCTTTTTGTGCATCGGTCAGCTGGTCGAACGGAACGCCTGGCATATGGATCAGGTTACCGGCGAACACTTCCTGCAGCAGAGGGGATGCCATCGCAAGCACACCGATACCGGCAGCGATGTTCAGGAAAAGCATGAACCAGCAGCACCAGAACTGAGGTGTTCTGACTGCTTTACTCGTTTCAACGTTGAAAGAAGACGCTTCGATCAAGCCACCGTGACCGTCGTCAACCATGTTGCCCGTGTTGACAGGCACCCAGCCGGCAGGTTTGTATCCTGGAGGGGAAACACGAATGGTGAAGCAACCCAGCAACATCATGACGGTATAGCAGCATGCCATCACGAAGAAAGCCTGTGCCAGGCCAACAGAGGTAGGGGTACCAAAGAAAGCCATCAGTTTCTGTGCCAGAGGAGCGCCAACCATTGCGCCACCGCCGAAACCGCCGACAGCCATACCCGTTGCCATACCGACGCGATCAGGGAACCATTTGATCAGTGTCGAAACAGGGGTGATGTAACCGAGGCCAAGACCGATACCGCCGATAACTGCGGAGAGCCATGCAATCCACAACTGGTGGGTAGCGGTAGCGACGGACATCATGAAGAAGAAGAAGCAGAAACATACGCAGGATGCCAGACCGCATTTGCGTGGACCTGCATGTTCGAGCCAGTTACCCATGATAGCGGTTGTCGTACCGAGCATGAAGAACAGGATACCGAACACAACGCTACACATAACGACTTTCCAGTCGCATTCCGTGGTAAAGAGTTGAGCAATGATACTCATGTCCGCAGGACATGCCAGAGATTTGCCGAGACCCTGAGATACACCGACCAGTTTGGACATTGGCAGCCAGAAAACCGACATACCATAGCCCATGCCGACGCACAGATGGATCATCAACGCGGAAGTAGGTACGAGCCAGCGATTAAAACCTTCGCCGGCAACCGTATACTCCTTCCCGAGTGATTTCATAAAAGACATAGTCTACTCTCCTAGGAAAAAACAATGAAATCGTTTTTATTCGCGGGGTTATACGCAGTCAAAATACCGACCTGAATATTCGCTGCACCAACAAACGAATCTGGCACATGAATAAACAAATCGGATCAACAAAAAGTTTCGACGCAGCATAATACCATTGTAAAAAGAGGTCGGCTATAAGCAATTTTTTACATATATTTACTCCCGATCTGGGTTACAATACTTTCATGTACAAAGTTTCGATAGAACCTCACTGGCGAATTGCCCGCGGCAAGAAGCCTTCCATGGATACAGCCATGCTGCTGCGCCTGCTCGGAGCCATTCAATCTGAAGGCGCCATCCTGCAGGCCGCGCGGGATTTGGGGCTGTCCTATCGCCATGCATGGGGCCTGTTACGTGAAGCAGAATCCCTTTTCGGAGCGCCCCTTCTTGAGAAACACCGTGGGCGTGGTACAACACTTACCCATTTTGCGACGACTTTACTGTGGGCCGAACGGCGGATTGCCGCCCGTTTGTCCCCGACTCTGGAAAGCCTTTCGTCCGAGCTCGAAACCGAACTCTCGAAAAGCGTGCTTGGAAACAACCGTTCCATGCGTCTTTGCGCCAGCCACGGCTTTGCCGTTTCGACCCTGATGGAAAGCATCAATCATGCCGAACTGCCGATCGAGTTGCGCTACCAGAACAGTATGGAATCGATTGCGGCCTTGGCACAGGGGGACTGCGAAATTGCCGGTTTCCATTTGCCGGTCGGCGTTTATGAAGACAACGTGCTGCAATTGTACTTACGTTTTCTGTCGCCGGAAGACCACTGCCTGATCCACCTCGCCAACCTCAAACAGGGCCTGATGATCGTTCGAGGCAATCCGAAAAGAATCCTGTCGTTTCAGGATCTGACCCGTCCGGACGTACGTTTCGTCAACCGGCAGATCGGTTCCAGTACCCGACGGGTTCTGGAAATTCTGCTGCAGAAAAACAGGATCAATTCCGGTGATATCAATGGCTTCGAAACGGCTGAATTCACACATGCCGCCGTTGCCGCCTATATTGCCAGCAATATGGCCGATGTGGGTTTCGGCGTTGAAACGGCCGCCCACCGTTTCGGGCTCGATTTCGTCCCTCTGGTGGAAGAACGCTATTTCTTCGCTGTTGCCAAGGAAACGCTGGAAAGCAATACGATAAAGGAAATGCTCGGCATCATCCGCAGTGAAGAATACATGCACGAAGTCAACCAGCTCGGTGGCTATGACGCCACCGAAACCGGCGAGATCCTGACGATCGACGAGGTTTTCAAACTCGCCGGCACCTGATCGATTTTCACTCAGCCTTGACGATGGGCGGGAAAAGTCCCGATGTATCTTTCGGTTTCAGAGCCACTCTGGCGGCCAGCTTGTACGCGATGTCCCTGAAAATACCCGCCATCAACCCATCCGGCTCGGCAACGACAACTGGCTTTCCGCTGTCCGTTTGTTCCCTTACCGCAACATTCAACGGGATTTCACCGAGTGAATCGACGCCATAGGCTTCACTCATCAGCCTGCCGCCATCCTTGCCGAATATGTGTTCGATCTCACCGCAATGCGAACAGACATATGAACTCATGTTTTCCACAATACCCAGAACATCGACATTCATTTTCTGGAACATCATCAAACCTTTTCTGGCATCGAGCACCGCCACGTCCTGTGGCGTCGTCACCACAATAGCGCCAGTCAATGGCGCCTTTTGCGACAGGGTCAGCTGGATGTCACCGGTTCCCGGAGGCATATCGATCAGGAGATAGTCCAGATCGTTCCATTTCGTCTGCTGCAACAGTTGCATGACGGCCTGCGTGATCATCGGAGCCCGCCATGCCAGTGGCTGGATGGTATCCATCATGAACCCGATGGACATCAGCTGCACTCCGTACTGTTCCAGAGGATCCATGTTCTTGCCGTCCGAAGAGGTCGGTTTTTCGGAAATCCCCATCAGGGTCGGTTGTGACGGCCCGTAAATATCGGCATCGAGAATACCGACCCGTGCACCTTCGGCGGTCAGTGCCAGTGCGATATTGGCTGTCGTGGTCGATTTGCCGACCCCTCCCTTGCCTGAAGAAACGGCAATAATGTTTTTGACTCCGGATAACGGCCGGACGCCTCGCTGGACTTCATGGGTCAGTACGTTTGTCGTTATATCGACATGCACATCGCCTATTCCGCCGATTTTCCGCAACGCGGCTGTCACACGGTTTTTGATGAATTCATGCAGGCTTTTAGCCGGATAGCCCAATTCGATTGTCAACGAGACATCCTTGCCATCGATCCGAACGTTTTTGACCGATCTGGCGCTGACGTAATCCGTCTGGAGATTGTCATCGACCACTGTAGATATGGCCTGATTGATCGCTTCTGGTGTAATGGACATTTTCCCCCCTTTCTTTTGCACTGGAAGTCTAACGCAATTACACAAAAGTTGCCCGTTTCAGGCCACAAGGCTGGTAAAATGTTCTTTTACCTTTCATTTTCACGAATACATCATGTCACGAAAGCTGTTTGTCACCACTGCCCTGCCTTACGCGAACGCACCATTTCATATCGGACACATCATGGAATATATCCAGGCCGACATCTGGGTCCGTTTCCAGCGAATGCAAAGGGACGATGGAAAACAGCGCGAAGTCCATTTTGTCGGCGCAGACGATGTCCACGGCGCTCCGATCATGATCGCTGCCGAAAAAGCCGGCAAGACGCCACAGGAATTCGTCGCCGAAATCGCTGCAGGCAGAAAAGCCCCATTGAATGGATTTCTGATCAGCTTCGATAACTGGCACTCGACCGATGGCCCTGAGAATTATGAACTGTCTCGCGAAATCTATCGTCGCCTGAAAGCCAGAGGCCTGATCGTTTCACGCACCATCGAACAATTCTTCGATCCGGTCAAGGAAATGTTTTTGCCGGACCGTTACATCAAGGGTGAATGCCCGAAATGCGGCGCCAAAGACCAGTACGGCGATACCTGTGAAGTCTGCAGTACGGTTTATGCGCCGACTGAACTGAAAAACCCCTACTCCATCCTGACGGGCGCCACACCGGTCATGAAACAGTCGGAACACTTCTTTTTCCGTCTTTCCGATCCGCAGTGCACCGAATTCCTGAAAGAATGGACGCTTGGCGAGGTGGACGGACATCCACGCCTGCAACCTGAGGTCGCCAACAAGGCCCGTGAATGGCTGCAAGGCAGGGAAGGCGAAGAAAACGCACTCTCGGACTGGGACATCAGCCGTGACGCCCCCTATTTCGGGATTGAAATCCCTGACGCTCCGGGCAAGTATTTCTATGTGTGGCTGGATGCGCCTGTCGGTTACCTCGCGTCACTGAAAAACTATTTCAGCAAGATCGGCGGCGATTACGATGCCTTTATGGCTGATCCTGAAACCGAGCAATACCATTTTATCGGCAAGGACATCATTTACTTCCATACCCTGTTCTGGCCTGCCATGCTGCATTTTGCCGACATGCGCGTCCCGAACAATGTTTATGTTCACGGATTCATCACTGTCGGTGGAGAAAAAATGTCCAAATCGCGCGGAACGGGCATTTCACCACTGCGTTATCTGGATATCGGCATGAATCCGGAATGGCTGCGTTACTATCTTGCCGCCAAACTTTCCGACCGTGTCGAAGACCTCGACTTTACCGGTGAAGACTTCATCGCCCGTGTCAATGCGGATCTGATAGGCAAATACGTCAATATCGCCAGCCGTGCCGCCGGTTTCATCACCAAGCGTTTCGGCGGCAAACTGGCAAGCGGATGGACAGGAAAAGATACGCCGGTACTGGACAGTCTCCGGGCTGCCGCTCCTGAAATCGCCCAACTCTACGAAGGACGTGAATTTGGCAAGGCTCTCCGCCAGATCATGCATCTGGCAGATGAAGTCAATGCCTACGTCGATGAACACAAGCCCTGGGTTCTCGCCAAGGATCCGGAAAAAACCGGTGAACTGCATCAGGTCTGTACCTGTCTGCTGGAAGCTTTCCGCATTTTGACCATTTACCTGAAACCGGTTCTGCCGGCTGTCGCTGAAAAAGTCGAAGGATTTCTGAACCTTTCACCACTGGAATGGTCTGACGTGTCGAACCCATTGGCCGATGGACATGCCATCCGTCCTTACGAACATCTGATGCAACGTGTTGACAACAAAATGCTGGATGCCCTTTTCGATGCCCCCCAGACGGCAGCTTCTCCAGTGGAAGAAAAGAAAGCCGAACAGGCAATGGAACCTCTCGCCGAACAGATTACGATCGACGATTTCGCCAGGGTCGATATGCGTATCGCCAAAATCGTCGATTGCAGCCTCGTGGAAGGTGCGGACAAACTGCTTCGCCTCTCGGTTGACGTTGGGGAGGGCCGGCTGCGCAACATCTTCGCCGGTATCCGTTCCGCTTACAAGCCGGAAGAGCTCGTTGGCAAACTGACGGTGGTGGTCGCCAATCTGGCCCCCCGCAAAATGAAATTCGGTGTTTCCGAGGGGATGGTCATGGCCGCATCAGGAAAGGACGATTCCGGCATTTACATTCTCCAGCCGTGGCCGGGTGCGAAACCCGGTATGCGATTGCGTTAAAAGGTATCGAACCGATCATGAAAATCGTCGTCAGGGAAGCTTCTTTCGAAGATGCCCGGTTAATCGCCGATTTGACAAGAAGAGCCTGGGCGGGAAAATGTCCGCCCACGGCACGTGGGCACCGTGACACCTGGATCAATGTCAATGAGGATTTGCATAACGGCGGCGCGTTCATTCTATTGGTCGATGATATTCCAGCCGGATCGCTCAGATGGGCGCCACTGGATGAAGATGACCATATCTGGAAAATCCGCAGGCTGGGTCTGATCCCCGCTTTTTGTGGACAGAAACTGTCCCAGCATCTGATCGAGGCGATTATCCATCATGCCCAGCTGTGCGATATAAATGAATTGAGGCTTTTCCTTCATCTGTATCTTGAACCTCTGGCCAGCCTGTATGAGGCCTTCGGTTTCGAACTGGCTCCTGAAATCGAATTCTCAACCCGAAACACGCTGGAACCGCCCCCGATCATGATGCGGAAAATTCTTGATATTTAAACGGACACCATGTACCGAATCCTGTTTTAATAACGGAACAGACAGGGTTTAATGGATTAAACCATTGAAAAACAGCGTAACACCATGATTCAATTCAGACTGATCAGCAATTACTTTTCCGAACTGGACGACAGGATGAAAGAATGGCAGGCCGACAATCCGGTTCCTCTGGAAGATGAAAGAAAAGAACCATTTCTGGTTCTGCGGAAAATTCCTGCAAATCGCCTGCCTTTCAGACTGAAAAAAACGGGCAGCCGATCTGTGCCCAAATCCTCACATTGATTTTCCGGCGGGTACATGGCAGATTCCTCACAAGACGACATCCATACCTCTCTGACAGAAAAGCCTGTTTCATCTGACCATCCTGACAACAGTGATGCCATTGCCCGCCTTTACGGCGAAACCGTTCTGGAGATGCCGAATGATCTCTATATTCCTCCGGAGGCGCTGGAAGTTTTTCTTGACGCTTTCGAAGGGCCTCTTGATTTTCTGCTCTACCTGATCCGGAAACAGAATTTCAACATCCTCGACATCCCTATGGCGCAGCTGACGTTGCAATACCTGCAATATGTCGACCGTATCCGTTCCCGCAAACTCGAACTGGCGGCCGAATATCTGTTGATGGCGGCTCTGCTTGTCGAAATCAAGTCGCGGCTCCTGCTTCCCAGGGTCAAGACGATAACAGATGAAGAACCGGAAGATCCCCGTGCCGAACTGGTCAGGCGCCTTCTGGAATATGAAAGAATGAAACTGGCTGCCCAGACTCTGGACCAGCTGCCCAAACTGGGGAATGACTTTTTCCTGACACAGGCGATTGTCGTAAAGAACACGGAACGCGTCTGGCCCACCGTCTCCGCCAGTGAATTGCAGGAGGCTTTTGCGGAAATCATCAGGCGTGCCAAACTGACTGCCCGACATACCGTATCCAAACAGGAACTGTCAGTGAGGGCTCACATGTCATCCATCCTCCGGCAATTGCGCGATGTCCGGTTTGTGGAATTTTACGATCTGTTCGAGCCTTCAGAGGGCGTTGCCGTCGTTATCGTTCACTTTCTGGCCCTCCTGGAACTGGCAAAAGAGACACTCATCGAAATAACCCAGGTTGAAGCGGGCGCACCGATCTATATAAGGTTGACCCAATACCACGATTGAGATCAGAATAACACTTTTGCCGCAGGCAAACACGATTTTCACTTTTTTCATTAACTCTTTTCCGGCACATCATGAAAGTTGTCACCACCATCGAAGAACTCCGCAACCAGTTACGCGGACAATTGCGTACCGCCTTCGTTCCCACTATGGGAAATCTGCATGACGGCCATCTGTCGCTGATGCGGCTTGCCAAAAAACACGGTGATCCCGTTGTTGCTTCCATCTTCGTCAATCGCCTGCAATTCGGCCCCAACGAGGATTTCGACACTTACCCGCGTACTTTCAGGGCCGACGTCGAAAAGCTGGAAAAAGAAGGCGTTTACGTCCTTTTCGCTCCGACGGAAAAGGACATGTATCCGGTGCCGCAGGAATTCCGGGTACAGCCGCCACAGGAACTGGCCGATATTCTGGAAGGCAAGTCCCGTCCCGGTTTCTTCCACGGTGTGACGACGGTATTGCTGAAGCTCTTTTCCTGTGTCAATCCGGCCGTTGCCATCTTCGGCAAAAAGGATTACCAGCAATTGATGGTGGTTCGCAACATGGTCCAGCAATTCGCGATGCCGACCAAAATCATCGCGGCGGAAACCTGGCGCGCAGACGATGGGCTGGCACTCTCCTCGCGCAATACCTATCTTTCAAAGGAACAGCGTCAGGAAGCGCCCAACCTGTACAAGACGCTGCAAAGCATTGCGGAAAAGATGCATGGCGGTTATCTGGACATCTATAAACTCGAAAAACACGCCAAGGAAGAACTGGCTCAACGTGGCTGGGTCCCGGATTATATCTCCATCCGCAAACAGTCCAACCTGCAACCGCCTACTGCAGGGGAACTGGCGGAAAAAGAACCACTGGTCGTTCTGGCTGCTGCCAAACTCGGCGAAACGCGCCTGATCGACAATCTGGAAATCTGAACCGGATAAAACCGGTTGACCATAAGAAAGGCAGATCACTCTGCCTTTTTTATTTTACGATTTCTTTCGAACCGATACGATTCACCGGATTTTCCGTCTGTTTCTGCGACTTTCATCCAGTCTTTCACACAGCATTCCGGTTCCGGCCAGCATTCTCGGCCCCGCCCGATTCATCCAGTCCGGATCGATACCGAACAGATTGCCATATCTCACCGCATCGATCGTTTTGAAGCGTTTCCACATGTCCAGCCCGTCCTGCCCATCAGTTGCCCCAGTCCTCCCGGAACTGATGATCGCTTCCGGATTTTCGGCGATAACGGATTCAATGCTGACATTCGGTGCAATTATCGTCATATCGGCAAAAACGTTTTTTCCACCACACAGGACAATCGCCTCATTCACGATATGTTTCCCATTCAGGGTAAACAGGGGGGAATCCGACACCTGATAGAAAACTTTTACTGTCGGCCGTTGGCTGTAGTCTTTTCGCAAGCGGTTCATGGCGTGTATCCATTGCCCTGCTTTCTTGCGTGCTTCCGCCTCATGCCCCGTCAATATTCCGAGTTTGACCATGTTGTCGGGAATGTCTTTCAAACGCTTTGGATTGCTGTAAAAAATCGGGATGCCGGCTTTTTCGAGGCGCGCGAGCTGCTTTTGGGGGTTTCCCCCCTGCCATACCACCAGCAAATCCGGCTTCAGTGCCAGAACCCGTTCAAGATCGATCTGCCTGAAATCTCCCACGACAGGCAATTTTCCGGCCTCGGCCGGATAATCGCTGTAACTGGTGACGGCAACCAGTTCCGGCCCCGCACCGATGTGATAAAGCAACTCTGTCGTATGAGGTGCCAGCGAGATGATCCGGCGAGCCGGTTCCGGCAGGCTGACCGTCCTGCCAAGGTCGTCTTTCACTGTCACGGCCGCCAGCACATTTGTCATCCAGAACAGTAAGTACCAACTCAGTTTTTTCATGATATCCGATCCATTCTGCAAGAAAATGGGTCAAAAAGACAGAAATACCGGCCTCTTTCCATGTATCATGGCCTGAACCGGGAATTGCAGGCATTTCGACAGCTTTTCAGTACACATCATGGACTCCGCCCGCCCGGCTTCCCAATGCCCGTTGCCATACAAAAGCAATACATGGGTGGCGACATCCCATGCCATATTCAGATCGTGAACGATCGTGACGACCGCCTTGCCCTGCTCGCGGCACAGCTCCCTCACCAGCTCCAGTAAAGAAACCTGATGCGACATATCCAGAGCGGAGGCCGGTTCGTCAAGCAGCATCAGTGGCGTATCCTGCGCCAGCATCCCGGCAAGCGCCACTTTCTGGCGTTCACCTCCCGACAGGCTTCGGATGTCCCTGTCTGCCAGCTTGACGACATCCAGTCGCTCCAATGCTGAAAAAGCTTTTTCGATATCGTTATCCGAATCCCCGAGATGTCCGGCCTGATAAGGAAAACGCGCTGCCAGCACGGTTTCCATTACCGTGAAACCGAAAGTATCCATTTGGGCCTGTGGCAAATAAGCCCGCTTTTGAGCCAACTCACGTGCTTGCCACCTGGACAACTCAAGATCGTCTATAAGAAGCTGTCCTGAATCCGGCTGCCGCAAGCCTGCCATCGTTTTCAAAAGCGTTGTTTTACCGACCCCGTTACGTCCATAAACAAACCAGCATTCACCCGCTTCGACCGTCATGTCCAGATGATCGACAAGATGTTTTTCTCCTGCCTGCAAACAAACATTGTCGATAATCATCGTCATACCCGTCTGCTCCTGTAAAGCTGGAAAAGAAATACAGGCACACCGATCAGGGAAGTGACGACTCCGACAGGCAATTGATGTGGCGCCAGAATCGTTCTGGAAAGCGTATCCGCGAGCACCAGAAAGAAACCGCCCGTCAAGAGGACGGAAGGGAAAAGGAAGCGGTGGTCAGGCCCCCAGATCAGGCGGCATGCATGCGGGACGATCAGGCCGACAAAAGCGATATTGCCGGCAGACGTTACCGCCGAAGCCGTCAGGAGCGCACCACCAATAAAAAGGCTTTTCCGGAGTGAAGAGACTTTCACGCCCAGCGTCGCCGCCATATCGGCATGGAGTGCCAGCAAATTGACCGACCTGGCGGCAAACCAGGCAAAAACGAAAACGGCAAACATGATTGCCACTGACCAGACAGTCAGCGATGCTCCGGCCAGATCACCAACCAGCCAGAAAACCATGCCACGCAAATCGTTGTCCGCCGCAACGGTCAGCAATAGCGTGACAATCGCACTGCAACCGAATGCCAGAATCACGCCAGTCAACAGAAGCCGTGACGATCCGTCGGTAACGGAAAAATCGCGACGTGAAAGGATATAGAGTATCAGAGCGACAGTCATTGCGCCCGCGAACGCGACGATGTTGACTGTCGCAAGGGAAGCCGACAGGAAAAGCATCGACAACGCTCCGACGGATGCACCGCCGGATACGCCAAGAACATAAGGATCAGCAAGTGGATTTCTCAGCAGTGCCTGCATCATGCACCCTGCCAGCGCCAGTGAACCGCCGGTTATGAAAGCGGCCAGCGCCCTTTCCAGCCGCATCGACAAAAGGGTAGCCGCCAGAGAATCGGAATGTCCCGAGACCAATCCGATCAGGGCACCGGACAGTTCATCGATCCCGAGCCCGACCGAACCGATTGCACAGGAAAGCAAAAGGCTTGTCACTGCCAGAACGAGCAGTATCAGCAACCAGATTGTCTGTCGCCTTTTCGACGGCAGCCCTGACAGACCGAGACTTTTTGGCTCCGGCATGAATGACAAGCCTTTCGACAGGTTTGGAAAGCCCTTATTTTACATCTTGAAGTTCACACCGACATAGGCACCGCGTCCCGCCTGATTGTATCCCCATGCCGTTTCATAATCCTTATTGAAAAGGTTTTCAATACGCGCATATATGGAAACATTTTTATTCAAGTTAAAGCGCGCATCAAGATTGGCGAGCCAATATGAATCAAGTGTATTGGCAGAAGCGCTTGGCCCATCGTAACGGCTTCCAGTATATTGCAAATCGCCTCCCAGATACCATTGCCCGAATGTCTTTGAAACACCTAAATTACCGTAATTTTTGGCACGTCTACCCAAAGTCTTATCAGTGTCTCTGTTCTTTGGATCCTGAATGGTTAAATTGGCACGCCAGTCAAGGCCAGCAAGAGTGGTCTGCGCATTCAATTCAAATCCTAAATTTTTGGCGCGGTCAACATTATAGTATTTCCAGTCATTGTTCCGTGAAATAAAATCAAGCAAGTCTGATGATCGCCATTCGAAAACCGTAGCACGAACAAGTGTCTTTCCATGTGAATACTGAATACCTGCTTCAATATTTCGAGAACGCTCCGCTTTCAAATCATCGTTTAATTGGAAAGTTGCATATTGCTGATACAACGTTGGCGCCAAAAATGACGTTGAAGCGCTAGCAATCAATTTCCAGTTACTATTCAAGTCATAGCCATATCCGAGATAACCTGTCACATCCGACCCAGAATTTTCCACATGGTCGTAACGGACATTGGCCTGAAAATTATGTGCATTTATTTTGCCCATAATTCCTGCATAGGTACTGTAGTTTGTCCGGGATACTTTATTGGAGCCACCAACATCTGCTCTTTCATGACCGATATCGACCCCTGCTGTAGCCGTCCAATTGGTTGAAAGGGCAATTTGATTGACCCATTGCATCAGGTTTTCTTCACTTTTATACCCATACGAAGAAGTATAAGATGATTCAACAGATTTATTGTCGCGGCGGATCTCAGAATTAGACAATGTTAATGTTGAATTCCAATCTGATGTCAGGCGATTCTTACTGTATGCTGAAATCGTTCGTTGTTTAGACGTCCCACGGGTAATTTCTTTCGGATCAGAACTATAATCATTATCGTAGTCAAATTTTGCATCATAAAGATAGAGACGAGCCCCTATCTCATTATTTTCATTCAAACGTTGAGCCAGTGAAGCACTTACGCTGATATTTCTGTCACCATCATCATCCGGATTGGCAAAGGTTTTTTTTTCAGTATTAATGCTTGAAAAACCATGGGTTTTATAACGGGTAGCCGAAAGAGCGAAACGGGTCCCCCCCCCATCAGATTGACCAGAAACACCGGCACCAAATTTTGTCGTATCGTGAGAACCATATTCCGCATAAACATTCGCTGTCGGCTTCCCTGACCCCTGCCTGGTAAAAATCTGAATAACACCGCCCATGGCGCCAGTGCCATAAATAGCCGAGACATTTCCCCGTACAATTTCAATACGATCAATCTGATCAGGCTGTATATGTTCCAGCGCAGCAGCACTTCCAATAGATGTTACATCACGTATTGGAACGCCATCGAGCAGGATGAGCATCTGATTGGCATTCATGCCTCGCATGAACAATGAAGTCGTAGAACCAGCACCGCCACTTTGCGTCATTTCAATACCAGCCTCACTCTTCAATAACGATGGAAGATCAGCCAATTTCTTGTTCTGGATCATTTGTGACGTAATGACTGTCGTACTCGGAATGGCCTCCTTCTGAAGCTGTTCCACACGCGAAGCGGTAACGACAACAGGTTCAAGCGTTTTTTCTTCCGTATTGTCCGCTTCCTGTGCGATTGCCGAAGTGGCAAAGCAGGTGGCAAGAAGTGAGGCGAGCAAGAGAGGTTTGATCGCAGGAGTGCGATTCGATTTTGAAACCGGGAATAGCATTATTTATCCATTAACAAGCTGAGCCGGCGTCCCCGCCAACCCGAACATAACAACGTACCGACGTACCCAGGGAAGAAAAACGAATGACGTGGAAAATCGTTGAACGCATTCGCGGAACATCCCCGTCCGCAGTACAACCTATCGCTTTTGGCCGGTATCCGGGCTACAGGTTTTTCAGACGGGGGTCTGAAACAATCGCCTACCTTCCCATGCCTGTGCACAGTGGTTTTGCGAGCGACGAGTCCGTAAAGGACACCTGCTTACCGTTGCGGGGGCAGCACACGTTGGCCGTTTGCCAGGCTTCGTGTTTCCCGTTTAACCGCGCATCAGAAAGTTGCGCGAGCACCAAAACACCGAGATTGTAAACGACCGGTTTGCCTGAAAACAAAAACTCGTTTCATGAAGCGTTACTTTTTTGATATCCGGACATAAAAACAACGCCAACCTTTTTTATTGACAAATGTTTTCTCAAAGGTTCGGCTTGCTCACCAGAACTTCTTTTACGCAAAAAGGTAAAATATTCCCCAAACAAGGAGCAAGCACATGTTTTTCAAGAATCTCAAGGGAAATTTCCGGAAACCGGCAGGAAGCCAGACATTGAAGTGGCTTTTGGGATGGCACGATGAGCGCCGTCCCAAATCACCCGCAACCGGCGTCCCTATCCCTTATGTCCAGAATGACGGTTCTTCACTGTACAAATCGACTGCCGATACGCTGACATGGATCGGACAGGCATCGTTTCTGATCCAGCTGGGCGGGAAAAACATGCTGATCGATCCTGTCCTTTCCCGTTCGCTCGGCTTTATCAAACGGAATTCACCTCCCGGACTGGACTGGTCTGCCCTGCCCCGAAAAATCGATATCGTCTTCATTACCCACAACCACCGCGACCATATGGATGCACCGACATTGAAAAGACTGGGGCCTGATCCGGTGTATGTCGTGCCGAAAGGACTGGGTATCTGGTTTCGGAAAAACGGATTCTCCAGAGTTATCGAAATGAGCTGGTGGCAACAGGAAGAAATCGAAGGGCTGGACATTACTTTCGTCCCGGCTGAACACTGGAGCCGGCGAGGCCTGACCGACGTCAATACCAGCTGGTGGGGCGGTTACGTCATTTCAAAAAACGGCTTGCGAGTCTATCACTCGGGAGATACGGGCTGGTTCGACGGTTTTGCGCAGATTGCCGAACGTCTTCCCCATATCGATGCCGCCATGCTGCCTGCAGGCGCCTATGCACCCCGCTGGTTCATGCGGGCCCAGCATATCGATCCTGAAGAGGCTGTCAAGGCATTCAAGACACTGGGAGCAAGGCAGTTCGTCGGAATGCACTGGGGAACATTCAAGCTCTCGGATGAACCGCTCGATGAACCCATGCATGTCCTTCCCCGCATATGGGAAAAGGAAGAACTGGAACGACAGCGGCTGGAATCCGGCGTTCTCGGCAAGATTCTCAGGCTCGACAAACTTGCCTGACAAAACCGGTAAAATGGAGCGATTTCCGGTTTTGTATCGGTCATGTCCCTGTTTCTCCTCCATTGGATAGCCGCAACTTGTCAAACAGGGCATGCCAGGCCGATAAAGTCCCATCAAACCCTGTATTGCCCTCATTAATGAATTTTACGGCATACGGCTTTTCTGCATCCGATAGCGGTTCCCATTCTTCTTTCAGTTTTTTCAGGACATGGATGTCGGCGTCCGATGCCTCGTCATTGCGTTGCCTGCGTTTTAAAAGTCGTTTTTCCATCGACGCCTCATCAGCGGTGATAACGGCAATCGCAAATGGGATAGCGCGGCTTTCAGCGAGCTTCCGGAACAGGGTACGCTGCCTTGCCTTCAGAAAACCGGCATCAACGATGACCGTCATACCGGCCTGCAAGAGCACATCGGCAGTCTGAAACAGAAAATCATAGACCTCATGTTTCGACTCTTCACTGTAATTGTTTGCCCATTCATTGAAGCGTTTTCGTTCGACATCGGAATGCAGGCAAATACCCGGCAATTTTTCCGCACCAAGATTGGCGAAAACGGTCTTGCCCGATCCTGGCAAGCCCATCGTAATGACGAGTGCAGGCTGCCTTTTTTTCAGCAAATCGTTTGCCAGAATCAGGTATCGCCGGTAGTCATCATTTTCTAAAAGCCGATTGCTGTCCCCTTCCACTTCCTGCAGCTGGCGCATCAGATGCACTTTGGCACGTACCGTTGCATGAAAAGACGCATAAAACGGCAAAAGGGCTATGCCCGCATAATCACCCGTCCGCTCCAGATAATGATTCAAAAGACGCCATGCAAACGTCTTTTTGCCGTAATAAAGAAGATCCATGAAAGCGAACGCCACATCACTCATCGTATCCGTCCACCTGAATTGCGGGTCGAATTCAATCCCGTCAAATGGGATGACCTGTCCGTTGAC
The DNA here is from genome assembly GCA_023449275.1 of Pseudomonadota bacterium. GTDB lineage: Bacteria > Pseudomonadota > Gammaproteobacteria > Burkholderiales > Burkholderiaceae_D > Oxalobacter. Next base: position 29,641 of record JAEXJM010000068.1, on the reverse strand, counting down.
AAGTACCAGATTGCCCATATGCATGTCACCATGACATTCACAGACAAAGCCATCCGCTTCACGATTTTCCAGCCGGTCACGCAATATGGTCCATTCGGAAAGCTGCGAATGTTTCAATTCTTGCCATAATTCAAGATCGTCCCGCCTGTTGAGCAAGCATTTCAGTTCACGAAGATTTTCGACCAGACGGCCAAGCGTCAATTCAGGTAAACCGACAAGGGAAGGCTCTTTTTGTCTTGGCCATTTCCTGAGATTGAGATGAAAATCGGCAATTGCGTCGGATAGGCTGTCGATATGCTGCTGGCCGAGTTTCCCCCTCTCAAGCAGACGGTCGAGTTGATTATCGATATCGAACCGGTGCATTTTGACGGCAAATTCAAGAGCAGGGTTTCCATTCAAAACTGGATCATCCCCTTTGCCACCTATTTGTACGACATCGAGATAAATATCCGGTGCGGTACGGCGGTTCAGACGGATTTCTTCACGACAGTAAAACCGGCGCATCCCCAGATCGGAATAATCGAGAAAATCCAGATGAAGCGCTTTTTTGACCTTGTATGCGTATTGTCCTGAAAGAAGAACCCATGAAATATGGGTTTCGATCACGGAACTGGCTGGCTCCGCTTTTCGTAGCGTTGCCAGCCAGTTCTGTATCAGCCGGTTCTGGGCCGACAAACCGGTTTGTATATATTCATCCATTCCATTCACCTGTCACGTCGGGGTTACCGCCTGATTCTATCAGGCGATTGATAATGGAATAAACATAAACCGGTTTGTCGGTACTGTCCTTCGTCTTTGTCAAACGATTTCAATCGATTATGCTTTTGTCTTTCGACATCCGCGAAAAACCGTTTCTGCCCCATATTGGACGTAAAGCGTATTTGGCACCGATAATACCGCCGCATACACTGACGACCAGAGACAGGGTCACACCGATGAATACCATCCAGGCCGCAGCGCTGACGGCCCTGATCAACTGGTCAGGTGAAATCAGTGGCTGTGTGGCAACGACCGCCGTACTTCCCATCTGATCCATCGCATTATTGACAACCGTAACGGCCCGGGAAGATTCAATCCCCAACGACGTCAGATAAACAATCGCTTCTTCCCTTTGCCCTGCCTGCAAATATTGTTGCAATTGCTGGAAGTTGGCATTATTCAGTTCGCCACCCAGTTCCTGCCGCAATTGGGCGGATACAGCCGGACTCACCGAATTGACGGAAGCGGAATACACGACAGTGGTATTGGCTGCCGACATCATGCCATTCAAAATCGATCCGGCTGCCGTCGACAGCATCAGTGCGAAAACCAGCATCGAAACAGCCCAGGTCACTGCACCGAACATGGCGCCATCGCTCTTTCTGCGGGAACCGGACAGACGGGAAGCGAAGAAACCACCGGCAAATGCAGAAATCAACAAACTGACGAACGTCCACAACATGGGGCCGAAACCGGCATTTTCCCCTGTCGCTACGCTGCTGATGGTTGACAGGCCACCGGCTATACCTAAAATCCCCAGCAAGGTCTGTACGGATATTCCGATGACAACACCGGCGAAAATCGCGCTCCACCGAATGCCTGAAGACATGATTCTTTTCGCTTCCTCGGCCGAGATCGGCGCGCGTTCGATAACCGAACTTTCCTCAATTTTTACTGCCGTCATTTTCATTCTCCTTATCCAAGTTTCACGCCGTACGACGTACGGATATTGTTTTCACCGTAAAGCAAAAAAATAACGGGGAGCATCTTTACACGGCAAAGCTCCCCGCAATCATGCCGGATAACGGCTGAAACCGGTTAAACAATCCTGTTTTTCACACAGGATGACTTATCCGGTTATTCCTTCAGCTTCTTGCGCCCGAGGCAGAGCGTGGGGCTGAAGAACGGGAGCTGCTTGCTCCTCCTTTACGGCCTATGGCTGCCATATGCTCACGGTTTTTGCTGACTGCAGCGCCCCCCTTGCGGCCCGCCGCACGGGCTTCATCAGAAGTGAATTGGTGTGCCGTTCCTTTTTCATGAGCGGCCTTGCCACCCATGCTGGCGATCTGGCGCTGTTTTTCAGGACTCATTGCGGCAAAACCACGTTTTGCAGGCGTACTGCGGGAGCTTGCGGATTTGGAGCCGGTATTGGAACCAGAGCTCATTTTTGACTTGCTTCCCATACTGTTTTTGGATTGTGAAGCCATGTTAAACCTCCTAGTGATAATTCACATTTCAGTCAAAAACTCGTTGAATTCCTGACCTCGTTTTAATGAATCGGTCGATTATCAAATTCATTCATCGACAAAGACACTACGACGACTTGGAGGCGACCTTCTGTTAAAAGTTCCGAACCGCTTCGGAATTGCCGACGGGAAAATCAATGCAGATACAGGAGAAAAATATTCCGACTTTAAAAGCAGAAATAAATTTCAATGTTTTTCCACGGCGATATGACAATAAAAAAGAATTTATTGTTTGTTTTCTGTAATTCAATAAGGAAAATGATGATTTTAATTGTTCCATTTCAATGGCTTATTTCCGCATTTGATTAAAATCAATAGTAAAATTAACAACTTATCCTATCATGTAGGAAAATTCCTATAAGAAACGTTATTATTCCTACATTTATATTAATCCTAAGCTGATATGCACCGTTTGGTTAAATTGACATAATTCAAACAACGCAACAGATTCAGAAAAGAAACAAATCTTTCTCAACGAATCTGTTTCCTGAACGAAAGTTATTTAAATCATTTTAATTGGAGGTACCAATTATGTTTTCAGCAAAACCAAACGACTCATTCGCCGAGATTTCCAAAACCTCCTCTATGGAAGCCGGCAGACAGAAAAACGGAAAACTCTGGTCAAACCTGAAAGATATCTGCACATTGTTACGTATTCCGATTCCGGCCAATACAGCAATGGCGAATGAAGAAGTTCTATTCCAGCATGTCCAGTTCAAAACCGGCCAGCGGATTCACACAATCGGTCAACCTTTTGAAATGCTTTACATCGTCAATTCAGGGTTTCTGAAAACCGTCATGATCGATGAACTCGGCAATGAACAGGTACTTTCCTTCCCGATGAAATCCGACCTGCTGGGTGTCGATGGCATCCACAGCAAATTCCACTCATCCGAAGCAGTAGCCTTGTCCGATTGTGACCTGATCCTGGTTCCTTTCAAGAAACTGACTTCTCTTGGCAAAACCTATCCTGAACTGGAACATGCCATGTACGGTGTCATGAGCCGTGAACTGGTCCGCGAACAGGCCATGATCTGCATGCTGGGCACGTTGTCCGCCGAAGGAAGAGTGGCCCGTTTTCTGGTTTCACTCTCAGACCGCTTCGCACAGATGGGATATTCCCACCGCATTTTCAATCTGCGCATGACCAGACATGAAATCGGAAGCTATATCGGCCTGACACTTGAAACCGTCAGCCGTACCCTGTCGGCCCTTCATGAAATCGGCTGGATCAGTGTTGATCAGAAAACGATTGAAATCAAGGATCTTCAGTCCTTGCGCAATCTTCGCAGACTTCCGACAGCAAAGGCTCGCAAGGAAAAAAAGGCTTTGTCGGCAGCGGCACTGCCTAAGGCAAGTGATACCGGACAGCGTGCTTCAGCCTGATCGATATCGGTAAAAAAGGGGATCGATGATCCCCTTTTTTAATGATTCCCTGCAAGCAGTCCATCAAAGCTGTGCAAGCCTTTCTTTCGCCTTTTTGGCCGCTTCCGATTTGGGATATTTTTTCACGAGCGAAGACAGCGTATTTCTGGCAGTTGCCAGATCGTTCAGGCCGATCTGGCAACTGGCCATATTCAGCATCGCATCCGGCGTCACCTGATTTTTGGGATAGCGTTTGACCACGGCTGATTGCTGTTTTAACGCATTTTTATAATCCCCCTGCAAGTAGTATGCATTTCCCAGTTGATACTGGGCTGACGCAATCAGGTTCGACTGGGGATACTGTTTAAGAAAAGCGCTGAAAGCCGCAACAGCTCCCTTATAGTTCCCTGACCTGTATTTATCTTCCGCTGCAGCATAAGCCTGACTTTCAGCCGCGTCGGCAGTCGCGTCTTTTGCACTGGCACTTGCCTGCTGTGGCTCCAGTTTCTTCAGGCGTGCATCCAGATCCAGATAGAAATCCTTTTGTTTTTCCTCCAGTGTCTTGACCTGATTGGTCAAAACCTCGATCTGGCCACGTAATTTGGCGATTTCATCACGCAAAACGTCATCCTGGTTAGTCAGGTTCACCGCACTTGACTTGTCCAGCTTCGAGTTCTCGATCTCCTTTACCCTGGCCCGCAAATCCAGTATGGAACGGCGTGCCTCGTCATCTTCAAAGAAAGCGGCCTGAGCCTGCGACATCGGCAACCATGTTGCAGCGACCAGCAGAGCGATAAATAAACGGGAAGACTTTTTCATGATTATTGGTAAACAATGTCGGCACGACGGTTTTCAGCCCATGCTGCTTCGTTGTTGCCCGTCGCTCTCGGTTTTTCCTTGCCGAAAGAAACGGCCTCGATCTGGCTGTCGGAAACGCCCATCAGGTTCATGGATTTGCGAACGGCTTCAGCCCGTTTCTGTCCCAGAGCCAGATTGTATTCACGGCCACCACGGTCATCGGTATTACCCTGAATGACGACTTTTTTGTCCTTATGGCTGTTCAGATATCTGGCATGTGCCTGAACGACCGGTTCATACTCGCTACTCACGACAAAACTGTCAAAACCGAAATAAACACTGCGCTGCGCAAGTTCCCCGTTTGGATCGTTCAGCGGATCAAGCGCACCCGCATTCACCGTTCCAACCTGACGTGAATCCATCGACGATGAGGATGTGGAAGCGGATCTGTCCTCGACAGGTACATTTTCATCCAGTTTTACAGATGAGCCACAAGCCGTCAGGATCAGTGCTCCCGACACGATAACAAGCAACTTCTTCAGATCGAACATGATAATTCCCTTATAAAAATTATTTCATGAATGGACCCCATGAGGGTTCACGAACATCTGCGGCTTTCATCGACAAACGCTGTTTGACGCGCCCGTCAACCGAAACCACCGAAAGAGAGCCACGACCACCATTGGTCGCATACATGATGAACTGCCCGTTTGGTGAGAAACTCGGCGATTCATCTCTTGAAGTATCGGACAATCTCTGCTCCTGTCCGTTTGTCAGATCCATCAGATAGAGCTGATAACCGGTGCGTCTGGAAATATACGCCAGAGACTTGCCATCCGGTGAAACCCGCGGACTGATATTGTAATTTCCATGGAAAGTCACGCGTTGCGGATTCCCGCCGTTGACACCGACCCTGTAGATCTGGGGCCCGCCGCTTCGGTCGCTGGTAAAGTAAATCCACTGGCCATCCGGAGAATATTGCGGTTCGGTATTGATGCTTCTGGTCTGGGTAATCTGCTTCAACGCGCCACCATCGGCACTGACGGTATACACCTGTGTAAACCCGTCTTTGGACAGTGCGACTGCCAGACGGCTTCCGTCAGGAGACCAGGATGGGGCGGAATTATTGCCTTTGTAATTGGCAACCATCGTACGCTGGCGGGTAACCAGGTTCTGCACATAAACCACCGGTTTCTTGGCTTCAAACGAGACATAAGCGACTCTGGTACCATCCGGAGACCAGGATGGGGAAATGATCGGTTCTTTCGATCGCAGGGCGACAAGCTTGTTGCCCCCGTCTGCATCGGCGATTTCAAGGTGGTATTCGTTACCCGACTTGGTCACATACGCGATCCGGGTCGCAAAAATACCCTTGTGTCCGGTCAGTTTTTCATAAATGTCATCGGCGATCTTGTGAGCGGTCACACGTATCATGGAAGCAGGCGCGACCATCGACAGTGCGGAAAGCTGGCTTGATTTTCCGAGATCGAAAAGACGGTAGCGAACGTCTATCTTGCCATCCGGCGACTTGACGACTGTTCCGACGACCAGCGCATCCGCCCCTTCCGAACGCCATTTTTTGTAATCGATATCAGCAGATTCCCCGATGATGGCATCGGTACCGATCAATCTGAACATCCCTGTCCGCGCCAGGTCGGCCTTGATGATGCCGGTGACCTTCTCGGGAGCTATCGCTTCATTGGAAAAACCGGCGATAGCAATTGGAATCTGTTTATTCCCGACCCCGGCAATATCGATATTCAAAACATCCTGTCCAAAAGCCTGAACCGACAGGAACAGGGACAGCACCAATAGCATCAGGGAACGATAAAATGATCTCATCATCACATTCAGTCTTTCGGTTTATGTGTTATAGCAAGTTTTCCCGGAACGCGTCCGGTCTTGTCCTTTGGAAAAGGTGAAGACCTTTCAATGGCCCGAAGTACGGCCTCATCAAAGCCGGGAATACCGGAGGACTTGCGTTTCCGTATATTACGCAAAGTTCCGTCCGGCAGCAATTCGACATCATAAATAACCTCAGGGTTCCCCTTGATTGATGAAGAGACATTGAACGAGGTATTGTTTTTGACCCGTGTCCTTACCATCGCCACGTAACCGGCATCTGCCGTACCCGGCCCCGTCGATCGTGCTGCCGTCCCGTTTCCACCTGTACCTGTCGGCCCGGATGTGCGCGTCCCGCCACCGCCGGAACCTTTGCCTTTCCCGCCTCCGCTACCGCCACCTGCGATCCGGCGCGCTTCCTGATCCAATAGCGCCCTTGCCCGTTTCTGTGCAGCCGCCGCTTCCGCTTGCTGTTTACGGCTGGCGTCTGCCGCTTCTTTTTTCAGACGCGCCTGTTCCTCACGCTGTGCCCTGGCTTCATCCGCCTTTTGCTTTTCTTCCGCTTTCCTTCTGTCTTCTGCCGCTTTCTTTTCAGCCTGTTTCTTTTCCTGTTCCAGTGCGATATCAGGACGTGCGATCACTTTCGGTTCAGGCATTGCCTGTTTCACCGCCGGAACTGGAGGAGACGCGCTTTCTTCCCCGGCCCGCAATTCGGCCTGCTCTGCTGCAGCCAGTTCCGATTTTTCACCGGCCGCCAACGGGGCCGCTTCCCTGACCTTGATATCCCAGACTTCCGCTTCCACGGTATCACCTGTCTCGCCCTGCCAGCTGACACCGATCCACAGAAAAACCAGCAAGGCGACATGAACCACCAAAGCCAGCAAAAAAGCCGGTTTCAGTTTTTTTTCCTTCGGTATGGGCAGCAGACTGTTTTCCATCTTCTCGCAGGACAACCCCGTTTACCTCGTCGCAAGCCCTACCCGGCTGATACCCATCTTCCTGGCATCGGATATCACCTGCACTACCTCGTTATAAATAATATTCTTGTCAGCCGCGATCAGAACAGGCAAATCCGGATTTTCCGCATGCATGATCTGGAGGTTTTTCATCAGGCCATCCCTGTCCGGAACGGATTCGAAAACGTCTTTTCCCTTGCCAGGTCGATGAATGCCGATTTCAGCCGAAACGTCCGGCCGCAGCGAAATCTGGATATAGTCCGTGGGCGGCAATGCCGTTCTCTCGGCGGAAGGCAAGTCAACCGTTCCCGGATTCGTCATGGGGGCGACAACCATGAAAATGACCAGAAGCACCAGCATGACATCGATATACGGAACGACATTGATTTCCGACTTGAACTTGTTTTTGCGCCCGCTTCGCAAGGAACCTGAAATCTGCTCTGACATGTTTCACCTATCGCGACTGTCTCTGGAGAATATTGGAAAACTCTTCGATAAACGTCTCGAAGCGGATGGACAACCGGTCGATATCATGTGAGAACCGGTTATAGGCCACCACTGCCGGAATAGCGGCAAACAGGCCGATTGCCGTCGCGATCAGTGCCTCGGCAATACCGGGAGCGACTGTCGCCAGTGTAGCCTGGTGAACGTTCGCCAAACCGCGAAAAGCGTTCATGATGCCCCAGACTGTTCCGAAAAGCCCGACGTAAGGCGATACCGAACCGACGGAAGCCAGAAATGCCAGATGGGATTCAAGGCTGTCCATTTCACGCTGGTAAGCCGCACGCATGGCACGGCGGGCTCCATCCAGAACCGCGACTGTATCCTGTGCCGTATGTCCTGAAATGGCATTTTTTCCCTTGATGTACTCGCCCATCCCGGCATGGAAAATACGTTCAAGAGCACCAGTCTTGCTATTGTTGCCAGCACGCTGGTAAAGATTCTGGAGATTTCCTCCGGACCAGAAAGCGTGCTCGAAACTGGCCGTTTCGGTCCGGGCACTTTTGATCGCAAACATTTTCTGGAAAATAAACGTCCAGCTCATGAGAGAAACCACGACGAGCAGGGCCATGATCAGCTGAACGAGCAAGGACGCATTGGAAATCAGCGAGATAAACGAAAGATCTTGTGAAACGGTCATTTTATAAAAAGTAAAAACATTGAAAAGCCGGGGATACCATTCATCCGGACATACCGGTACGGCGATCCTTTAATTGACAGTGAGGCCCAGACGCATTTTTTGTGCGACCTCATCCGGTATGGCAACCGGACGGATGGTTTTTCCATCCACACAAACGATTGTCACGGTACATTTGTTCAACTCGTCTCCATCCCTCAGGACAGTCTGCTCGAACAAAATGGACGCACCCTTCAGCTGCGCGACCTGTGCCGTTACAGTCAATTCGTCATCCAGCAAAGCCGAACGCCGATAGTCTATTGAAACGTTCTTGACCACAAAAACAATATTGTGTCTGTTTTTCAGGATTTCCTGACTGATACCCAGCGAACGGAGCCACTCCGTACGGGCCCGTTCGTAAAACTTCAGGTAGTTCGCATAGTAGACGACACCCTCTGCGTCGGTGTCTTCGTAATAAACCCTGACCGGCCAGTTGAATGTTGGGGACATAGTGTTTTTTCGAATGGAAGATGGGCATAAGCTAGCGCTTTGTACCGCAACAATCAAGCTCTATTTTCCGAAAAATTGTTACAAATGGAACTTTCAGTAAAAGATTTTCTTCAAATCGTCCACAACCGGCATGATCGCCAGAATCAGCAGCAGAATCGCCAGTGGAATCGTGGCGATATAACCGATCAGCTTGAAGCCGAAAGCGCCTGTAACCCCCCCGAAAAAAAACATGAACAGGAGACTTCCCAGCAACATCAGTTTGCCACGGTTCGCCTTGACATACGCTTCGTCTTCACGGTCGACCTTCCGGTTCCAGTAAAAAAGCTTGCCAAGTTCGATCCCGATATCGGTCACTATTCCGGTCATATGTGTCGTCCGGATGACGGCACGAGAAATACGTGTGATGATGGCATTTTGCAGTCCCATCAGAAAACAGAGCAACATCACGGTAATGGAAACGAAAAGCCCCATATGACGATGAAGTTTCGCCCCAAGGACACCGAAACAGAGCAAAAGACCCGCCTCCACAATCAGCGGAAGCGCATACTCGCTCTGCAATCGTTTCCCGCGAGCCCAGTTCACGAACAATTCGGTCAATGCCGCTCCGGCAACGAAACAGACGAGTGCCCCGACGCTGGCGAGGACAAGATTGATATTACCGATAATCAACCCGTCGGCCATACTGGAAACGATACCTGTCATATGGGAGGTATATTGCTGAACGGCCAAAAAACCGCCTGCATTCATGGCTCCGGCGATGAATGCCAAAGAAAGTCCCAGGTGGATATCGGCCCTATCGCTTCTTTCCACACTGGTCAGTTTGCGAAGATAAAAGATCAGCATAGTCTACAGCAACAAACATGGTTAGAAACCGCTTTTACCCGTACCGCAAATACATTTTGCCTTTTTACGCTTTCGGCAAAGTCACGCCAACCTGCCCCTGGTATTTGCCATTCCGGTCTTTATACGATGTTTCGCAGACCTCATCGCTCTCGAAGAACAAAACCTGGGCACAACCTTCCCATGCGTAAATCTTGGCGGGCAACGGCGTCGTATTGGAAAATTCAAGGGTGACGTAGCCTTCCCATTCAGGCTCGAAAGGTGTCACATTGACAATGATGCCACACCGTGCATAAGTCGACTTGCCCAGACAGACCGTCAACACATTGCGCGGGATACGGAAATATTCAACTGTTCTTGCCAGAGCGAATGAATTGGGCGGGATAATGCAGACATCGCTTTTGACATCGACAAATGAATTCTCATCGAAATTCTTGGGATCGACGATAGTGCTGTTGATGTTCGTGAAAATCTTGAACTCGTCAGCACAACGGATATCGTAACCATATGAAGACACGCCGTAAGAAACAATCTTCCTGTCATTGACGGAACGCACCTGAGTGGCTTCAAACGGTTCGATCATTCCATATTCTTCGGCCATGCGCCGGATCCATTTATCAGATTTGATGGTCATTTTGACTGGCAGAAAAAGTTCGGTCACTGCAACAAAACGTTTTTCATTCCTTTTGCTGCAAACATTCAGTTTATTTTACTCTGCTTTTCCCTCTGTGGATCACCACAATGGCCCCGGCAGGACAATTCTCGGGCTTTTTTTTGTGAAAGATGTTCCAGCGGTCGGCTTGCTTGAAGGAAAACACGCTAACACTGATACAATAGCATCAAGTAAATGGATGAATTATCCGATTTTCCAAACGCCATTTAAGCAGACCGAAACCATGAACCTTTCGAATCATTTTCTGATAGCGATGCCATCGATGCATGATCCGATCTTCGGTGGCACAGTCGTCTATCTTTGCGAACACAACGATTACGGTGCGCTGGGTGGCGTCATTAACCGCCCCATGGAACTGACACTCGAGCATCTGCTTGAGAAACTGAATCTTGAAACCGAAATTCCCGCCCCGTTCGAGAAACCGGTAATGTTCGGCGGCCCGGTACAGGACGATCGCGGCTTTGTCCTGCATACCCCCGAAGTGAACTTCAGTTCCATGCTCAGGATTTCCGACGAGGTTGCCTTTACGACATCCCGCGATATCCTCGAAGCCATTGCATCGGGAAGCGGCCCGGAGAAAATGCTGGTCAGCATCGGGTATGCAGGATGGAGCGCGGGCCAGCTGGAACAGGAAATCAGCCATAACGGCTGGCTGACTGTCTCGGCCGACCCATCAATCATTTTTGATTTGCCGATTTCACAGCGTTATACTGCTGCGATGAAGCTGTTGGGTTTCGACCCGAACAAACTGACTTATGAGGTTGGACACGCCTGACAGGATGGAATATTCCCGATCAGGCACTGAAAAAATGAATAATACACCGGGCGTCATTCTCGCTTTCGACTTCGGGCTGAAACGGATCGGAACCGCAATAGGCAACGAGTTGTCTCTTACGGCGCGGCCTCTTGGTATCATCAGGGCCGAAGCCAACGATATCCGTTTTTCCGAAATCGGCGAGTTGATCCGGGAATGGCAGCCCGCAAAACTGGTTGTGGGACTGCCGGCTTATCCCGATGGAACGGAACATGAAATGACCCGGCGCTGCAAACGTTTTGCCAATCAGTTACGTGGCCGTTTTGCGCTTGACGTCATTTTAGTCGATGAACGGTATTCGTCTTCCGTTCTCCATTTTCAACGCGGCAAAGCTGACGATGCACACGCAGCAGCCCTTATTTTGCAACAATATTTCGATGAATCAATCCCTGACTGAACTGAACGCCGAAGATTTATACCAGAAACTCCTGCAGCAAATCCGCGAAGCCATTGCCGACACACCCAGGCTTGCCGTCGTCGGCATCCGTTCCGGAGGCGCATGGATCGCGGAGCGTGTCGTGTCCGACCTGAAACTGGACAATCCACCCGGCTTTATCGATGTCTCCTTTTACCGTGATGACTATGCCCAGAAGGGATTGCCTGCCGAGGTGAAACCCACCCAGATTCCATTCGATGTGGCCGGTTCCACGATTTTGCTGATCGACGATGTCCTTTACACTGGCAGAACGACCCGGGCAGCGATCAACGAACTGTTCGATTACGGTCGTCCGGCCCGCATTCTTCTGGCTGCGCTGATCGACCGCGGTGAACGCGAACTGCCGATAGCAGCCGATTTTGTCGCTGCACATGTTTCCCTTGAAAAAAACGAGAAGCTGGTTTTGCAACGTTTACATGACAACACTTTTTCTCTGACGGTGGAAAATGCCTAATCCTCAACTGAACAGCCATGGCGAACTGAAACATTTGCTGGCCCTGAATGGTTTGCCCAAAGACATCCTCAACTACATTCTGGATACCGCCTCGTCTTTCGTCAGTGTCTCCGACAGGGAAGTGAAAAAAGTCCCGCTGATGCGAGGCAAAAGCGTTTTCAACCTCTTTTTCGAAAATTCGACCCGTACCCGCACGACTTTCGAAATCGCGGCCAAGCGCCTCTCGGCTGACGTGATCAACCTGAATATCGCAGCTTCCTCTACCAGCAAGGGAGAAACCCTGCTGGATACGATCGACAACCTGACCGCGATGAGCGCCGACATGTTCGTCGTCCGCCATGACCAGTCCGGCGCCCCGTTCCTGATCGCCTCGCATCTGAACCGACACAGGCTGGATCACATTCACGTCGTCAATGCCGGTGACGGACGGCACGCGCATCCGACGCAGGGTTTGCTCGACATGTACACGATCCGCCATTACAAAAAGGATTTCACGAACCTGACGGTTGCCATCGTCGGCGATATCCTGCACAGCCGTGTCGCCCGTTCGGACATCCATGCCATGAAAACGCTCGGTGTGCCCGAAATCCGGGTTATCGGCCCCAAAACACTGCTTCCGTCATATATGGAAGATATGGGAGTCAGGGTTTTCACCACTATGGATGAAGGTCTCAAAGGCGTCGATGTCGTTATCATGTTGCGTGTGCAGAACGAACGGATCAATGGAGCGCTTTTGCCGTCCACCCAGGAATTTTTCAAGAACTACGGTTTGACACCTGAACGGCTTGCACTGGCAAAACCGGATGCAATCGTCATGCATCCCGGCCCGATGAACCGTGGCGTCGAAATCGATTCCGCCGTAGCCGATGGCAAACAGGCCGTCATCCTGTCGCAGGTGACATTCGGCATTGCCGTCAGAATGGCCGTTATGAGTATTCTGGCCGGCAACTAGGACATCAACGAAAGAATAACCGGACAGTATTGAGGACATATTGGTATGAAACTGCTTATCCAGAACGGACGACTGATCGACCCTGCCAACGGGATCGACGGATTGAAAAACATGGCGATTGCCGATGGAAAAGTGTGTGCCATTGAAGACGCAGGCAAAACCATCCCGGATTTCGCTGCCGACCGTGTGATCGACGCCACTGGCCTTGTCGTTTCCCCGGGTTTCGTGGACTTGTCGGCCCGGCTGCGTGAACCGGGCTACGAACACAAGGCGACACTGCAATCCGAAATGCAGGCAGCCATGCATGGAGGGGTGACCAGTCTCGTTTGCCCTCCGGATACCGATCCGGTTCTCGATGAACCGGGTCTGGTCGAAATGCTGAAATACCGTGCCGCCGCCCTGAATCAGGCTCATGTTTACCCGCTGGGTGCCCTGACTGTCGGCCTGAAAGGTCAGGCCCTGACTGAAATGGCTGAACTGACGGACGCCGGCTGTATCGGTTTTTCACAGGCCGGTGAACCGGTCATCGATACCGAAGTCATGCTGCGTGCCATGCAATACGCCAGTTCATTCAATTACAGTACATGGCTTCAACCGGAAGACCCGCACCTGTCCAAAAAAGGTATGGCTCATTCAGGGCCGGTCGCTGCCAGACTGGGGCTCTCGGGTATCTCCTACATTGCCGAAACCATCAGGCTGCACACGATTTTCGAACTGATGCGTGTCACCGGTGCCCGTGTTCATCTGGGACGCCTTTCTTCCGCAAAAGGCATCGAACTCGTCCGTCAGGCGAAAAAAGACGGATTGCCCGTCACCTGCGACGTCGGCATTCACCATATCCATCTGACCGAGGACGATATCGACTTTTTCGATACCAATGCCCGAATGACCCCACCGTTGCGTTCCCGAAACGACCGTCTGGCGATAACGGAAGGCTTGCTCGACGGCACGATCGATGCGATCTGTTCAGACCATACACCGGTCGATGACGATGAAAAACTGTTACCCTTCGGCGAAGCGACTCCTGGCGCAACCGGCCTGGAACTTCTGCTGTCACTGACGCTGAAATGGGGACAGTCCCTGAAAAACGATCCATCCAGTCTGTCTAAAGCCATCGCGAAGATCACCTCCGACCCTGCGGCCATTTTAGGCAGGGATTGCGGAAAGCTCTCCATAGGCGACAAGGCCGACATCTGTATTTTCGATCCTTCGGAAAACTGGATTGTCGATACATCGGCACTCGCCAGCCAGGGAAAACACACTCCATTTCTGGGACGCGAAGTACCGGGGCGTGTCCGTCTGACTGTGGTAGAAGGCAAAGTCGCTTTCGAACGATAAGCTGCGTCAGTATGAGACCATTTCTGGCACGGCTGCGTTTGCTGATTCATGTTTTGCGGGCATTCTGGACGACAACCGTCCTTTACCCTTTTTTCGATGAAACCAGACGCAGTCGCCATATTCAGACGTGGTCGAAAAAACTGCTCGACATTTGCGGGGTCGAAATCAGGATCCATCACCCCGAACGGCTCTCCCCCAAAGCGCTGATCGTCTCAAACCACATTTCATGGCTGGACATCTTCCTCATCCATTCGGTCATTCCCTGCCACTTCATCGCCAAGGCCGAAATGGCAAGCTGGCCCATTATTGGTTCCCTTGCAAAAAACACCGGCACGCTTTTTCTTGAACGCCGCAGTGCCCGCCACCTCAAAAATACGCTTGATTCCCTAGTCAAATATCTCAAGGCCCGGGAGCACTGTGTTTTCTTTCCGGAAGGAACGACGGCAAAACAGGGAGAACCCCTCCCCTTTCATCCGAACCTCTTCGAGGGCGCCATTCATGCCGAAATGCCGGTTCAGCCTTTCGCGCTCAAATACGTCAATCAGGACGGTGAATTTGAAGACGCCGTCGATCTGAGCGGTGACATCAGCATGCGCGAAAGCGTCAACAGCATTCTGGGCAAAGGCCGTATTTTCGCTGAACTGACCCTTTTGCCTCTGATCGACAGCGATGGGCTGAACCGGAAGGACTTGTGCGAATATTCCCGCAAGGCCATTATGGCCGCCCTGTCCCAAGCGGTTCAAGAAAACCGGGACAGGACACCTGAAACACGGCACGGTCACTCAGGCGTACAGCAGTGAGCCGCCCTCCCCAGACACACCCTGTATCCAGTGAAACCAGATTGTCACGCAACACGAGGCCCAGGGTTGACCAATGGCCGAACACAACCGTGACATTGTCTGTTTTTCGGCCCGGTACATCAAACCAGGGCATATAACCGGCAGGTGCCTCAGACGTTCCCATTTTGCTGGCGAATTCCATTTCACCATCGGCCTTGCAAAAACGCAGGCGGGTCAGGCCATTGACGATACAACGCAAGCGTGCCGTTCCCGTCAGGCTGTCGTCCCATTTGTTCGGGAGATTGCCATACATTTCTTTCAGGAACGCTTTCCAGTCCGGACCTCGCAAAACCATTTCGACCTCATGCGCCAATTCCATCGTCCGGTTCAGATCCCATTGTGGCAAGACACCGGCATGAACGAGCAGACAGTTGTCCCCTGTGTACGCCATCGGACGATGCCTTAGCCACTCGATCAACTCGTCACGGTCGGGCGCATCTAGAATCGGCTGGATCGAATCACCGGGTTTCATTTGCTGAATGCCTGCCGCCACTGCGAGCAAATGGAGATCGTGATTGCCCAGCACCGTTACGGCTTTCGTTTCAAGATTTTTCACCTGACGCAAGGCATCCAGCGAATTCGGTCCACGATTGACCAGATCGCCCGCAAAAAGCAGTTTGGCCTCCGGCGATTCTTTATCGATGATTTCCAGCAATTCCTGCATTTGCGTCCGGCATCCCTGAATATCACCCAATGCATACGTTGTCATGGCGCTTCATTTTTCCGAAAACTGAAAAGCCCAGTCTAAACGAAAACGTTTCAGTGCGGATGCCGAAAAATCAATTTTCCGCCATACAGGCACATACCGAACTACCATTTTCCGATGACGGACGACACAATCTGATTTATCTCATTCAATATAGCTGACGCACTGACAATCCTCTCAGGTAAAATGATGTCTTTCAAACCGATTTTAGTCTCTGGAAAAACGAATCATGACACAGGCAATTGACCAGGAAACTGTTATCCAATATCTGCTGGACCATCCGGATTTTTTTCAGGATAACGCTGGCATTCTTTCCGAACTGCATCTGACCAGTCCCATCCTCGGCAAGGCTGTCTCCCTGCACGAACGGCAGATGGAGGTGATGCGCGGCAAATACAAAACACTGGAACTCCAACTGTCCAAATTGATGCATACGGCACAGGACAATGAAGCACTTGCCCGAAAAATGCTGGACTGGACGCAGGCACTTCTGAAAGAAAAAAACGACGTCGAGATGCCCCAGACCCTTGTCATGAGCCTGAAATCCGCTTTCGCTGTACCCGACGTCACTCTCAGACTCTGGAATGTCCGTGAAGAATATTCCATGGCCTGGTTCACCCAGTCCGTTACCGTGGATATCCGTCATGCCGTCAATACCCTGAAAAAGCCTTATTGCGGCAAATCCGACAATATCGAAGCGCTGACATGGTTCACCAACACAGCCTCCATCCGCTCAACGGCCCTGATACCGATTCGGGAAAACGAACAGTCCGAGCCATTCGGCCTGCTGGTACTGGCCTCACCTGAAAAAACCCGTTTTCAGGAAGACATGGCAACCGACTTTCTTACCGATATCGGCAAACTGGCCTGTGCGGCCCTTGGGCGTCTCCAGACCATCGATTGACATGGATTATCCTGGCAAATCCGACGACCATGTACTGGTCAACCGGTATCTGGATACCCTTTCCGGGCAACGGCAACTGTCCGACCAGACGGTCATCCATTACCGGCGCGATCTGGAAGAACTGGTCGGATTGGCTGACACGACCGAACTGACAGCTCTCTCATCCGGTGATATACGCCGATTGACATCGAAACTGCATGCGAGGAGCCTGAATCCCCGCTCCATCAGCCGGAAACTGTCGGCCTGGCGTGGTTTTTACCGCTGGCTGGTCGAGGAAAATCTCACATCCGTCAATCCGGTCGAGGATATCCATGCACCCAAAAAAAGCAAACCTTTGCCCAAGGCGCTTTCCGTTGACGATGCCATCAGAGTCGTTGCCAACCTTCCAAAAGAGGAAGAAACCGGACAGGATACGACTACCCTCCTGTGCAATCACGCCATGTTCGAGCTGCTTTACTCCAGTGGGTTGCGTGTATCTGAATTGACCAGTCTGGATATTCATCCTGTCAGAAATGCCGTTTACCGTTCGGCAAGCTGGATCAGCCTGACAGAAAAAGAAGTGACCGTTACCGGCAAAGGCAATAAAACCCGGATCGTTCCTGTAGGTGATGCAGCCATACAAGCCATTCATGCCTGGCTGCCGGTTCGCAATGGCGTCCTCGATTCAACATTGCCGCAGGAGCATACCAATGCCCTTTTCATCAACTCCAGAGGCCGACGGATGTCACCCAGAATGGTGCAACTCCGTCTGAAATCACATGCAAAAACGCTGGGACTGCCAGTCAATATGCATCCTCACGTCTTGCGCCATTCCTTTGCGTCACACATCCTGCAGTCGTCCGGCGACTTGCGAGCCGTACAGGAAATGCTGGGCCATTCCTCTATCGCCTCGACACAGGTATATACCGCGCTGGATTTCCAGCGTCTGGCAGAAGTTTACGATGCCGCCCATCCGCGGGCGAAAAAGAACAATGATAAACAGTAAAACTCTCAGACAATTGTCCGGATTCAACCGGGCAAGCAATACCCACCGGAACGTTTCATAGGCTGTTGCCATTCGGGATGCATACACTCCGAAATATTGAAGGTATCACTGAAAATATATTGATTCGTTATTGCATCGACAATATCTATCATCCTGCGAATCTTGATCCGGTTACAGTTTGCTGGATGGCATGTTGACTGTTTTCAGATATTATTTTTCCAGTACAAAACCCTGTAAGACAGGAAAACCGACGAAAAAAGGACAGCCGAAGCTGTCCTTTTCGTCATTCAAAGAACCGGAGTTCCTAGAATTTATGCGTGATACCAACCTGTACACCGGTAACGGAATCCTTGTCAGAGCCGTTCAGGTTGTAGTAGTCTGCAACTTCCTTGTCGCTATCGGTATAGGCTACGTTGGCATAGACGGAAGTACGTTTGGACAGGCCATAGGTATAACCCAGAGCGTACTTGTTGGCTTTGCCGTCAACGCCATTCCATTCAACTTTTCCACGGTTATAGGAAGCGCCGATGGTATGGGCACCAGTCTTGTACTGCAGACCGACGATCCAGTCTTTTTCTTTCAGGGTACCCTCTTCTGTGTTTTCCAGCAGCTTGAATCTGGAATCCTGATAACCCAGGGAAACCTTCAGGCCATTCCATGTGTAAGCTCCGCCCAGATTCCAGGTATAGGAATCGTTGGAATCGGCTGCTCTGTCATAGTTGGCCAACAGCAGGAGAGGACCATTGTCGTACTTCAGGTTAACGGCAAAACCGTCGTTGCCCAACTGGTCATAGAAGTTCGACATTGTAGTATTGCCTTTGGTATTGTTACCCAGAGTATAGGTCGCGCCAAATCCGAAACCGCTCCAGACAGGGCTGTCATAGCGTACGGTATTGCTGAGCTGTTCGGAACGCAGGACGTTGGCTTTCGCCAGTGCAGCGCCGACACCGTACTGGTTGAATGGATCCAGCATGCGGAAAGTTTCAACCGACAGGTTGTTGACACGACCCAGACGGACCTGACCCCATGCATCGCCTTTCAGACCGACGTTGGCAGCACCAACCCAGTCGGATTTCTTGCCGCTGATGAAGTCATTGTAATTCCAGTTCGTTTTGTCCCATCCCTCAAAATCGGTACCATCCGGATCCTGGGTATTAATCACGACAGATTCGCTTTGGGTACCGTCATTCAGGTTGAAACGGCGTTCCAGTTCGAAAGTGGCTTTCATGCCGGAACCCAGATCTTCCACGCCACGGAAACCGATACGGCTGTCAACGTTGCCACCCATACGGATATCGGAACCGGATTCTTTAATCAGGCCGGTATCAACGACACCGTAAATGGTGACATTGGACTGGGCATGTGCCACGCCAGCGACAGCGCCCATTACGGCCAATGCGATAAGAGTTTTTTTCATGATTTTTACCTGTTGGTTTAAAAGGGAAGATAAAAAAACTTTTTCCTGCTAT
The DNA here is from genome assembly GCA_023449275.1 of Pseudomonadota bacterium. Classification (GTDB taxonomy): domain Bacteria; phylum Pseudomonadota; class Gammaproteobacteria; order Burkholderiales; family Burkholderiaceae_D; genus Oxalobacter. Next base: position 10,418 of record JAEXJM010000068.1, on the reverse strand, counting down.
TTTGCAAAAGACAAATATTTCCTTCTGTCATGTGTCATTGTAGTGAAAGAAGGCCGGCCTTATGTCTGAAATTGCAATTTTGTCACTTTTTTGGTGTATTCATACAACACCTTTCCCTCTCAAACACGCGAATTATCCGACAAACAGGTTTCCGGTTTTCACCCATAAAATGGTGAACTTCCATAAAAAATATAAATACCGATCGAACTCCGATATCTCCTGCATTCCGAAATGCGGCTGATCGATATTTATATTTCGGGCTTTGTCAAAATCGATAGAAAAAGGGCAGCTTCGGCTGCCCTTTTTCTACAAAGAACCGGACTGGCTAGTTAGAACTTATGTGTCAGGCCAACCTGTACGCCGGTAACGGAGTCTCTGTTCGAGCCGTTGAGGTTGTACCAGCCGGCGATTTCCTTGTCATTATCGGTATAGGCTACGTTGGCATAAACGGAAGTACGTTTGGACAGGCCATAGGTATAGCCCAAAGCGTATTTGTTGGTGCTCCCGTCAAGTGCCGTTCCGGCAACTTCGACCTTGCCGCGGTTGTACGATGCACCAAGAGTATGAGGACCGGTCTTGTATTGCAGGCCGACGATCCAGTCTTTTTCTTTCATGGCACCACTACCGGCCGCTTCGAACAATTTGAAGCGGGAATCCTGATAGCCCAGTGAAACCTTGAAACCGGCAAAATCATAAGCGCCGCCTACATTCCAGGAGTAGGAATCATTGGAATCGGCCGCTCTGTCGTAGTTGGCCAGCAACAGGACAGGGCCATTATCATACTTCAGGTTGACTGCCCAACCGTCATTGCCGATCCGATCATAGAAGAGAGCGGATGGAGTGCTCCCCTTGCTGTTCTGGCCCAAAGTATAGGTCGCACCGAATCCGAAGCCGCTCCAGGACGGGCTGTCGTAACGGATGGTATTGCTGAGCTGTTCGGAACGCAGGATATTGGCTTTGGCCAGAGATGCACCTACGCCGTACTGGTTGAACGGATCCAGCATGCGGAAGGTTTCAACGGACAGGTTGTTGACACGTCCCAGACGAACCTGTCCCCACGCATCACCTTTCAGGCCGACATTGGCGGCACCGACCCAGTCAACTCGCTTTCCACTGATGAAGTCATTGTAATTCCAGTTTGTCCTGTCAGCGCTTTCCAGGCCGGCAACATTAGTGATTGGATTGTCGATATCGAACTCCGGAGGATTGCTCTGTGTACCGTCGTTCAGGTTGAAACGGCGTTCCAGCTCGAAGGTCGCTTTCATGCCGGAACCCAGATCTTCGGTACCACGGAATCCAAGCCGGCTGTCGATATTGCTGCCCATACGTACATCAGTACCGGTTTCCTTGACGATACCAGTATCGACGACACCATAGATGGTCACATGGGACTGGGCATATGCCGCACCTGCCGACGCACCCATGATAGCCAATGCAAGAAGAGTTTTTTTCATCGTTTTACCTATATGAAGTGAATGAAGACAAAAGTCATCTTCATTATTTGCAAATCCCTTTTTTGCCATTTGACGAGAAACATACCGGTTTTCTTTTGAGTAGGTTCGTCGTTCTTTTGTTATAAAAAGAGAGGCATTTTTACAACAACCTGCCGGTTGGTCTGTGTTGGAGAATCCACGACACATCTTCCTCGATCATGTTTTCATGCTTTCCCCCAAAAAGAGACCTGGCAAATTCCAACCGGATTTTTCCTTTTTAAAACGGTGACATAAAATGCGGGATGCTTGATTTTCGCGTGAAAATCAGGGCATACTCTTTTCCCTGAAGCCGGGTCTGTTTCTGGCTACGTTTCCAGTATATGACCCACCAAACTGATAAATCGGGCCATGCCATCATGTCACTCATACCTGTTACGATCATTACCGGATTTCTGGGTGCCGGTAAAACCACCCTGTTGAACCGGATTCTCAGGGACAATCATCACAAGCAGCGTATTGCCGTTATCGAAAACGAATTCGGTGAAGAAAATATCGACAGCAATATCCTCGTTCAGGACGATGCCGAACAAATCGTCGAGATGAGCAATGGCTGTATCTGCTGTACGATACGTTCCGATCTCGTTACCGCCCTGACCAGACTCGCAGACAAACTCAAAAATGGTGAACTGAACTTCGACCGGGTCGTTATCGAAACGACCGGGCTGGCCGATCCGGGCCCGGTTGCCCAGACATTTTTTATTGAAGATGCCGTTGCCAGTGAATATATGCTTGATGGTATTGTCACTATGATGGATGCCGTCTTTGCCATGCAGCAGCTCGACGAGTACGAGCAGGCACGCCAACAGGTCGGTTATGCCGACAGACTCCTGATTTCAAAAACGGATCTGGTCAGTGACGAGGACGTTGAGATTCTGACCCACCGGCTTCGCCATATCAATCCACACGCACCGATTCATCATGTCGATTTCGGGCGCGTTTCCGTCACGGAAGTGCTTGACCTACGCGGTTTCAATCTGAGTTCCAAAGTCGGCCTTGATGATGTCGAACCTCATCACGGACACGGACATGATCACCATCACGACCATGAATGTGGAGCGGAGTGTGCCTGTTCCCACCATCATCTGGACAATATCAATTCATTCGTCTTTCATAGTAAAAAGCCGTTCGATCCGAACCGGCTCAACGACTTTTTCGACAGGATGATCACACTTTACGGCACGCAGATGTTACGGTATAAAGGCGTTTTATATATGAAAGATGCCGACAGAAAGGTTGTTTTTCAGGGAGTACAGCAACTGATGGGAACGGACATCGTTGAAAAGTGGGATGAAAACCACCCTCCCGAAAGTAAAATGGTTTTTATTGGAAAAAACCTACCCAAGACAATTTTTATGGAAGGTCTCCATGATAGTCTTGCAGACTGAATGAAATTTTCGACCTGCTTTTTTAAAAAATTAACTGCGGCTTTTGACAGATATCATTGAGTTGATTAAATTTAATTGCAGGGTATTTCAATCCATAGTGCAATACATGCCGCAATAAGTTGCCGGTTATTGAAAATTTATCTATTGAGGCAAAGGAAAAAGCAACGTGAATACCAAAACGAAGAAACCGACACCGACGACTCCTTTACTCACCGAGGAAGAAATTCTCAAAATGAGTGAAGACGAATACATGAATCCAGCCCAGCTGGCCTTTTTCAAGGATCGCCTTCAGAAACTGGAACAGGATCTGATCAGAAATGCAGGCCAGACCACGGAAAACCTCCGCGAAACGACTCTTGTACCTGATCCGGCTGACCGTGCGACCATTGAGGAAGAGCATGCTCTTGAGCTGAGAACCCGTGACCGTGAACGGAAACTGCTGAAAAAAGTCCAGCAATCGATTGCCAGTATCGATACCGGCGATTATGGATGGTGTGTGGAAACCGGTGAACCCATCGGGGTAGCCAGACTGCTGGCACGACCGACGGCAACCCTGTCCCTCGAGGCACAGCAACGGCGTGAACTCAAGCAAAAGCTCTACGGCGACTAGGCAAACCGGACGTATTTAAAAAAGGCAGGAATGTTCCTGCCTTTTTTGTTGGACATTCAGGACAGACTGTTTCTAGTGACGAACGACGAAAGACTGTGTTCCCATGCTTTTCATTTCTTCCACAGCCTGCGTTGCATCAGCAAGAGTAGGATAAGGGCCTGCCAGCAGTTTATAGAAATTTCCCATCTGGACTATTTCCAGTGCAGGCAATTTGTGAGACAGGCTCATGGCAAATTTCTCCTGATAGGACTGTGCATTGCCGGCTTCCTGGTAGGCGCCCAACTGGAGGTAATACCCTGACCCGGATACTGCTGTCCTGACTGGCCGTTCAGCCGATTTGGCCGTATTGACCGCAGCCGCGGTCTCCGTTTGCTGAACAGGTGTTGTGACGGCAACAACCGGTTTGTCCACAGGTGAATAAGCGTTGTTTCTCGCCAGATTGATACGTTCGATTTCATCCGGCAACAGGAGTTCCACCTGTAATTGCCCGCTTCCCTTGTTCAGATAACCCAGCTTGTACGCAGCCGTATAGGAAAGATCGATAATGCGATCCGACAGGAAAGGCCCCCTGTCGTTGACCTTGACGATCACCTGTTTTCCCGTTTCAAGACTCGTCACCCGTGCATAACTGGGAATCGGGAGAGTCGGATGAGCTGCTGTCATTGCAAACATATCGTATGGCTCACCCGATGACGTTTTCTGGCCGTGAAATTTCTTGCCATACCAGCTGCCGACGCCTGTTTTTTTATAAGGCCGCAATTCCGTCATCGGGGTATAAGTCCTGCCGAAAACGACATAAGGCCTGCCGTTTGCCGTCCGGATGGGTTCTACCTTTGGTACCGCATCAGGCACGTCCATCAGGTTTTCCGGAATTTCATCCATCGGGCCATCGTCCAGATAATATCCTCCGCCCTTTGTGGATTTGATTTTTCCTGATTTTCTGGAGGCGACTTTTCCGAAAGAAGTCGATGTCGTACTGCAGCCTGACAAAACCAGCGCACACGCCGATGCAAGCAACGCTGCCATAACAAGACATTTGCGATTTTTCAGAGATAGCATCTTTTTCCGCCTTTTATAAAAACGAAGCCCGGTCAAAACGGATGGATCGTTCTCCAAAAACTGTGAAAAATGAGACAATTAGCCCTAAAAGCTAAGTATTTGCTCAAAGTATAACCCAAGTTGACGCCATTTTTCATCCACAGGAAACGCCAAACACCCTGATTGTTGTGAAAAAACGCAATGAAAACGGAAAAATCAGGTTTGCACGAGTTTGCGATGTCTCTGGATACTCATCAGAATTCCGGCTCCGAGCCCCAGAGTGACCATTGCCGTGCCGCCATAACTCATGAATGGCAACGGCACGCCGACGACCGGCAATATGCCACTGACCATACCGATATTGACGAAGGCATACATGAAAAACATCATTGTAATGGCCCCTGCCAGCAAGCGGGAAAACAGGGAAGAGGCATGTAATGCGATCATCAAACCACGCCCGATCAGACAAAGATAAAGCGCCATCAGAATCAGGTTGCCGATCAGGCCGAATTCCTCGGCAAAAACAGCAAAAATGAAGTCCGTTGTCCGCTCTGGAATGAAATGCAAATAAGCCTGTGTTCCATGCAACCAGCCTTTTCCGGTAATGCCGCCAGACCCGATAGCGATGACCGACTGAATGATATGGAAACCTTTGCCCAAAGGATCGGATGTCGGATCGATCAGCATCATCACCCTATGGCGCTGGTAATCATGCAACAGTGTCCAGACAATCGGCAAACTGGCCAGTCCTGCCACGAACAGGGAAATAATGACTTTCCAGGCCAGACCGGCCAGGAAAATGACGTAACAACCTGTTGCCGCTACAAGCAAGGCTGTCCCAAGATCAGGTTGCTTCATGATCAAACCGGCTGGAACAGCCAGCAATACGAAAGCAATGCCATATTCCCGCCAGCCCAAATGGCCTTCACGTTTCTGGAAAAACCAGGCCAGCATGAGTGGAACAGCGATTTTCATGATTTCGGATGGCTGAATGACGATACCGATATTCAGCCAGCGCCGGGCCCCTTTTTTGACAAGTCCAAACGCCGCAACAGCCAGCAATAACGCGATTCCGAAGGTATAAACAGGAACGGCAAAACGCATCAGCGTCTGAGGCGGCACGCTGGCGGCAATCCACATGATGATGAACCCGAAAATGATATTTCTGAGCTGGTCTTCAACACGCCCTGGAAAATCGATGCCGGCCGAATACAGCGTGATAATACCAACCGACATGATCAGGAAAATGATCAATGCGAGAGGCCCGTCAAACACGCTGAGATAATGTTTCAGTCGCATCAGCAGAGTTTCTTTATCTGGAATATCCATTGACCATCACCCCTCGTCGTTACTGTCTTCACCGGAATCAGGCGGCACCAATACCGGTTGGGAATCATCTGTATCTTCAGGGGCAGTATCTTCACTGACGGACGGAGTCGCTTCAGGGGTCGATTTCTTGCCATAGAAGAAATAATCCATTGCCTTGCGTGCAATCGGAGCGGCAGCCGATGCACCGAAACCGGCATTCTCGACAATCAGGGCAATCACGATTTTCGGATTGTCGACCGGAGCAAAAGCGGTATACAACGCATGATCCCGTTTATGTTCGGCGAGTGCTGCCGCATTGTAGGTTTCGTTCTTGCCGATGGTGATCACCTGTGCCGTACCGGTCTTTCCCCCCGAAACATAGCCTGCCCCACCGAAAACCCTTGCAGCCGTCCCTTCTTTCACGACCCCGACCATCGCCCTCTTGATGACTTCGATATTTTCAGGTTTGACATCGAGCCTGACCGTTTCTGTCGTTACCGGGCGCCGTTCACGGCTTATGCCGTCTTCGATTTCCTTGACAAGATGAGGCCGTGCGGCGGAACCGCCATTGACCAGCAAGGCAGTTGCATATGCCAGTTGAAGTGGAGTGAACGTGTTATACCCCTGTCCAATCCCAAGAGAGATCGTTTCACCGGCATACCACTTTTTCTGGTTCGGATTGCGGTATGCGTTCCGTTTCCATTCCGTTGATGGAAGAATGCCTCTTCTTTCGTGAGCCAGGTCGATACCGGTCAACTCCCCGAAACCGAACTGCTTCATGAAGTCATGCATGGTATCGACTCCCATTTGAGCCGCCAGAACATAGTAATAGGTATCGCACGACTGGACAATGGATTTGTACATGTCCACGATACCGTGCCCCCCCTTCTTGTCATCCCGGAAACGGTGGTTGCCGTAGTCGAAATAGCCCGGATCACTGATAGCCTGGCCAGGTGTCCTGTACCCGAGTTCAAGGGCTGCCAGTGCCATGAACGGTTTATAGGTCGATCCCGGAGGATAGGCTCCCCGAAGAGGACGGTTGATCAATGGCCTGTTAATCGAGTTATTCAGTTCATCCCAGTTCTGCTGGTCGATGCCATCGACGAACAGATTCGGATCGAACGTCGGTTTGGAAACATAAGCGAGCACTTCCCCCGTTGTCGGATCCATGGCGACCAGAGCACCACGCCGTTTTCCGAAAGCGGCTTCAACCACTTTCTGCAATTCGATATCGATCGAGAGGACCAGATTGTTTCCCGGAATGGTCGGATGTGTCGAAAGCGTTCTGACCGCCCGTCCACTGGCAGCCACTTCCATCTCTTCATAGCCGGTCGAACCATGCAGGATACGTTCGTAGCTCTTTTCCAGTCCTTCCTTGCCGTAATGGGTCGTTCCCTGATAGTTCGTTTCCTCTTCTTCCGGCAAATTATCGAGATCCTTCTGGCTCATACGACCGATATACCCGATGACATGAGACGCGACATCACCAAGAGGGTACTGTCGGAACATACGTGCCTGAACTTCCACTCCGGGAAAACGATACCGTTGTACCGTGAAACGGGCCACTTCCTCATCTGTCAGCTTGGCTTTCAAAACGATGCTCTCGAAACGTTTGGCTTCTTCCATCCGTTTTTTGAAACGCTTTCTGTCCCGTGGGGTGATTTCAACGATCCCGGACAGTTCCTCGATGACGTCTTCCATTTTCGCACCGATTTTGGCAGGCGTGAGTTCGAGTGTATAAGCGGAATAATTGTTCGCGAGAATGACACCGTTGCGATCCATGATGATACCCCGGCTCGGCATGGTCGGAACGATGGAAATACGGTTTTCTTCTGCCTGTGCGACATAATTGCTGTGCCGGACGATCTGTACCCAGATGAAACGCAGCAACAGAAAGAAAAAACAGATGAGAACAAAAACGACCAATGCCGCAATCCGGTTGCGGAATCGGTGCAATTCACGTTCGCTATCGTTCAGGCTTGCCATGACATTGAACCATACAGACCGTTTTTACCTGCTGACAGGACTATCCCATACCCGACAATCCGGATAACTTTTATTCTGGCATTCATAACGGACGGTCCAGATCGGTATCAACGGAACGGCGTTGCGGCGCCAGCAGAATCATGGTTACAAGCGGCCACAATAATGCACCGACACAACTGTCAATCAAATATAACCAGCTTGACGTGCGATGACTGACGATATACTGGATGAGCATCTGTATCAGTTGTGAAGACAGCAACAGAATCAGGATATACCAGACCTGTTTTTTCAACGGAAACCATAAAATGCGACGATGCAGTGTGATGGCGACATAACTCAGAAGAACATAGGCCAGCGCATTTTCACCCAGCAAAGTGGCGTCATTCACATCCATTAGCAGGCCCATGAAAAAGGCAATCCCCATCCCGACCCGCCGCGGCTGGTGGACTCCCCAGAAAACCAGTACCAGCGCGACAAAATCGGGGACACCGACCCAATGGCCCCACGGCTGGATATTGAACAGGAATGCGACAAAAAGAGTGATCGCGATAAAAACAGGGCTGACCGGCAGCAAGATACGTTCGGGTATCGGTTTCATCCTGGTTCTGCCTTATTTCCTCGGTTCCACGGTTTTGGGACTGACCCGTTGCCGCGTATTTACGGTTCTGTCTGCAGCCGTCGGACGCGGCGGGATGGCCGTATCGGACAGGAGCACCAGAACCTGCCTGTTACGGTTGATGCCCGCGACAGGCTCACAAATCACATGATCGAACGATCCGGTTGAATTATCCCGAATCCGGGCAACTTTTCCGACAGCGAGCCCGGCTGGGTACACACCATCTATACCGGACGTCACCAGCAGATCATCGGGCTGGATATCGGCGTTCGCCATCATGAAACGCAATTCCAGATAACCGGACTGGCCACGGCCATAGGCAACGCTACGTTCGCCACTGCGGACGTTCAATACCGGAATAGCCTGATCCTTGTCCGTCAGAAGTGTCACTTCACACGTCTTGAGATACACGTCCGTCACCTGTCCGATCACGCCTTTGTCGTCGATAACGGCCTGTCCCGGCAAAACCCCATCCTGCGATCCCTTGTTCAGGATCACCTTTCGAACGAAGGTATTGCGGGCGTCATACAGGATTTCAGCCGGAAGCGACTTGATGCTGACCCGCCTGCTCATCCCCAGCAGTTCCCGTAACTGGGCATTTTCATTTTCGAGCAATTGGGCCCGCTGGATGCGGGCCGCATCCAGCATGGATTTCTCACGCCATTCGGATACTTCCTCATGAAGTGTTGCGACAGAGGTCAGGTACTCATCCGCCGTATCATAAATGTCGCGCGGCACCATTGCCACTTTCTGGATCGGATAAAGCACCATACCGACTGCATTGCGGACATGGCCCAGCACCTGAAGATGGGAATCGACAAACAACAGGGCAATCGCGGCCAGCACGAAAATAATGACCTTTACTCTCGCAGGCGTTCCTTGTTTGAATAGAGGCGGTGGACCGTATTGCATACAATGACTGACCAAAACAACTGATACGTGAACTGCCTCACGGCAGTATAAAAAACAGGCACAAGGTTTGTGCCTGTTATATCTCTTGCTTATTCGTATGAGAAAACCGTTCCGAATTCATCGATTTTTTCCAGCGCAATACCGCAACCGCGAACCACGCAGGTCAAAGGATCTTCCGCAATCAGAACCGGCAATCCGGTTTCTTCCATCAGCAGGCGATCGATATCGTGCAACAAGGCACCGCCACCGGTCAGCATCATGCCTTTCTCGGCAATATCGGCACCCAGTTCAGGCGGAATCTGTTCAAGTGCGTTCTTGACGGCGGATACGATATTGTTCAGCGGATCCGTCAATGCTTCCAGAATTTCATTGCTGGAAATGGTGAATGCGCGGGGTATGCCTTCGGAAAGGTTGCGTCCCTTGACTTCCATTTCCTTGATTTCAGTGCCCGGGAAAGCGGAGCCGATATTTTTCTTGATCGCTTCCGCCGTCTGTTCACCGATCAGCATGCCATAATTGCGGCGGATGTAATTGACGATTGCCTCATCAAAACGATCCCCTCCGACACGGACAGAACCCTTGTACACCATTCCCCCAAGAGAAATGATGCCGACTTCGGTCGTACCGCCTCCGATATCGACCACCATCGAACCGGTCGCTTCGGAAATCGGCAAACCGGCACCCAGTGCGGCTGCCATCGGTTCCTCGATCAGATAAACCTTGGATGCGCCCGCGCCCAAAGCGGATTCACGAATCGCACGACGTTCCACCTGCGTGGAACCACAAGGCACACAAATAATGATACGCGGAGAGGGACGGAAGAATTTCGAATTGTGCACCATGCGGATGAATTGCTTCAACATCTGTTCCGTGACGGTGAAATCGGCGATCACGCCATCCTTCATCGGTCTGATGGCTTCGATATTGCCAGGCACCTTGCCCAGCATCTGCTTGGCTTCCTTGCCGACCGCCTGGATGCTCTTTTTGGAGCTGGGACCGCCATCGTGCCGAATGGCGACAACAGATGGCTCATCCAGAATGATGCCGGAATTCCGGACATAGATCAGCGT
>JAEXJM010000013.1 GCA_023449275.1 Pseudomonadota bacterium | reverse complement strand
AAGGCCGTTGAACCTGTCAAGGCCGTTGAACCTGTCAAGGCCGTTGAACCTGTCAAGGCCGTTGAACCTGTCAAAGCCGTTGAACCTGTCAAGACCGCTGAACCTGTCAGAGTCATTGAACCGGCCGAAACTGTTGAATCCGTCGCAACTCCGTTAAACCAGACAGACACGACAACACCACGTATAAAACGTCCGGAAAGAAAAAACCCTGTCCAGACACCCCCTGAAGACGAAACCTCATCACCAGAAAATAATATAAAGTCATTCGAACCTATCAGTATCCCGAGCCGCATGGGCAAGATGTTGCCATCGTCTCCGAATGACCAGTTGATCGGAAATATTCAATGAGTAAAATGAAAATCGCAATTGCAGGTGCAAATGGCCGTATGGGCCATATGCTGATCGAAGCCGTTCTGAAAGCGGACGATGCCGTTTTAACCGGTGCACTCGATGTGCCGAATTCCTCCAATCTTGGCAATGATGCCGGCATGTTCCTGGGCGAAGAAACAGGCGTCGCGATCGAATCGGATATGTCGAAAGCGCTGAAGGGTGCTGAATTCCTCATCGACTTCACCCGTCCGGAAGGCACACTGGAACATCTGGATTATTGTGTCAAAAACAATATCAAGATCATTATCGGCACAACCGGTTTTGATGAAGCCGGAAAACAGGCTATCGCAAAAGCGGCCGAAACCATTTCTGTCGTTTTCGCTCCGAACATGAGCGTCGGCGTCAATGTCACCATGAAGCTGCTGGAAATGGCAGCCAGGAATTTTGCCGAAGGTTATGACATCGAGGTGATTGAAGCCCACCACCGACACAAGGTTGACGCTCCCTCGGGAACGGCGTTGAAAATGGGTGAGGTTATCGCCAATGCCATCGGCCGCGACCTGAAGAAATGTGCCGTTTATTCCCGTGAAGGGATTACAGGCGAACGCGATCCATCAACCATCGGTTTTTCGACAATCCGTGGCGGGGACATCGTCGGCGACCATACCGTTCTTTTTGCAGGTACGGGCGAACGAATCGAAATCACCCACAAATCCGCAAGCCGTGCGACTTACGCACAAGGCAGCCTGAGAGCCGCCCGATTTATAGCCGACAAGAAAAACGGCCTCTTCGACATGCAGGACGTTCTCGGCCTGAAGTAAATCGCTCAGATTCTTTCCATTCATTTCCGAAACAGGCTTTTGGAAATGAATGGAATACAATGCATATATTCGGCGGAATGCCGTGAATGCCATGTAAATGTTCCGGAATGAGTGGCATATCGGGCTACTCGTATTATCATATGGACTTCCGTCAAAACCCGAACGTTAAATTTTCCTATCGCCAGCCATCATGCAAGACAGATACAACCATGCAGAAGTAGAAAAAACTGCACAAGAACACTGGGAATCCACAGAAGCCTACAAAACCGTCGAAAACGATCCCCGCTTCCCCAAAGGCAAGTTTTATGCCTGCTCCATGCTGCCATACCCGTCAGGACGGCTGCATATGGGCCACGTCCGCAACTATACGATCAACGACGTGATGTATCGCTACCTGCGTATGAACGGCTATAACGTTCTGATGCCGATGGGTTGGGACGCCTTCGGCATGCCTGCTGAAAATGCGGCAATGGCTCACGGCATTCCTCCCGCTGAATGGACATATTCCAACATCGCCCATATGAAAGGGCAAATGGCATCCATGGGTCTGGCCATCGACTGGTCACGGGAAATGACGGCCTGCAAGCCGGATTACTACAAATGGAACCAGTGGATGTTTTTGAAGATGCTGGAAAAAGGCATCATTTACCAGAAAACGGGAACCGTGAACTGGGACCCTGTCGACCAGACCGTTCTGGCGAACGAACAGGTTATCGACGGTCGTGGCTGGCGCTCTGGTGCGCTGATCGAAAAACGTGAAATACCGATGTACTACGCCCGTATCACCGATTATGCGGAAGAACTGCTCGATTATGTGACCGACAAGTTGCCGGGCTGGCCTGAACGTGTCCGGACCATGCAGATCAACTGGATCGGCAAGTCCGAAGGCGTTCGCTTTGCCTTCACGCACGACATCAGGGATACCGACGGCCAGCTGATCGGCGATGGCAAGTTGTGGGTATTCACGACCCGTGCCGATACGATCAAGGGCGTCACCTTCTGTACGGTTGCTCCGGAACACGATCTGGCACGCTTTGCGGCAAAAGGCAATCCGGAACTGGCTGAATTCATCGAGGAATGCAAACGGGGCAGCGTCATTGAAGCCGATATGGCAACAATGGAAAAGAAAGGGATGCCGACAGGCCTCTTCGTCAATCACCCATTGACCAATCAGCTCGTTGAAGTCTGGGTCGGAAACTACGTTTTGATGAGCTACGGTGACGGCGCTGTCATGGCCGTTCCCGCACATGACGAACGTGACTTCGAATTCGCCCATAAATACGGTTTGCCCATCAGGCAGGTTATCGATGTCGACGGTCAGCCGTTCATGGAAAATGAATGGCATGAATGGTATGCCGACAAGGAACACGGCACATGCATCAATTCCGGGCGCTTCGATGGTCTGAACCATCAGGAAGCGGTCGATGCCGTCGCCGCCGTACTGGCGGAAAAAGGACTGGGTGAAAAGAAAGTGACCTACCGTTTGCGCGACTGGGGGATTTCCCGCCAGCGCTACTGGGGCACGCCCATTCCGATCATTCATTGTCCGGATTGTGGAGCCGTTCCTGTTCCCGAAAAAGATTTGCCGGTCATCCTGCCCGAAAACTGCATTCCCGATGGAAGTGGCAATCCCCTGGCAAAAGATGAGAATTTCGTCAATACGACCTGTCCTCACTGCGGGAAACCGGCCCGCCGGGAAACCGATACGATGGATACCTTCGTCGATTCCTGCTGGTATTTCATGCGCTATTGCTCACCGGGTTCCGACAAGGCGATGGTCGATGAACGCATCGATTACTGGATGCCAATGGATCAATATATCGGCGGTATCGAACACGCTGTCATGCACTTGCTGTACGCCCGGTTTTATACCAAGGTCATGCGCGATCTCGGCCTGATCAAATTCGACGAGCCTTTTGTCAAACTGCTGACGCAAGGTATGGTATTGAACGAGACCTACTTCCGTGAAGACGGTTCCGGCAAAAAGAGCTGGTTCAATCCAGAGGAAGTCGAATTGCAGCTTGACGAGAAAGGCCGTCCTGTTTCCGCCCGATTGAAAGAAGACGGCAAACCGGTCAATATCGGCGGCATCGAAAAAATGTCCAAGTCGAAAAACAATGGCATTGATCCGCAAACACAAATCGAGCAATACGGTGCCGATACGGCCCGTCTGTTCACCATGTTCGCATCGCCACCGGAACAGACACTCGAATGGTCCGGTTCCGGTGTCGAAGGCGCCAGCCGCTTCCTGCGCAGGGTCTGGGCATTCGCTTTCAAAAACAAAAAACTTATCGAAAACGCTGCCGGTCGACCTCTCCCTGACAATCTGCCGGAAAGCCTGAAAGCATTAAGACGTGACATCCATCAGGTTCTGCAGCAAGCCAATCAGGACTATGCACGCATCCAGTACAACACTGTTGTGTCCGCATGTATGAAGATGCTGAACACGCTTGAAGCGGCAAAACCCGGTGATTCCCCTGAATTTGCGGCTGTCCTGCGCGAAACCCTTTCGATTTTCCTGAGAGTGCTGTACCCGGTTGTCCCGCATATCACTTATGTCTTGTGGCAGGAACTGGGCTATGCAAAGACAGATGGTGATTTGTTGGATGCCCCATGGCCTGAAGTCGATGCGTCCGCTCTTGAGCAGGATGAAATCGATATGGTCGTTCAGGTCAACGGCAAGCTTCGCGGCAGCATTCGTGTCCCGAAAACGGCAGACAAGACGGCAATTGAAAAAATTGCACTGGACAATGAAACGGTCAGAAAATTCATTACCGGAACGCCAAAACGCGTAATTGTCGTACCGAACAAACTGGTCAATATTGTCGTTTAAGTTCCCGACTCACCCTTTAAATGGAAGCTGACATGAAATACAAACGTTTTTACAACTGGATATTTCTGATATGTGCTGCCACTCTGCTGGTTGCCTGCGGTTTTCATTTGAGGGGAGCCGACGGTAAAAGCGACAAGCTGCCTTTTTCGAGCATTTACATCGATTTTCCCGCGGATTCCCAGACAGCCTCCCGTCTCAAACGCCTGATCAGAGGCATGAAACTGACGAGACTCGTCGGCAACCCGAAAGATGCCGAAGTCATTCTGTCTGCGATCCGGGAAGAGAAAAAGAAAGATTACCTTTCCCTGAACGCACAAGGTCGTGTACGTGAGTACTCACTGGATTACACCCTTGAATTCACGGTACGAACGCCACAAGGAAAAATTCTCATTGAACCGACCAAACTGGCCCTTCGCAGGACGATGACTTATAACGATAACGAAGCCTTGTCCAAAGAATCGGAAGAACTGATGTTATACAAGGATATGCAATTTGATATGGCATACCAGCTCCTGAGGAGACTGTCTGCCATCAGGATGTCTGCCATCGTCGAAACCGAAGACCCGATGCCGCAGGACAACCAGGACAAGCTGTCCGAACGTCAAACCGGAACTCTTGATTAACCTCATGTTCCTGAAATACGAAGCCCTTGAATCGCATCTCCGGAAAGAGCTTGCCCCTTTATATATTCTGACGGGAGACGAACACCTTCTGTTACTTGAAGCGGCGGACATGATCAGAAAGGCGGCAAGAAGCCGGAATTTTACTGAACGCGACGTATTGACCGTCGAACGCAGCTTCAAATGGGGACAACTTCAGGCATCCAATAATGCCATGTCGCTCTTCGGCGACAGAAAACTGGTCGAACTGCGCATCCCGACAGGGCGTCCCGGAAAAGAAGGCAGTGTGGCCTTACAGGAATACGTCGCAGAACTGAACCCGGATAACATTACCCTGATTACCCTGCCCAAACTGGACTGGACAAGCCAGAAATCGGCATGGGTGGTCGCATTGCAGAAAAACGGCATTTACATCGATATCCCGACAATCGATATCTCCCGCTTGGGCAACTGGATTTCCACACGCCTTGCGAAACAGAAACAATCCATCGACAGACAGGGCATCGAATTCCTGATCAACCGTGTCGAGGGCAATCTGCTGGCCGCCCATCAGGAAATACAAAAACTGGCCCTGCTTTATCCTGAGGGAGAATTGGGTTTTGAACAGGTTCGCAACTCTGTCCTGAATGTCGCGCGATATGACGTTTTCAAACTGACAGAGGCCATGCTCAGCGGAAACAGGGCCCGTTTCATCAAAATGATCGAAGGCTTAAAAGGTGAAGGTGAACCGCTCCCCCTAATATTATGGACAGTCACTGATGAAATCAGAACCCTGCTGAAATGCAAAATGGCTCTGGAAGAAGGGCAACCCTTTGCCGTCGTCTCAAAAAGCCTGCGCCTGAGGGGCCCTCGTGAACGTTTCATTCAATCGACTGTCAACAGGCTTGATAAAAGCGACCTGCAA
The DNA here is from genome assembly GCA_023449275.1 of Pseudomonadota bacterium. Classification (GTDB taxonomy): domain Bacteria; phylum Pseudomonadota; class Gammaproteobacteria; order Burkholderiales; family Burkholderiaceae_D; genus Oxalobacter. The sequence continues at coordinate 1,543 of JAEXJM010000013.1, read as the reverse complement.
AAAGCCTTACAGCAAACGGCGCAAATCGATAAAATCATCAAGGGATTGCGTTCCGACACGATGATGGATGATGCATGGGATGCACTGACTCAATTGGGCCTTTCCATAGCATAAACTTGAACTGACACCACGGGAATGTTAACTTTGTCATTCCCTGAAAAAAGCGATTGACAACGATGGATATCAAAAGTTACATGACCTGCGTCGGGCAACAGGCCCGGGACGCCGCCCGCCAGATGGCCAAAGCCGACACCGCAACCAAAAACAGGGCGTTGTCGTTTATCGCCCGGGCGATACGCCGGGAAGCCGCTCTCTTGCGCGCAGCCAACCAGAAAGATCTCGACATCGCAAAAGACAATGGTCTTGAAGCCGCTCTTCTCGATCGTTTGACCCTGTCGGACAAGGCCATTGAAACAATGGCAGCCGGCCTTGAACAAATTGCCACGCTTGACGATCCTGTCGGGGCAATTTCCAGTCTCAAATTGCTTCCTTCCGGCATTCAGGTCGGCCAGATGCGTGTGCCGCTCGGCGTTATCGGCATCATTTATGAAGCCCGTCCGAATGTGACGGTCGATGCAGCAGGCCTGTGCATAAAAAGCGGGAACGCCACCATTTTGCGTGGTGGTTCCGAAGCCATCCACTGCAATCAGGCTCTTGCCAATCTCGTCAGGGAAGGCCTTCGGCTGGCAGGACTTCCGGAACAGGCCGTTCAGGTCGTCGAGACGACAGACCGGGCTGCGGTAGGTGAGTTGATTACCATGACGGATTACGTCGATGTCATTGTCCCTCGCGGTGGAAAAGGATTGATCGAAAGACTGATACGCGAATCGAAAATCCCGATGATCAAGCATCTGGACGGTATCTGCCATGTTTATATCGATGACAGCGCCGATCTCGACAAAGCCGTTAACATCGGTTTCAACGCCAAATGCCAGCGTTACGGAACCTGTAACACCATGGAGACACTTCTGGTATCGGAAAAGATCGCTCCGGATGTATTGCCTCTGCTGGCCAAACGGTATCGTGAGGAAGAAGTCGAACTGCGTTGTGATGAAAAAGCGCTCGGAATCTTAAACGATTATCCCTATCTCGCCAAAGCCACCGAAGAGGACTGGGAAACCGAATATCTTGCCCCGGTTCTTGCTGTCCGTATCGTCAGCGGTCTGGTGGAAGCCATCGATCACATCAACCGGTATTCCTCGAAACACACCGACGCCATCATTACCGAAGACTACAGCCATTCTCTCCGTTTCCTCAGGGAAGTGGATTCATCTTCAGTCATGGTCAATGCATCGACCCGCTTCGCAGATGGCTTTGAATACGGTCTTGGCGCGGAAATCGGCATTTCCAACGACAAGCTGCATGCACGGGGACCGGTCGGTCTTGAAGGCCTGACGTCCCTGAAATACGTCGTGTTCGGACACGGCGAAATTCGCAAATGAATTTTCTAAAACGATTACGGTCAAAAGGTAACCCATATGTCAGCCAGCTATTCTTATTTTTGTCCATGCCCGAGAGGCATGGAAGCCGCTCTGTCCGATGA
>JAEXJM010000043.1 GCA_023449275.1 Pseudomonadota bacterium | reverse complement strand
GTTCTGTCGTTTTTGAGGTATAGGTAGCGGTGCGGTGTCTACTGTCATTTCGTTTCTGCTTCAAACGATGTATGAGGCGCAAGCCTGGATTAACTGAAGAAATAGGAAATTAGTAATGGCAACAGGTACTGTAAAGTGGTTCAACGATTCCAAGGGTTTTGGATTTATTACTCCTGACGAAGGTGGTGAAGATGTGTTTGCGCATTTTTCCGCTATCAGGGCTGACGGTTTCAAGTCGTTGAAAGAAAACCAGCGTGTTTCTTTCGAAGTCACGACCGGACCCAAAGGCAAACAGGCTTCGAACATCAACGTCATCTGATGGATGATATCGGGTTGATCAAGTCGGCCCGGGTTTCGGATGACCCGAATGAATGAAAAAGGAATGCATTCGCATTCCTTTTCTTATTGTCCGTCAATACGGAAAAAGGTCGTGTCGTCAGCGATCTTCAGGGATACGGAACATTTTTCTGGAGTACGCAAGAAGCCATAACAGGGTGCACAGGCTTCCGGATACCAAGCTGATAGTGCCGACGGCCATCGTCAGATTCGGCCAGTCAAGGGAACAGAGCATCATGGACAGGCTGCCGAAGAGCAGGGCGATACAACCCCATAATGAGCCGACGGTACCATTGTCCGTATCGATCTGGTTCATGATCAGCATCGTGCCGGCCGGTCGGCTGGCACTGCCAAAAAACGTGACTGGAATGTAAAGGAACGCAAAAGCGAACGGGGAAAGCGTTCCGAAGATCAGGATCATTGCACCGGAGACGGCGACACAGCCGAAACAGATCGTCAGAAACAGCACACGCGGTATTTTCCTCAATACTCTCAGGTACAAAATCGGTGCCAGCATGGCAAAGCAGCCATTCAGGGCAAAAAAGTAGCTGTATTCCCGAGCGGACAACTTGAACAGGTCCATATAAATGAAAGACGATGTGGACAGGAAAGACATCACCGGCATGATTATCAGCGAAAAGGTGAATAGCAGGATCAGAATTCCTCTGTTTTTCAGGACGAAGCCAATTCGGGTCAGGGATCGCAGGGCCGAGCCTTCTGTCGCGTTGGTCAAGGTTTCTTTCAGGAAGAAACTGAGAATGAAACCCGATATGCCGCATAAAATCAGTACGGCAAACAGTCCGCGCCATGAAACGAATTCAAGCAGGAACGCACCGATAATAGGTGCGAGCATGGGGCAAAGAATGGTCAGCGTCTGAATCCAGACGAGGACTCTTTCCATGACCAGGCCCTTGAAATTGTCTTTGACAATCGCCATCGATACGGCCTGAATCGCGCCACTGCCGATTGCCTGAATGGCTCGACCGGCGATCAGGTGATAAATGCTCTGGGAGAGGACACACGTCACGCTACCGAGAATATAAAGAATGATGCCGATATATAAAATCGGTTTTCGGCCGAATTTATCGGTAAACGGGCCCCATAACAGCATTGAGACCGCGAAAAACAGCATAAAAAAACTGAGCGTGAAATTCGTCAGTTCCGGTGTGGCTGAAAAGTATTCAGCCATCGTCGGCATCGCGGGCAAATACAGGTCGATGGAAAGAGGGACGAAAGCATTCAGAAAGGCCAGAAAGGCAATCAGGCCTTTCGAGCCGAAAGGAAAGGCTTTCCCGAGTTGTGCTTCTTCTGAGGTTTTCATGCTTGCGCCGTTATTTTTATTTTTCCGGATGTTTGCCGGTTCAAATGTCAGGTTGCCCTGCCGTTTTTGTCAAGCCGGAGCCAGCAGGGGGTTCATTATAACGGGTTCAATTCCGTTGGCCCTTTTTCAGTGACGTTACCGCTTCTGTCGCCCTAATGAAAGTGGACTGGCAGAAAAAAGCGTATCAATTTGTTACAGGTGTTTTTTCATATCACATTGGACCGTTTTTCCCGAAATGGTTCAGGAGATTATGGCGTCATCAATTGGCGCACTTCGGGCGGGATCGGAGTGGATTTGCCTGTGGCGATATCGACCCATACCACTTTCGAACCTCCCGTTGCACAGAGCACGTCAGGTGTATCGATTCGCCGGATTTCCTGTACGATCTCAAAACTGGAACGGCCAGGTGAACCGGCATAAGTCCTGATTTCAAGATTTCCGGGATAGACGAGAGGAATGTGATAATGACAGTAACAGCTGACCACGACGGTTTCCGAACCGGCGTGTTCCCTGCCGATGCTGGAATACCATTCGATGCGGGCCTGTTCGAGATAGCGGAAGAAAGTGACGTTGTTGACATGGCCCATCGCGTCCATATCTCCCCATCTGATGGGAATATTGGAAACAAAAACCAGCTTTTTGTCGGATAATGCGTCACTTGCCATGTCAGTTTTTCTCCTTTATTGCTTTGAAGTTTGTCGCCGAGCCCATATCATGTCACGATTTTGCGATAAGCTCCATCATCACGACTTTTGAATCAACCTTGAGAAGTTATTGAGCATGACCCAAAACGATAAGCAGGATTTCGGTACTTTCGGCCCACGCGAAGCCATGGAATATGATGTGGTCATTGTCGGCGCTGGTCCTTCCGGTCTCTCGGCAGCCATACGATTAAAGCAGCTTGCCGTGGAAAGCGGGCAGGAGGTGTCTGTTTGCGTTCTTGAGAAGGGGGCTGAATTGGGGGCCCATATTCTGTCCGGTGCGGTAATGGATCCTCGCGCATTGTCGGAATTGCTGCCTGACTGGAAAGCGAAGGGCGCGCCTGTCGACGTTGCGGTCATGGAAGACCGCTTTCTCTTTTTAAGCCGGAACGGTGCGGTCAAAACGCCGGATTTCATGCTGCCCAGAGCCATGCATAATGACGGAAATTATGTCATTTCACTTGCCAGTCTTGTCAGATGGTTGGGGGAACAGGCAGAAGAATCGGGCGTCGATATTTTTCCGGGATTCGCCGCCACTGAAGTACTGTACGACGAAAAAGGAGCAGTCAGAGGTATCGCGACGGGCAATATGGGGGTCGGAAAAAATGGAAAACCGACAGACAATTTCCAGCAGGGCATGGAATTGCATGCCCGTTATACTTTGTTTGCTGAAGGTGCCAGAGGGCAGCTTGGAAAACAGCTCATTGAAAAATACGGGCTTGATGCCGGACGAGATCCTCAGGGTTATGCCATCGGTATCAAGGAAATCTGGAAGGTCAGACCGGAAGTCCACCAGCCGGGTCTGGTCTTGCATACGGCTGGCTGGCCGCTGGATGCCGATACGTACGGTGGATCGTTCATGTACCACATGGACAATAATGAGATCGCTATTGGCTTTACGGTCGGCCTGGCCTATAAAAATCCCCATCTCTCGCCTTTTGGGGAATTCCAGCGTTATAAAACCCATCCGGTCATACGGCATTTTCTGGAAGGCGGTGAACGCATCGCTTATGGCGCACGGGCGATAGCGGCTGGTGGGATCCAGGCTCTCCCGGAGCTCGTTTTTCCGGGAGGAGCCCTGATCGGATGCGATGCCGGTTTCATGAATGGTGGACGTATCAAGGGCATTCATACGGCCATCAAATCGGGAATGCTGGCGGCTGAAGCGGCATTCCCCGCTATCGGCGCAGACCGGAAGCAGGATGTCTTGCAGGCGTATCCTGACGCTTTCAGGCGGTCATGGCTCTACGATGAATTGTACAGGATACGTAATTTCAAGCCCTGGATGAGTGGCAATCTGTATTGGGGAACACTCATGTTCGGTGTTGACCAGGTTGTTTTCAGGGGAAAGGCACCCTGGACGCTTCATCGGAAAAAAGCCGATCACGAATACCTGCTGCCTGCAGCACAATGCAAACCGGTTGATTATCCGAAGCCGGACGGCAAGCTGACTTTCGACATTCCTTCGTCCCTCTATCTGTCTGGTACCCTGCATGAGGAAAACCAGCCTTCCCATTTGACACTCAGGAACACGGATGTGCCGGCCAACGTCAATCTGGCAATCTATGGAGGACCCGAAGCACGGTATTGCCCCGCTGCCGTTTATGAGTTCGTGACGGATGCACAAGGAAAGGCACGTCTGCAAATCAATGCCGCCAATTGCCTGCACTGCAAGACATGCGATATCAAGGATCCGACACAGAACATTGTCTGGATCGCTCCCGAAGGAGGCGGAGGCCCCAATTACCCGAATATGTAAAAAACGTTTTATCCATGCCATAAACAGCATGAATTTTTCCGTCAGGCGTCGTTTTTTCCGGAAAAGTACTGCATTTCGAGAGAAGGGATAGGGTAAGATAAAAGGCATAGCCGGGATAATCGTAACTCTCGACCAGAAGGAAATACGATGCGATATGCAGTGACGCCTGAAGTGCTGGAACTCGTCGTTCGTGGCGATTACAAGGATCCTTTTACCGTGCTTGGCATGCACCGTGAAAAAGGGCGACTTGTCGTCAGGGCATTGCTGCCCGGAGCGGTTTCGGTTTCGGTCATCGATTCTGCAACCGGCAAGGATATCCTTTCACTGCAACGATGGCGTGGCACAGCCCTGTTTGTTGCCGACATTCCCGACAAAAAGGACGTGTTTGCCTACCGTTTCAGAATTGACTGGGGCGATCATGTTCAGGAGCTCGAAGATCCCTACCGTTTCCCTCCTGTTCTCGGTGATATCGATGTCTGGCTTCTGGCTGAAGGTACTCATCATCGACCTTATGAAAAACTGGGTGCACATCCGATGGAAATGGATGGTGTGGCCGGTGTCAGTTTCGCGGTATGGGCACCTAATGCCAGACGTGTTTCCGTTGTGGGAGATTTCAACGGATGGGACGGGCATCGCCACGTCATGCGTTTCCGTTATGAATGCGGTGTCTGGGAAATGTTCATCCCGCACGTCATGTCCGGCGACTTTTACAAGTATGAAATCGTGACGTTCGATGGGGAAATCCGGTTAAAGGCCGATCCCTACGCGTTTCGTTCTCAATTGCGACCCGATACGGCTTCCATTGTTCACGGATTGCCACCGCTTGTGCCTTCTGACAGTAAACGCAGGAATGCCAATACGCTTGACGCTCCGGTCAGTATTTATGAAGTCCATCTCGGCTCATGGCGTCTGCCGCGGGATGGACGTCGCTGGCTCAGTTACCGGGAACTGGCACAACAGTTGATTCCTTATGTCAGAAGTCTGGCATTCACCCATATCGAACTGATGCCGGTGAACGAGCATCCATTGGACGATTCGTGGGGATATCAACCGACAGGCCTTTATGCACCGACAGCCCGTTTCGGGACGCCTGAGGATTTTCTGTATTTCGTACAGACGGCACATGACAACGGTATCGGCGTCATACTCGACTGGGTTCCTGCCCATTTTCCGTCCGATGCTCACGGTCTGGTGAAATTTGACGGGACAGCTCTTTATGAATACGCCGATCCGAAAGAAGGCATCCATCAGGATTGGGGAAGCGTGATCTACAACTTCAGCCGTACCGAAGTCAGCAATTATCTGGTTGGGAATGCCTTGTTCTGGATCGAGCGTTACGGGGTGGATGGTCTTCGTGTCGATGCGGTCGCCTCCATGCTTTACCGGGACTATAGCCGTGCTCCGGGTCAGTGGGTGCCGAACAAGTATGGTGGTCGGGAGAATCTTGAAGCCATCGCTTTTTTGCGCAAGATGAATGAAGTTGTCAGGAACGAGCGGCCCGAGGCGGTGACGATGGCGGAGGAATCGACCAGCTTTCCTTCCGTTTCACGTCCTGTCCGTGATGGCGGTCTTGGTTTTCATTACAAATGGAATCTGGGCTGGATGCACGATACGCTGGCTTATATGCATGAAGACCCGGTTTACCGGAAATACCATCACGACAAAATGCGTTTCGGCCTGATGTACGCGTATTTCGAAAATTTCATCTTGCCACTCTCGCATGATGAAGTCGTTCACTGCAAGGGATCGCTGATCGGACGGATGCCGGGTGACGAATGGCAGCGTTTTGCCAACCTGCGTGCCTATTATGGATTCATGTGGGGATTCCCTGGAAAGAAACTGTTGTTTATGGGGGGGGAATTCGCACAGTACAGCGAATGGGACTCGAATGGCAGTCTTGAATGGAATCTCCTGCAATATCCATTGCATGCCGGAGTACAGCGTGTAATCCGTGATCTGAATACGGTTTATCGGGATTTCCCGCCTCTCTACAAGCGGGATTTCGACCCGGATGGTTTTGAATGGATCATCCACGACGATCTGGACAGTTCGGTTTTCACTTTCATGCGCAAGGATGAAAATGGAGAGTTTGTCATCGTGATGAGTAATTTCACGCCTGTTCCCAGATATGGTTACCGTTTCGGAGTCCCACAGGCAGGCTGGTATCGTGAAATCATCAATACCGATGCCGTCATTTATGGAGGCAGCGGCATTCACAACAACGAGTTGCTGGCGCAACCCATTGCCTGCAATGGATATGACTGGTCTGTGGAAGTGACGGCGCCCCCATTGGCAACGTGTATGCTAGTCAGAAAGGAGGAGTGAAGTAAATGGATGATCTTGTTCAGTTGCAGCCGGGCTCATCGTCTCCACTCGGAGCCCATTGGGATGGGAAAGGGGTGAATTTCGCACTGGTCGCTCCTTCCGCGAGAGCGGTGACATTGTGTCTTTTCGATGAAACTGGTCTGGAAGAAAAAATGCGTTTGCCGCTGCCTTCGCTGGATGACGGGGTCTGGAGCGGGTATTTGCCGAATGCGATGCCCGGACTGGTTTATGGATACCGTGTTTCTGGTGAGTATGCTCCTGAAAAAGGCATGCGCTATAACGACCACAAAGTTCTGCTTGATCCTTATGCACGTCAGGTAGTGGGGTATTACGAAGGGCAGGATGCATTTTCGGGAGACTCGGAGATCGATACGGCGGTATTCGCTTTGAAAGGCAGGGTCATTCACGAAGACTATGACTGGGAAAATGTCGTCTCGCCGCGTATCCCGATGGCAGAAACCGTTTTGTATGAGCTTCATCCGAAGGGATTTACCAGGCTGCATCCGGATATTCCTGAAAATGTCCGAGGTACTTATGCCGCACTGGCAGAACCCGCCGTTCTCGATTATCTGGAGTGCCTTGGCGTGACGACGGTCGAATTGCTTCCGTTGTTTTCGAAAACAAGCGAGGCGCGTCTCACGAAGATGGGGCTTGTCAATTACTGGGGATACAACACCATCGGTTTTTTTGCGCCGGAGAATGCCTACTGGTCCGGGCGGCACGGCACAACACCGATGTCTGAACTGAAAGATGCCATCAAGGCTTTGCACAGGCGTGGCATGGAAGTGGTTCTCGATGTTGTTTACAACCATACGGCGGAAGGAGACGAACGCGGGCCAATGCTTTCCTATCGTGGCATAGACAATGTCATGTACTACCATTTGCGTGAAGACGATCCAGCCAGATATGAAAACTGGTCCGGTTGCGGCAATTGTCTGAATCTTGGTCATCCCCGGGTTTTGCAAATGGTAATGGATTCGCTCCGATACTGGGTCGAGGAGTTCCATATAGATGGCTTCCGTTTCGATCTTGCTCCCATACTGGCACGGGATCACATCCAGTTTTCGATCAATTCCGCTTTCTTCAGGACGATTGCCGAAGATCCCGTTCTCTCCAGGGTGAAACTGATTGCCGAGCCATGGGATATGGGGCCTGACGGTTATCAGTTGGGCAATTTCCCGTTCGGATGGCTGGAATGGAATGATAAATATCGTGACACGATGCGGGCATTTTGGCTGCATCAGGGGCCGTCGCTGGGGGATTTCGCACGACGCTTTACCGGATCTGCGGATTTGTTCCGCCACAAGGAAAGGCGGCCGGTCACCAGCGTCAATTTCATCACGGCACATGATGGTTTTACCCTTATGGATCTTGTCAGTTACAACCACAAGCACAATGAGGCGATTGGTGAGGACAATCGTGATGGAACCGACCACAACCTGAGCTGGAATTGCGGACAGGAAGGAGAAGCGACCCTGTCCGAGGTGATTTCGCGTCGCAAGAATCTGCGTCGGGCACTGCTGGCGACACTGCTTCTGTCACAGGGAACACCGATGCTGGTGGCGGGGGACGAATTCGGCCATTCACAGCGCGGAAACAATAACCCGTATTGTCACGACAGTGAACTCACATGGCTGGACTGGGAAAAGGCGGATACCTCATTGCAGGAATTTGTCGCCAGCCTGATTGCCTTGCGAAAACGTTATCCTGCCCTGCGGCAGAGCAAATGGTTTACGGAAGACAATACGGCTTTCGACAATACGGATGCCATGATCCGCTGGCTCGCTCCGACCGGTTCGGACAGGATGGGCAGCACATGGACAGATAAGAGTCTTTTTTGCATGGGTATGTTGATTCGTACCAATAGCCCGTCCAGCACCTGTCTTATATTGTTGAATGCCTCGCTGAACTCCATCATTTTCCGCCTTCCTCCGGGTCGGTGGAAAGTGCTGGCGGACAGCAGCGATACGTTTGAAGACAAAACCAATCTGGAATTTCAGGTATTGCTGCCCGGGAATTCCATTTTGCTGGCAGTACCATGACAATCTTGCTAAGATGACAGAAGAGCCTGGTACTCATTCCCAGGCTGTAGAGGTATCTGATGGCGAGTCGTTCAAATCACAACCAGGGAGCAGAGTTATGTCCATTCAGACAGTAAGCACGACCCCTTTTAACGACCAGAATCCGGGCACGTCCGGTCTGCGCAAAACGATTTCGGTGTTTCGGCAGCCGCATTATCTCGAAAATTTCGTCCAGTCCATTTTCGATTCGGTTGACGGGTTCGAGGGCAAGACACTTGTCCTGGGCGGCGATGGTCGTTACTTCAATCGCACGGCCATTCAGATCATCCTGAAAATGGCGGCAGCCAATGGCTTCGGCAAGGTCATGGTCGGGCAGGATGGCATTTTATCGACACCTGCTGTCAGTTGCATCATCCGAAAGTACAAGACTTTCGGCGGCATTATCCTGTCAGCCAGTCACAATCCGGGTGGACCCGATGGGGATTTCGGTATCAAATACAATATCGGCAACGGTGGCCCTGCTCCCGAAAAAGTGACGAACGCCATTTTCAGCCGTTCCAAATCCATTACGGAATACAGGATTGCCGAAGTCCCTGATGTCGATCTCAGCCGACAGGGCACGATGGTAATGAACGGTATGACCATCGAAGTGATCGACCCCGTGACCGATTATGCCGAACTGATGCAGTCGCTCTTTGATTTCAACGCCATCAGGGACATGTTTGCCAGTGGCTTTACCCTGCGCTTCGATGCCATGCATGCCGTCTGTGGGCCATATGCGACGAGAATCATGGAAGGCATGCTGGGCGCTCCGGAGGGAACGGTTGTCAATAACATTCCGCTTGAGGATTTCGGCGGGCACCATCCCGACCCCAATCCGGTCAACGCGAAGGCGTTGATGGATTTCATGGACGGCCCAAACGGTGCAGACATGGGAGCGGCAACAGATGGCGATGGCGACCGGAACATGATCGTGGGACGCCATATCGCCGTTACGCCTTCCGACAGTCTGGCCATTCTGGCGGCGAATGCGGCCCTGATTCCCGGATATTCACGGGGTATTGCCGGCGTTGCCCGCTCGATGCCGACCTCGACGGCTGCCGACAAGGTTGCCGCGATGTTGAATGTGCCTTGCTATGAAACACCGACAGGCTGGAAGTTTTTCGGTGACTTGCTCGATGATGACAAGATCACCTTGTGTGGTGAAGAAAGTTACGGTACCAGTTCGAACCATATCCGTGAAAAGGACGGTATCTGGGCGATTCTTTTCTGGCTGAACCTGTTGGCCGTGACGAAGAAGTCTGTTGCGCAGATCGTGAAAGACCACTGGGAAAAGTACGGGCGCAATTATTATTCACGGCACGACTATATCAATATCGACAGCAAAAAAGCCGAAGAGCTGATGGATCATTTGCGTGGGCAGCTTGATTCACTTTCAGGCAGGAAATTCATCACATATGTTATCGACAGGGCTGATGAATTCAGTTATACCGATCCGGTTGACGGTTCTGTTTCCCAAAGGCAGGGTATCCGTATTTTCTTCACGGATGGCTCGCGTATCGTGTTCCGGCTTTCCGGTACCGGGACAGTCGGTGCCACGGTTCGGGTATATTTCGACCGCTATGAAAAAGACAGGCTGGACATGGAGATGAAAGCGGCATTGGGAGAACTGGTCGACATTGCGAAATCAGTGGCGAAAACAGAGTTTTATACCGGCATGAAAGAACCGTCAGTCGTGACCTGATTTTTTTGCAACATGGACGGTGAATTTAACATACATTCACGGATGTATGTTAAATTGAAAGGTAAGAGCAGTGGCGTTGAATACAATAAAAATGATATCGGTTCGGGGAGCAGAATGAGATTCATCGAAGATAAAATGCTTGTTGCCAGCCAGTTGCCGAAGCGTACTGTTGCACTGGTTCTGGCGGGTGGTCGTGGTACCAGACTTCATCAGTTGACCGATAACCGGGCAAAGCCGGCCGTTTACTTCGGGGGCAAGTTCCGGATTATCGATTTCGCTCTTTCCAATTGCATCAATTCGGGGATTCGCCGCATCGGTGTCGTTACCCAGTATCGTCCTCATTCCCTGATCCGTCATTTGCAACGGGGCTGGAGTTTTTTGCGCGGCGAACAAAACGAATTCGTCGATCTGATGCCGGCAGGCCAGCAAATGGAAGAAGGTTTGTGGTATCGGGGAACGGCCGATGCCGTTGCACAGAACAAGGGGATTTTGCGTTCGTATGGGCCGGAATACATTCTGGTTCTGGCGGGGGACCATATCTATAAAATGGATTACTCCATGCTCCTTCTGGATCACGTGGAACGCAAGTCACTCTGTACGGTAGCCTGCATTGAAGTGCCAAGGGAAGATGCGACCGGTTTCGGCGTCATGGATGTGGACGAGAACCGCAAGATCACCCGATTTCTTGAAAAACCGGCCGATCCGCCGGGTATGCCCAACAATCCCGACAAGTCTCTGGCCAGTATGGGCATTTACGTTTTCAATGCCGATTATCTTTATCGTCTGCTGGACGAGGATTGCGGAGACAATACCTCATCCCATGATTTCGGCAAGGATATCATTCCGAAAATCGTCGGGCAGGGCAATGCGATGGCTCACTATTTTTCGATGTCATGCGTACCTTCGGCACAGTTCGTACCGCCTTACTGGCGCGATGTGGGAACGATCGATTCGTTCTGGTCCGCCAATCTGGACCTGACTTCCAATATGCCCCAGTTGAATATTTACGATGAGGACTGGCCGATCTGGACGTATCAGGAACAGGAACCGCCTGCCAAATTCGTGCCTGATCCGCACGGGATGGATGGTGTCATTTCCAATACGATGGTTTCCGGAGGCTGCATTGTCTGTGGTTCCAAAATGTCCAATACCATCCTGTTCTCCAAGGTGAGGGTTCAGGCTTTCTGTAATCTGGATCAGGTTGTCGTCTTGCCGGATTGCGAGATCGGCCAGGGATCAAGGCTGAAGAAAGTCGTTATCGACAGGGGATGCAGGATTCCGGAAGGTACGATTATCGGCGAGGACCCGGAACTGGATGCGCAGCGTTTCTACCGCAGTCCCAATGGGGTCGTGCTGGTTACCCAGGAAATGTTCGCCAGACTCTACAATTTCGAGCATATACCGAAAGTTGAATAAGACAGTTGAATCAGACAGTGAGAAAAGGCCATCAATGCGGGTATTACATGTTTGTTCCGAAATTTTTCCTTTGCTGAAAACCGGTGGCCTTGCGGATGTCACGGCTGCCTTGCCGCCAGAGCTGGACAGGGAAGGGTGTGATGTCCGGATGCTGGTGCCGGGGTTTCCGGAATTCAGGCATGGCATCTGCGACCAGCATCTGGTTGCGGAATTGCCTGCCAAGTTCGGTGCCCGTTCCGTCAGGCTGATGTATGGAAAAATGCCGGGTTCGGGAATTCCCGTTTATTACATTGACGCCCCCGATCTTTATGACCGGCAAGGCAATCCCTATAATGACCGGAATGGCCTGCCGTATGCCGACAACCATCTCCGGTTCGCACTGTTGGGGTGGTGTGCCGCACGGCTTGTCGAAGGATTCGACTGGTTCTGGAAACCGGATATCGTTCACGGGCATGACTGGCATGCCGGCCTGACATTCGCCTATATCAAGGCTCTGGAGTGGAGCAGTGGCAAGCGTACGGTCGGAACGGTGTTTACCGTTCACAATATGGCTTATCAGGGCAATTTTCCCGCTTATATATTCAGCGAACTCGATTTGCCGTTTTCCATGTTGAATCCGGATGGCATCGAGTTTTACGGACAGGTCTCCTTTCTGAAAGCGGGTTTTTACTATGCCGACAAGCTGACAACGGTCAGTCCGACCTATGCCACTGAAATCAGGGATGGAGAACAATCCTGTGGGTTGGGGGGGGTTGTGCGGTTCCGTTTTGCAGACCTTGTCGGGATTTTGAATGGCGTCGATACCAGCCAATGGAATCCGAAAACGGACAAGCTGATCGAGGCGCCTTATTCAGTCCGTTCGATGACAGGAAAGAAAAAATGCCGGTTGGCCCTGCAAAAGGAAACAGGTCTGAACCAACAGAATGACAAACCGATATTTTGTGTCATCAGTCGCTTTGCTTCGCAGAAAGGGCTTCATCTTGTCGTGGATGGTATGGATACGATTATTGCCAATGGCGGCCAGGTGGTCATTATGGGGAATGGCGAGCGCTGGCTGGAAGAAGCGTTTGAACGTTTTGCCTGCGATTGTCAGGGACAGGTCGCTGTCCAGATCGGTTACGATGAAAAGAAGGCGCACCGGATTTTTGCGGGGGGCGACGTCATCATGGTTCCCTCACGGTATGAGCCCTGTGGGCTGGTGCAGATGTATGGTTCGCTTTATGGAACCTTGCCTCTGGTTCATCGTGTCGGTGGTTTGGCCGATACGGTGACCGATTGCACTCTGGAAAATCTGGTTGAAGACAGGGCGACAGGTTTTACTTTCGACCGCTTCGACGTCACAGCCTTCGAAGCGGCGGTTCTGCGTGCATTTGCGCTTTTCGACAAACCGTCCAAATGGAAAAAAGTCCAGAAACGGGGCATGCAACAGTCATTCGACTGGAGACATTCCGCCAAAGAGTATGTTTCGTTATATAAACAGATCAAAGTGCATTAAATTGCGCGATCTTTCTTGAAAAGATGCTGAATTGCATCGATTTTGTATGTGATTGCCTGTGTTTTCACTTGCAGGGAAACCGCGTGAGCGGTTATATTCATTACCATGCACTGCAAGATAAGTGAATCTTTTTTCCGTTTGCCCGTGTAACGGGTTGCCGTTTCAGGGGGCCGCTGTCACAAGCGTTTTTTGTCCCGGATTTATTTGGAGAAAGTATGAGTATGGAAAAGCCTTTGCACGAAGGATATCTGGCCAGTGATGTGGAAGCCCTGAAGCGTTCCATATCGAATAATCTGCGCTACAGAACAGGCAAAATTCCCCTGACAGCAACTCGTGGTGACTGGCTGCTGGCGGCTGAACTGGCAGTCCGCAACAGGCTGGTTGAACGCTGGATGAAATCCAACACGGCCTACTATACGCAAAACGGCAAAGTCGTCTATTACCTTTCCATGGAATTTCTGATCGGTCGTACTTTCCAGAATGCTCTCGAGTGTCTCGATATCCGGGAAGACATGGAAGAAGCCTTGCGGGATCTGGCTGTCGATATGGAGGAAATCGTCAATTACGAGCCGGATGCAGCTTTGGGCAATGGTGGTCTGGGACGGCTTGCCGCCTGTTTTCTGGATGCTATGGCAACCCTGAATATTGCCAATATCGGCTATGGCATCCGTTACGACTACGGGATGTTCAAACAGGAAATCGTTGATGGGTACCAGGTCGAAACGCCGGATTACTGGCTCCTGACCCGTGGCAATCCATGGGAATTCCCGCGTCCGGAATTGCAGTTCAATGTCCGGTACGGCGGTCATGTCGAACAGCAGAACGGCAGGGTGCGCTGGGTGGATTCACATCGTGTACTTGCCATGGCGTACGATACGATCATTCCGGGGTACGATACCGAATGCGCGACGACGTTGCGTCTGTGGTCGGCCAAGGCCACTTCGGAAATCAACCTGTCCGCTTTCAACAAGGGCAATTACGCCGCGGCAGTTGAAGCGAAGAACATGTCTGAAAACGTGACGCGCGTGCTCTATCCGGACGACTCGACAGCTTCGGGCCGTGAATTGCGCCTGATGCAGGAATATTTCTTTGTATCGGCGAGCCTGCAGGATCTGATCCGGCGCCATCAACTCAATCATGCCAGTTTCGACAATCTGGCTGAGACGATTTCCATTCATCTGAATGATACCCATCCGGTCCTTGCCGTTCCTGAACTGATCCGTATTCTTGTCGATGAACAGGGCATCACCTTCAGGCAGGCCTGGTCTCTGGCACAGCAGATTTTCTCATATACCAACCATACGCTGATGAGCGAGGCACTGGAAACCTGGACAGTCGAAATGCTGGGCCGTATCCTGCCACGCCATTTGATGATCATTTTCGACATCAATAACGAGTTCCTGTCGATGGTTGCGCAAAAGTTCGAAAACGACAACGACCTGTTGCGCCGGGTTTCACTGATCGATGAAGCAGGCGAACGCCGGGTTCGTATGGCTTATCTGGCTGTCGTCGCAAGCCACAAGGTCAACGGCGTATCCGAATTGCATTCGGAATTGATGAAGGAATCGATTTTTGCCGATTTCGCCAGAATATTTCCAGAGCGGTTCACGAACGTCACAAACGGCATTACGCCACGCCGGTGGTTGTCTCAGGCCAATCCTTTATTGTCCGAATTGATCGATGACCGGATCGGCAAGAACTGGCGACGCGAATTCGAGGAAATCGGGCGTTTGAAGCCTTATGCGAACGATCCCGCTTTCCTTGGCAGCTTCAAGGCGGTCAAGCGGCAGAACAAGCAAAAGCTGGCCAGGTGGGTACGGAATGTCCTGAACGTCAATCTGAATCCGGATTCCCTGTTCGACGTGCAGATCAAGCGGATTCACGAATACAAGCGACAGTTGCTGAATGTCTTGCATGTCATTACCCGTTATAACCAGATCAAGGCCAATCCGGATGTCAACTGGGTACCCCGTTCGATCATTTTCGCAGGCAAGGCCGCTTCGGCTTACCAGATGGCCAAGGACATTATCAAGCTTATCAACGATGTCGCCGTCAGGGTCAATAACGACAAGGATATCGGCGACAAACTGAAAGTCGTTTTCATCCCGAATTATGGCGTCAGTCTTGCGGAAATGATCATCCCGGCAGCGGATCTGTCCGAACAGATCTCGATGGCAGGTACTGAAGCGTCCGGGACAGGCAACATGAAACTGGCTGCGAACGGTGCGTTGACGATCGGTACTCTGGACGGTGCCAATATCGAGATCATGGAGCGTGTCGGTTCGGACAATATTTTCATTTTTGGCAATACGGCGGAGCAGGTCGAGGAAATCAAAAAGAACAACTACCAGCCTCGCGAGTATTATGAGCGGATACCTGATTTGAAACAGGCGCTCGATCAGATTCGGGACGGGTTCTTTTCACCTGACGAGCCGGGACGGTTCAGGGCGATTTACGATTCACTGATCAATTACGGGGACCGTTATCTGGTGCTGGCGGATTATGAAAGTTATATCGCGACACAGAGGCAGGTCGATACGTTGTATCGCCAGGCAATCCGCTGGGATACGAAAGCGATTGCCAATGTGTCTGGTATCGGGTATTTCTCAGCAGACCGAGCCATTTCGGAATATGCACGTAACATCTGGAATGTGGAACCCATCGACATTTGAAATATTGATGAAAGGAAATAGATAAAACATTTGATCCATTTCAAATGCCGGCAATGAATCCGACGTTAATATGTTGATCAGGGGAAATCATTTATGGCTCATATAGCCTCTCGATTTCAACAAATGATGAAGATCTCTTATATTTTGGAAGATGGGGATGACAAGATGGACAAGCCGAAAGATTTATATGAAAAAGCCAGCCTGGAGTTGAATGAATTCCGGGAAAGACGTGTGGCGGAACGACGTTCCAAACCGCGTGGAACACCTGATCGCCGTCAGGGACAGAATGCTGAATTTCAGGAAAATGCCAAGCATTCACCCCGAAAAGATTTGCATTGACATGAGCCTCAAACGAAGAACGCCGGTATCCCCGGCGTTTTTTCGTTTGTCTTCATATACCGGATTTCCTGTTCTGAAAAAGTCTTTTTGAATGGAAAAAAGATGATTTTCGTATTAATCTGATCGAATACTTCCCTTTCATTTTTTGATGATCTGAAAAGCATGAACAAGCCAAGCCGTGATGCCAGCAAGCCAGCCAGGGTCTGGAATGAAATTTTCGACAGTCCTGAATATATTTTCGGCATTGAGCCGAACGATTACCTCGTGGATAAAAGAGATTATTTCAAAACAGGACAAAAGGTGTTGATGGTTGCGGATGGAGAAGGCAGAAACAGTGTCTGGGCGGCAGAACTGGGAATGGATGTAGATGCTTTTGACCTGTCTGAAAAGGCTGTCGGAAAAGCGAAAAAACTCGCTGCTGAAAAAAAGGTTGCCGTCAATTTTTTCGTCAGTGGAGTGGATGAGTGGGCCTGGGAGGATGAGAAATACGATATTGTTGTCGTGATTTTCGTTCAGTTCGCCACGCCGAATATGCGTACGCGCCTGTTTGCCAATTGCATCAGAACCCTGAAAAAAGGTGGCTTGCTGATTTTGCAGGGCTATACACCGAAACAGCTGGAATACAAGACAGGGGGGCCGAGTATCGTTGAACATCTTTATACGGAAGAGATGCTTCGTGACAGTTTTGGTGTACTCGATATTCTGGAACTGAAAAGCTATGATGCTTTTATCAGTGAAGGTGCACGACATACCGGTATGTCGGGACTGATCGGCATGATTGCCCGAAAAACGGAATAAGAAGCGTCGTTTTGCAGACATTAATTGATATACTAGCACTTTCTTCAACTGAATACGGATTGTGTACTTATGGCAATAGTGAAGTGTAAGGTTTGCGGCGAGGAAATTGATGAAGATATTTTGAAATGCCCACGCTGTGATTCTTTGGGGCCTAAAAGAGGAAAACGGATCAGGCTGATATTGCTGGCGGTCATGCTGCTAATCATGGCGGGTTTCGGGCTGGGTTATTATCTCCAGATGGATGAGGTAGAGAAACCCTATGAAGAAATCGAACAGGAAAGGCATTACGAGAAACTTCAGAGAAGGGCTGTTACGGCGGCGTTGCTGTTGAGGACACGTATTGACAATCCTGCCTCGATGAAACTGGATTCAGTATTATCCAATGAAGATGGCACTGTATTGTGTTTCCAGTATGGCGAGACAGATAAACAGGGAAAACCGAGAAAAAGCAAAGCCTCTTTTGTGGATGGCGAACTGGACCAGTCGGATGCGGGGTGGAAACTGTTCTGCAGTGGCAAGACCATGCGTCCGGTCGAGATTGATGGCAGTGTGCTGAACTGAATATAGCCCGGTTGCCTGACGCACCTGTATTGAGCTTGTCTCAATCAGGTGCGTTTTGTTTTGGCAAACCGGCGAATTGACAACAGCAGTATGAAGACGGCTGTCATCGGAAACCATACCCATTTCAATTCGGATAACAGAACCTGAAGGCCCCGGCCCGACAGAAACCGGGCAACGGTGACAGGCGACACTTCAATCGGCCTGAACGGCAGAAAAAATCTTCCGTTCGAATACGGCCACAAAAGGGCTGTTCCCAGTCCGCCATTAGTCAATGTGTCCAGAATGATATGGGACAGAACGGTTCCTCCGATAAACAGGAATGCCGTTGCCGCTTTTGTCTTCAGAAAACGATGAAACAGGCTTGCCAACAAGCCACAGAACAGAACGAACAGCAGGGAATGTGTGAATCCCCGGTGTCCGAAAGCGGATGCGTACGGAATTCCCGTCCAGAATGAAATGCCGTCCAGATCGGGAATGACAGAGGCTGCGATACCCGCTATCAGCAGCCTGCTGGAAATCATTGCTTTGCCGAGTCCCAGACCGGGTGAGAGCGGGACGGCAGCATGGGAGAAAACAGTCGGCATTCTATGTGCGGTTTTTGCTTCGTCCGGTCAGTTTTGGCGTAATTTGGACATTTCCTTCATGGTTTCAGTCAGGGCACTATCCATTCTGGTCAGAATGGATACCATTTTCCGCTGCATGATTCTGGATGTCTTATCGAGAATGACAGGCGTTTTTTTGACGAACATTTGTCCTGTAGGCGATTCATAGAAAGCGATCAGTTCATTCAGTTCCTGGTCAGTGAAGGTTTCACGATAAATCTGGATATAGGAAGGCAGCATCTTGTTCCAGGAAAGTTCATCCTTGATGATCGCCTTGTATTTCGTAAAAAAGGAATCCATCGAGGCCTGTTGTTCAGGTGTCATTTTTTCACGATTTATTATCGGTCTTATGGATGAGTCGATGAGTTCGTCGGAATCGGAAATGATCGATTCGTGCAGTTTTCTCGCTTCAGTCAATGTCAGCAGTTTTTCGATGGAAGCATCCTGCACCGGAGCTGCATGGATTGTTGCGGAAAACAGGGTAATAAAGAAAACAAAAAGAATACGTTTCATGGCGGGGTCCTTGTAAACGGAATTCGCTGTCGGTTGAAATGAAATTTGCAATTCAGGATGGCATCAATAACCGATAAAGTGCGTCGCAATGCACCCATAAAGGATACCAGATATGGATGAGAATGATAAAAAGAAGAAAGATATTGATAAAAGTAAAAGCCGGAATTTTTTATGTATGCATCATCAGACACAGGATTATAAAAAAGACACGCGTGATACAGACTTTACCGGGGAAAAACATGACTTGCAAAAAAAAGATTTCCGTTCTGATTCTGGGTTTGTTGACGGCAGCAGGCAGTCTGATGACAAACCTGTCGGCGTTTGCCTGTACCCGTATTCTGTACGTTGGCGAACAGAACATGGTGGCGACTGGACGAAACATGGACTGGAAGGAGGATATGAAATCCGATCTGTGGATTTTTCCAAGAGGGATACAACGTCAGGGATTGGCCGGCCCGAATTCGATAAACTGGGAATCCCGATATGGCAGCGTCATCACTTCAGGATACGGTCTGGCCAGTACGGACGGAATGAATGAAAAAGGACTGGTCGGCAATCTGCTGTTTCTCGCTGAGTCCGATTACGGAAAGCCTGCACCCAATACCAAGGTTCTCGCCATAAGCCTCTGGCTCCAGTATTTTCTGGATAATTACGCCACGGTTGATGAAGCGGTTGCCGCCCAGCAGAAAAATCCCTTGCAGCTGGTCTTCTCCAAAATCATTCCAAATGGTTCGAAACCCACTTTGCACTTGTCCATTTCGGATAAAACGGGCGATTCCGCCATTTTCGAATACGTCAATGGCAAGCTCAATATTTATCATGGCCGGGAATATAAAGTCCTGACCAACTCACCTGTTTACAACCAGCAACTGGCCATTAACGATTATTGGAAAGAAATTGGCGGTTTCACATTTCTTCCCGGAACGAATCGTGCTTCCGACCGGTTTGCAAGGGCGTCGTTCTATCTGGATGCCATCCCGAAAAAAACCGACCCCAATTACATCGGTGCCGTCCCGGGGAAATCGTATGACTATCAGGCAGTCGCGCAGGTGATGAGTATTTCACGTGCCGTCAGTGTCCCCTTGGGAATTTCCATTCCGGACAAGCCCAATCTTTCCTCTACCATCTGGAGAACCATAGCGGATCAGAAGAACCGGATATACTACTTCGATTCCGCGACAAGACCGAATGTCATCTGGGTCTCTTTTGACAAAGTCGATTTTTCAAAAGGGGCGCCGGTCAAAAAACTCGATCTCCAGTCCAGCCAGACTTATTCAGGAGAAATGTCTTCTTATTTCAGAGAGTCGAAACCGCTCCCATTTCTTGATGCACTCTAGGAGATGAGAGTTGCCTGGACTCAAGGATGCCGTTATAAACGGATACTGGAATTTTCAGCAAGTGTCTGGCCTGATATCGGAAAAATCGAATTTGTTGATACCACTGTCAGGGGATAGGGAACTGCAATTAACGATGTATGTAAAACCGTAATATCACAGGTGAACGACATTAGGGCCAAGTCATTGGCGACCGATATAATACGTTAAAACAGGTCACGGTGCAGATTGACGTGGAGTTGACTCGCGGGACAGAAAGTGCGACCACCGTATAGGGACAGGCTTTCGCCGGGGTAATCGTCTCCCACCCAGCAGGGAGGATTGCGAAGTACAAGGTATTACAGGAAGCCGGAAAGATCCGCAAACTGGCCAATTACCGGGCAGAACGGAAAACCCGTGTTGTGAAGTAGTCATCAATCGGGTCATTCCGGAACTGTCGTATGGCGTGCCTGAAAACGTTCAGGTGATCTGGCCAATGTCCAGCCGGGAGCGTTGCTGGTCAGGAGGTTGCTTCGGTGCCTGTTCGTCCGGTGAATACGTCTGGCGTGATGCCGGAAAGAGTTCAGTCTCGCAACAGAAAAACGGTGTCTGCCAGAAAGCCGGCCCGTGCAAAACCAATACCTGAGCAGCACGACGACTGGTAAGAAGTCAGGCATGAAAAACGGGAACGTCCGGTTCGGGACGCTCCCGTTTTTTTATGGATTTCTTTAAAATGAATAGGCTATCCCGCTTTCAATGACGAGATTGCCCGAACGGGATACCATCGGGCTGTCCTTGATTTCGGAGGGCATTCTTTCATAACGGCCTGTCAGGAAGATTCCCCAGTTTTTCGTAATGGAATACATGGTCGATACATCTATATATGGGGAAACAGTGCTGCCGGGATTATATGATGGAAGTCCGGTAAACCGGGATTCTTCCTTGCTGATGCCGAAATAATATTGATTGTATTTCGAACTTTGCCACTGGAATCCGCCCCGGATGGCGACGCCCAGCCTTCCGATCTGGAAAGGCGCTTCATAACTGGCGTCTGCCGTAAAGCCGTTGTGCCTGTCGAGTACGTCGGCGGCGAAGGAAGTGAAGAAATTGCCGTAGTTCGTCTTGTACTGGTAATTCAGGCTGGCCATTGCCGTTATCTTGCGTGTACGCAATTTCCGCATGACCCCGCTGGCATGGTCGTTGTTGAATTCCAGATCGGTGATGCCGATACCGAAATCGACTTCATGGGTATTGTTTTTGACGATATAAACCCCTGCAACGTCATCATCAATATAAAAACGGTCACTGTCATACATGATGACCGGCATGAATTCACCGTGATTGTTGTATTTTTTGTATGGCGTGTTGGCATAATGGGTTCCTGCACCTATGGTGAAGGTGTCGGCATGAGCTGCGGAACACAGGGATGCCAGGGCCAGACAGGTCGGGACAGCAATATACATGCTGCGAAGCCAGTAGTTTTTCATGAAAAATATGCAGGAAGGTTCAATGTGTATGATTCTATCGGTTTAGTTGGTAAAGTGTAACAAATTGACAAGAAATCTGAATACTAAACATATGTATTGTTTTCCTTCGACAAGCTGAAAAGAAACTTGAAATATTCGTGCTATTATTCAAGGCCATTATTATCAATATTGCAACTTTACCTCTCGATTGTTGTCAGGCTTTTAATCGGATCGTTTGACAATATGTTTTGATGAAGGTGGAGGCAATCACTTGTTCAAACATAAATTATCGAAGAATGCAAGCTCGATAATTGGAAAACGGTCTCTATTAAAGGAATTGAAATGACCAGAAATGAGATGTCTGCCGGGCAGCAGGTTGACGTTGGGCAATTGCTGGCAGATGAAGCGAAATACTGTTCGTTTGGCGATACAGTCCACTATGTCCAGAATCCCAATATCTTCGCTCATTGCGAAGGCAGTTACATGTACGACACGGAAGGGACGCCTTTTCTCGATTTGCAGATGTGGTATTCCGCCGTCAATTTCGGCTATGGTAACGAACGGCTGAATAATGTTCTGAGAAAGCAGATCGACGAACTTCCTCAAATTGCCAGCCAGTATCTGCATCCGACCAAGATCCAGCTTGCCAAAACAGTTGCAGATGACATGAAAAGGAAATTCGGTCTGGATGGCCGTGTTCACTTCAATGTCGGCGGTTCGCAATCCATCGAGGATTCCCTGAAACTGGTTCGTAATGCCACACAAGGCAAAAGTCTGATGTTTGCGTTCGAAGGCGGCTATCATGGCCGGACCCTTGGCGCGTCAGCGATTACTTCCAGTTACCGGTATCGTCGCCGTTACGGTCATTTCGGTGAACGTGCCATGTTCATTCCTTTTCCTTATCCATTCCGTCGCCCGAAAGGAATGACGGCAGACGAATACGGAGAGCATTGCGTTAAGGAATTTGCACGCCTGTTCGAAACAGAATATAACGGCGTCTGGGATCCTAAAGTCGGCGAATCGGAATATGCCGCTTTCTATGTGGAACCAATTCAGGGTACCGGAGGTTATGTCGTTCCACCACGCAATTTTTTCATCGGCCTGAAAAAAGTCCTTGACCAGTACGGTATTCTGCTGGTCGTCGATGAAGTCCAGATGGGATTTTACCGTACCGGAAAACTGTGGTCGATCGAACACTTCGGCGTCACTCCGGACATTCTGGTATTCGCCAAGTCCCTGACAAACGGGCTGAATCCGCTGGGTGGTTTGTGGGCACGTGAGGAACTGATCAATCCGACGGTTTTCCCGCCGGGATCGACCCATTCCACTTTTGCGTCCAATCCGCTGGGTACGGCTCTCGGCCTGGAAGTCATGAAGATGCTTCAGGAAACCGATTATGAAACCATGGTCATGGCAAAGGGTGCCCATTTCCTCGAAGGTCTGAAAGACATTCAGAAACGTCACAAGGAAATCGGTGACGTCGATGGCCTTGGCCTGGCTCTTCGTGCCGAGATCTGTACTGATGACGGTTTCACGCCGAACAAGGCTCTTCTTGACAAGATGGTTGAAATCGGTCTGGCCGGTGATCTGGAATGGAAAGGCAAGAAGATGGGCCTGATTCTGGATGTGGGTGGATATTACAAGAACGTCATTACACTGGCGCCTTCTTTGCATATCACCACCGAAGAAATCGATCAGGGTATCGCATTGCTCGATCAGTTGATCACCAAAGCCAAAAACGCCTTATAATTCAAACTCCCCTTTCCTGTCGATGCAGGGAAGGGGAATTTTCATTTCAACAGGATACGCAGTGTCTTACCGGAATCAGCTGGAACCCGATACACTGGTCAGTCAATTCATCCATCATCCTCCTGAAGGCTTTTCTGTTTCGTCTGTTACAGGAAATGTGCCTGCGTTTTGCATGAATTTCGATCTGCTGACGACGATGGAACCGGCACTCCAGCAAAAAATCCTGCATTTTCCGCTTTACCGTTTCTGGGGAAAACTTCTGCGCTTTTTTTCCTGTTTTGTCGGGACAACCGTTTCTGAATACGCTCTTCTGCCTGAAGCCGTTTCTGCATCTGAATTTGCATTTCAATTGAAGCAGACACAGGCGAAGCGTTATCCGTTTTTGATCGTCAAGGATATTCCCTTCGATTCACCGCTTCTGTCGCAAGAGGACAATGCCTATTCACGCCAGTTTGCCGATGAGCTGGAGAAACAGGGATTTTTGATCGTGGAAGGGCAGGCTCTCGCATGGCTTCCTGTCGATTATTCCGATGAGACGGATTATCTGGGACGTCTGTCCGGTTCGCGTCGCAAGGACCTGAAACGCAAGTTGAAAAAGAGAAGTGATGTGGAGGTACGCATACTGTCAGGGGGGGATCCTTCTTTTGATGAATCTGAAACACTGGAACAGTATTACCGTCTCTATCTGAACGTTTTCAACCAGAGCGAAATACATTTCGACTTGTTGTCGAAAGATTTTTTCAGGGGCCTGTTACAGGATAAATCGGCAGGCACAGTCATTTTCACTTATCATCGTGAAAACAGTCTGATTGGGTACAATATCTGTTTCGTAAGGAATGGCGTACTGATCGACAAATATATCGGATTGGAGTATCCCGCTGCCCGTGAGTGCAATCTTTATTTTCTGAGCTGGTTCGAGAATCTGAATTATGCGCTTGAAAAAGGCCTGAAAACTTACGTGGCGGGATGGACCGATCCCGAAATCAAGTCTTATCTTGGAGCAAGGTTCACGTTTACGCGCCACGCGGTATATATCCGCAATCCGGTATTGAGATTTGTTCTGAGCCGATTCAAACGCCTGTTTGAAAACGACAGCCAGTGGCAGGAAACCGCAAAATCCATTAAATCCTGACTGATTCATGATATTACAGCCCGTCATTCTCGATTTCGACCAGAGTACCGGTGATGTTCCGGGAGCAACGCTTATTGATCTGTCTGCATGGCAGGATGACGTTCGCTATGGCTGTTCCATGAAAACCTTCAGGCGTCTGGACACTTTCCTTGAACGTGAATTACCGCCCGATTACGGGACGGTTCTGATGGGCAGTGGCGATTTTCATCATATCAGCGCCTTGCTGGTGGAAAGGGCTTGCAAAAAACTTGAGCCATCTGCTTCGCTGGAACTTGTCATTCTCGATAATCATCCCGACAACATGCGTTTCCCATTCGGTATCCATTGCGGTTCATGGGTGTCGCATGCTGCCAGACTGGATCGGGTGGAACATATTCATGTTCTTGGCATCACATCTGGGGACGTGGGGCTGGCCCATGCTTGGGAAAACCGTCTTTGGCCGCTCTATAAAGGCAAGCTGACCTATTGGTGCATGGATGTCAATATCGGCTGGGCCAAAACGATCGGGATCGGAAATGCTGCCAGACGTTTCGATTCACCAGATGAGTTGGTCAGTGCTTTCGTTGAAATCCAGTGCAACAGGCAGTCGCCCGTTTATCTGTCCATTGACAAGGATGCCTTTTCAAAGGAAACGGTCTGCACCAATTGGGATCAGGGGCGGATGACCGAATCTGATCTTTACCGCATTATTGATTCGCTAAAGCCACGTCTGGTGGCCAGTGATATCAACGGCGAGGTCTCAAACTGGACTTACCGGAATCGCTGGAAACGGTGCATGAGCTGGCTGGATGGTCAGGAACCGGTTCCGGAAGATCGGTTGCAGACATGGCAAAAACAGCAGCAGGCGTTCAATACACGTGTTCTGAAGGCATTGCTCTGACAGAAGGTATCTTGTCCTCATTATCCAATGACTTTTTCCAGAGCCTGGCAGATTTCTTCAAACCGCTCATCATCCAGCCAGAGGCTGTTCGATATGGTCAGCATCCGGCTGGCAAAGTCGCGTGCATTGGGAATGGACGCGTCCGGGACGATCCTTTCAAGGTAAGCATAATCCGGCAAGGCATGCATGAACAAGCGAGTCACGCCGAATGGAGAAGGCCAGAGGCTTTCCATGACTTTGTCCCGTGCCATTCCGTCTGGCATGAGCACCATCAGAAATGGCCATACCCCTTCGGTTCCGGTTTTGTCCGTAATGATCTTTATGCCCTGAATGGTATTCAGACGCTTGCAGCGGATTGAGGCCTGTCGACGGGTTTTTTCAATGAATTCAGGCAGGCGCTTCATCGCATTGGCGCCAGCATTTTGCCGCCAGCGGCTGACACGGTGAAGAGGAATGTCGAAATCGAAGAGGTCACCGATGGCGTCTTCCGGATGTGCAGCCTGCAAAGCCTTGCGTCGTGGTTGTCCGTAAACGTAATGCAGGCCTGCCGGGTGATATAAGAGGGAATATCCGGCCAGTTCGAGGCAACGCCGCAATTCGAAAGGCCAATCGGAAGGAATGATGTCCAGGCTTGTTTCATGAAGCTGTTGGCGCAGGGCAGGATCATTTGTCGTCATGAGACCACCTTCGAAGATGGACAAACCTTTTCCGACGGCCAGACTGTAAAAAGTGATATCACCGTCTTTTCCCACATCCGCTCCCAGAGCCTGTGCAGCATCTTCGATGACGGTGACGCTGAATGGGGCTGCCAGCTTTTTGACGGAAGCGATATCCGCGACACGTCCGCCGAGATGGGTCGGAAGGACAGCCAGTGTATTTTCATTGATAAGGGAAGCCAGCTGTTCGATATCGAGGTCGAAATCGTCTGGTGCGAGGTCACAAAGTCTGACTTGCAATCCGCAGTGGGCCACAGCGATAGGTACCAGAGGACAGGTGTAGGCAGGGATGATGACTTCCTTGCGATTTGAGGATTTTTTCAGTGTACTGAGTGCGATGACGAGGGAAGCCGTTCCGGAACATTCCACTTGAGGGGACGGCAGCCCCATGATCCGGGAAACCATGTCGGCAAGGCCACCACCGTTCGAGAACAGATCACCGGCTTTGAGAGGCAATCCTGCTGTGGGGGGAACCTCGTAGTGACTTGCCATGTTTATTCCAGTACTTTTTCGGTCTCTTCCGTCTTTTCTTTATCTTCCAGTTCTTTTTCCGCAAATGCCAGACAGATGATACCACCTACGATAAGCGCCGCTCCGATCAGGCCCGGCAAAGTGATTTCTTCATTGAATACCCATATGGAGGCGACCATGACGGTAACGACTTCAAGATGCGAAGCGGCAAATGCGGGACCGACCGGTGCCCGTTTCAAAAGGGTCATCCATGTAAAAAAGGCACCCACATAACCACCGATTGCCATATAGACGTAAGGTTGCCAAAAGACACGGCTGAGCCAGGGCAAATCGAATGTGAGCGGCAATGCATGAATCGCCGTCATCTTGAAACTGCATTGACCCAGTGTATCGAAGAACATCAGGAATGCAAAACCGACGAGATAAAAGGTAATTCGTTTCATGAGAACGCTCCCACGACAGCGACACCGGAAGCGACAAGCAGGATGCCTGTCAGACGCAGGGGCGTCAGCTTTTCCTTGAACAGGATTCGTCCCACCACCATCACGGCGATGATGTTGACAGAACCGAGAAGAATGCCTTCCGATAATGGCACAAGTGTCAAAAATGCCAGCCACAAGAGGAATTCGCCGACGTAAGAACCGATTCCGACCCATAGCCAGCCGTTTGAAAACAGATTGACCCAGTAGTGCCAGCCCTCGCCTTCTTTTGATATGGTGGCAGCCCGCTTGAAGGCGAGCTGACCGAGCGTATCAAGTATGACGTTGCCAAGCCAGGTGAAGATAATCAGTGTATTCATCGTGTTTGCCTGCCGGAATCCAGATCACAAGATGCCACAATTTTCCCAAAGAAATCAATCGATTCTTCAATAACCTGACGGCGTTGGCGGTCAATTGTGATCATATGGTAACTGTCTTCCAGTGGTACGAATTTTGTCGGGGCGGACACGAAACGTTCGACCACCTTCGCGTTTGTATTCATGTCTGCAATATCATCGTGGCTTGAATGCAGAATCAGGCAGGGTGAATGGACTCTGGGCAAATCTTTTCTGACGATGGCCGCCAGTTTTTGCATTTCGGCCAGAGCGGGAAACGGGTTTCCGGCAAGGCCTGCCTGCGTACTGTCCCCGCTGGCCATACTTTCTGCGACGGTTGCCCTGATTCGTTCGTCTTTGAGTCCGTAAGGGGGTTGTTCCAGAAATGAGGTTTTCTGAAACAGGCCAAAACGCTTGAACCATGTGAGAAGGAAAAAGAATTTCTTTGCCCAGAACGGCATGCTCCAGCCATCGTAATTGAATGTGACACCGTAAACGCCAACGCCCCGGACAAATTCCGGGTGTTCAGCCGCCAGTTTGAGTGAAAGAAGCGCACCCATGGACAGGCCGGCAACAAATACGTGATCGACTTCTTCTTTCAGTTTGAAAGCTGCTTGTTCGACACTCGCATACCAGTCCTGCCATGTTGTCTGGTTCAGGTCTTCCTCGTCGCCACAGTGACCTGCAAGCTGCATGGCATAAACAGTGAAGCCGGCACGATTCAGGCCACGGCCGACAATCCGCATTTCATTGGGGGTTCCGGTCAAGCCATGAATCAATAAAACACCTGTACGATTGCCTGGCAGGATGAATTCGGCATTTTGAATCATTTTTTATCGGAGGACAGTATTTAAGCCAGAACAGCGTGTTCAGCAACAGGCACAAAAAATTCCGGCAGTAATTCCGGAAGCAGTTTTTCTGCATCCCTGAAACTCTGTATCGGGGAATGTTTCAGTCGGTTTTCGTGGCAATAATCAATCAGGCTGTTTTTTGCGAGTACCCAGTCTGTTTGGTGGGAAACGCAATAATCGGAGGCACCATCGCCTACGTAAATAATGCGCCTGGAATGACCGGCCTGTTGTCGGGTATGGATGCACTTGCAGTGTCCGCTCTTTTTCTTGCAGTCGGTACTTTCGTATGGAAATTCAAGCTTCCAGCTTCGTTCACCTGTCTGGATCAGCCGGTTGGCATAAATGGGAATGGATGCCAGACCATAACGCTGTAAAATGGTGTCGATTGCATAATCGAGACCGTCACTGACAATATGCAAATCGATATTGTGTTGCTGTATGGTTTTTACGAACTGGGGAAAGTAGGGATCAATCGTGATCTGTTGCAGGCAGTCGTTCAATTCGTCAAAACTGGCGTTCAACAGGCCAATCTGGCCACTCATGCATTCTTTTGAACCGATCTTGCCTGCAACCCAGTCGTTTTCCAGCTCTTCGTGGCCAGGCATACCGAAATGCTGCAATAAAGTATCCGTCACATCGCTGGTACTGATGGTATTATCGAAATCGCACAAAACAAGTGGTTTTGTCATTTTGCGGCCCAATATGTTAATGGATACCGTTGAATGGGGCGTTTTGGGTAAAGAATACGGTTTGGATAAAAACATGGCTTAGTCTATTGTCTGAGGCAGGCCGCACAGACCGATTTCATGCTAGTTGCACGTTCGGATTCAAAAAAATAACACAATACAATGAAGCACTTGTATTGCCACATTGTAATCGCGCAGGTATTGTTCTTGCAGTTAATATTTTACTAATTTTAAGTGATATTTATCTGGTGTGCTTGAACTGATGGGACACAAATCAAAAAATTTGTTTTTTGGAAACAAAATGGCGGGCTTTTTCAGAAAAAACCGATATAGCCGATTTTTTTCATCCGATCTTACAGTCTGGCATCTGTAAGTAACTGATTTAATTGGTCGGGGCGAGAAGATTCGAACTTCCGACCCCTTGCACCCCATGCAAGTGCGCTACCAGGCTGCGCTACGCCCCGAACAAGCAGGAATTATAGCAGTGTCCTGACATTTTTGACATGGGTTTCGGAGATGGAAAATAAAAAGATATAGCGGGCTTTTGTACAAGAACCTCTTATATCCTTGTCTGTTTCATCAAACGGCTATCGGGATTGTGAAACCGGAAGAACGTTTATGGTTTCACGTAAGCCATTCCATCATTTTGCAGTCTTGCAATCCCGACGATGCTGTTTGAGACGACTTCGTATCAGGCCAGTTCGTTTGTCCATGTTATCAGTTGAGGGCATGTCAGCAGACCATAATTCCGGGTCCTTTTCAGGGCATTTTCGATGCCTTTCTCGCCTGTTCCCGATATTGCACAGTGATCAGTTTCACTGCGCCGTTTGTGACGATAACCGGCCTTATCGTTTCATCGGTGATTGCCGACAGGAAATGGTATGCATTGGCGGGGGCCAGATCCAGTGTCTTGACGTTGTCGCTGTCGACGTGCAAAAGCGGGTTGTATTCGTATTCCATATTCATTTCTTCATCGATTGGAGGCAAATGAGTGAAGTGACTTCAGATTTAAGTCTCTTTTATCAAACAGGCGTTTGGGAAAATGCAGGGAAAGACAAGTCGAAAAATGGATAAGGCCAGTAATGATGCAGGCATCAGGTGGATTGACTGGTTTATGGAAAAGACGGAAGAAATCGGTTTCAAAAAAGAAAAAAGGCGCTATAAGCGCCTTTTTTTCAGTCATGGATTGCTTCAGACGGATGCATCATCCGTGCCGGGCATATTCTTGACCGAATCTCTGGAATGTTCCTTGGATTTTGTTTTCACCTTGACGAGTTGCCTGTCAAGTTTATCCATCAGAAGATCGATTGCAGCGTAAAGGTCGGATGCGACACTTTCGACATGCAATGTCTTTCCACTCATATTCAGATTGATTTCAGCGCGCTGGCTCTTTTCCTTGTCGGAAACATTGTCAACAGCCAATAAAACCGAAATATCGATGACGCCATCAAAATTCCGTTTCATTCTTTCGAGTTTGCTTTCGACATGACTACGAATTGCAGGCGTTACTTCGAGATGATGTCCACTGATGGTAAGGTTCATACACTTCTCCTTGATGATGTCACCTAATCGTTTTAATTCTTCGTGTCCAAAAAAACTTTTGAACAGGACTACAACTTCTTGCGCAGGCTTGCCGGAGGTATTTTGAGAATATCGCGATACTTTGCGACGGTTCTTCTTGCCACGATCAAACCTTCTTTTTCAAGAGACTGTGCAATCTTGTTGTCAGAAAGAGGTTTTTTCCTGTCTTCGGTTTCAATCAGCTGCCTGATCTTTTCCCGAATGGCTGTCGATGAAGCTTCACCACCTGTTTCCGTTGCGACAGAACTTCCGAAAAAGTATTTCAATTCCAGAATTCCATGTGGTGTTCGCATGAATTTCTGACTGGTTACACGGGAGATAGTGCTCTCGTGTAGTCCTAGTGTATCAGCTATTTCACGCAAAACAAGAGGGCGCATTGATGTTGGCCCAAAAGAGAAGAAATTCTGTTGGCGTTCCACGATGGCGCAGCTGGTTTTAAGGATGGTTTCGAAGCGCTGGTTTATATTCCGGATCAGCCATTTGGCTTCACGAAGTTGAACGGAAAGCGCAGCCTTATTGCCGGAATTTCCCAAAATGTTTGCATACAATTGATTGATCCGGATTTTCGGTATGGCTGCCGGATTCAGTTCTGCAATCCAGCGGCTGTTTTTTTTGCTGACAATGATCTCAGGAACGACGGTTTCAGCCGTATCGGATGCGTAAGGGGCGCCCGGATGGGGATTACACCGGTAAATGACTTCCTGTGCCTCTTTCAGATCCTCTTCATCACAATCCAGCATTTTTTGCAGGCGGGTGAAATCGTGCCGTGCGAAGAGCTCAAGATGGTTCTCAACGATAGTCATGGCCCGTTTGCGTACAATATACGGAATGCGGGGCATCAGGCGAAGCTGAATGGCGAGACATTCCGAGCTCGTTCTTGCACCGACACCGGGGGGATCGAGATCCTGTACGCAGGAAAGCGCTTCTTCCAGTTCCTTGATGCTGATATCGAGTTCGGGGGGAAGCCATTCGAGCATTTCGGACAGGGTTTCCTGAAGAAAACCATTGGTGTCCAGGGCATCGATGATCAGTTCAACCAGAGCACGTTGACGCTGGCTGGTGATGGACAATCTCATTTGAGAAACCAGATGCTCACGAAGGGACTCGGGAGGCGCTTCTATCTGGGGTTTTGATCGTTCATCGTCAGGTTGACGTTCTGATGTAACAGGATCATTCCAGAGACTGTCGACTCTGTCGGTATCAGCAGGGCGTTCCCCGTTGCCGGAATAATCATCGGCAGTACTGTTAAGAGATGTCTCCGGCTGTTTTGTGGAGGATACGATCGAACCGTCTCCCACAAGCCGTGCTGAATGGGCCAGAGGGTCATCCATTCTTTCAAGAAGGGGGTTTTCCTGCAAAGCCTGTTCCAGTTCCTGATTCAATTCCAGGCTTGACAATTGAAGGAGGCGTATGGATTGCTGTAACTGCGGGGTTAAGGCAAGATGTTGGGCAAGGCTGGTTTGAAGTTTCTGTTTCATGCCATTCCGGTTTCCTACATTCTGAAGTGTTCCCCCAGATAAACGCGTCTGACGGACTCGTTCTCAATGATTTCTTCAGGATGTCCGCTGGCGAGCACAGTTCCCTGATTGATGATGTACGCGTGATCGCAGATGCCAAGCGTTTCGCGCACATTGTGGTCCGTGATCAGTACACCAATTCCCCTGTCCTTCAGGAAACGCACAATGCGCTGGATTTCGATGACGGCAATCGGATCGATACCGGCAAAGGGTTCATCCAGCAGGATGAACCGTGGATCGCTGGCAAGCGCTCTGGCGATTTCAACGCGTCGTCTTTCACCGCCGGAGAGCGACATGGCGGAGTTGGTTCTCAGTTTCTCGATTTGCAGTTCGGCCAGCAGACTGTCGAGTTTTGCCTCGATTTCCTCTTTTGACAGTGGTTTCCCGTCTTTCTTCTGGAGCTCCAGTACGGCACGGATGTTGTCTTCCACGTTCAGCTTGCGGAAAACGGACGCTTCCTGCGGAAGATAGGACAATCCCATTTGTGCGCGTTTATGAATCGGCAGGCGCGTCAGGTCGATACCATCCAGGTCGATGGTACCGTCATCGGCAGGGACAAGGCCGACAATCATATAAAACGAAGTGGTTTTCCCGGCACCGTTCGGGCCGAGCAGGCCGACAACTTCGCCACTGGCGACGTCGAGCGAGACATTGGAAACGACGGTTCTCTTGCCGTAGGTTTTTTGCAGATGGCGGACAACCAGTTTACTAGCACTCATTTTTCAGTCTTTTTTTCACGAGGTTGAATAACGGCCCTGACCCGTCCGGCACCCGGTTTCGAGACGCCTTGCGACGTATTGTTGACCCGGTAATATTCCGATTTGCCATCGTAAGCAATGTATTCGCCCATCACGTCATCGGTTACGACAGAATCTTCAATGCGTTTCACGCGGGCACGGGTATAGAACTTGGCGATTTCGTTTTTGTTGTCATATTCGATTTTTTCACCGTAGCCTTCCATCCAGAGATTGGGGCCACCATCCATTTTCTGTTTCATGGACGCCGGTTTTCCAGGGGTGCCATAAAGCGTGATGTACTGATATCCCTCCGGATCCTGAACGATAACGGCTTTGGCTGCCTTGACCAGCAGGGTTCCTTTCGTGACGATGACATTTCCGGTAAAGGTCGTTACCTGTTTGACGTCATCGACAATCATTTGGTCGGCTTCGATGTCGGTCGGCTTGTTGGCGTCAGCTTTCTCGGCAAGTGCAGGAAAGGACAATCCCATGCAAAGTGCCAGAATCAGTAATTTGAAAGGCTGGAAAATGTTCATTATCGTCTGGGGGGCTCTCTTTTATTTTTTGGCTGCACCGGGAGGATTATAAGTGACTCTGGCACGCTTGGATATCTGCACTTCACGAGTGGCGTTGTTCGAGTACAGGCCAACGCCGGTCACGGTGGAATTGTCGCTCTTGATGGTCACTTCCCTGTCGCTGGTCATGATTTCCTCATCAGGGAATACCAGAACGTATTCCGAAGTCAACCTGACGGGGCCTTTGCCTGCGCCTGCTTCCCGTTCCATGACCACATTTTCGCGCATGTGAATCTTCGTGTTGAAATCTTCGACAAATGCCTCTTTTGATGAAATCGTTTCGATCTGGCCCTTTTTGTTCTGTGTGATCAGGACAGGATTGTCGATCAGATAGGTATCATCGGCAGGGTAATGGGTCAGTTTGGTACCTGTTGCCTCGTATTGCGCTTCTCCTGTCGGTTTGATATTGAAATAACGGAAGTTCTCGACAAAATAGTCGGGATCCGTTCTTTGCGTTTCGGATGACGCGTCCATGGCCGTTTTCCTGATGACCATATTGACCCACATGCTGCCTAGCGTCAGAAACAGGACGACCAGAAAAATGACGGTCAGCCGTATTCTCAGGGCGGCTTTGGCTCCCCTCTTCATTTCAGGAAAGACTCCAGAACTGAGGTATAACATCCCTTTGCGGTCAGGATCATGTCACAAACCTCGCGTACAGCACCCTCACCACCAGATCGGTGGGTAATATGATCCACGCGTGAGAGAACTTCAACATGTCCGTTTGGGACGGTAAACGTCACACCGACACGCGTCAGAATGGGCAAGTCGATAATGTCGTCACCAATATACCCGCATTCCCCGGCATCAACCCCTGTTTTTTCAAGCAGGGTTTCCAGAGCGGCACGCTTGTCGCCGGCGCCCTGGATGACGTGGCTGATTTCCAGATCGGCAGCCCGTTTCAGCACGATAGGGGTATTGCGTGCGCTGATAATGGCTGTTGCGACATTGGCATGTTTTAACAGCCTGATGCCATGTCCGTCCAGAACGTTGAAACTTTTCATGATTTCACCATCGACACCATAATGCATCTTGCCATCGGTCAGGACGCCATCGACATCGAAAATCATCAATTTGATTTTGGCTAATTTGCCTAACAATTCCATATTCATCAGATTACCTTGGCTTCCGTCAAATCATGTATGTGCAGTGCACCGATCAGTTTTCCATCATTATCGGTTACCAGAAGCTGGTTGATCCGGTATTTTTCCATAATGCTGACCGCTTCGGCAGCCAGCTTGTCGGAACCGATAGTCCTTGGATTTTTCGACATCACGTCACGAATGACGAGATTCGAGAAATTATGCTGCTTTTCTATCAGGCGACGCAGATCCCCATCCGTAAAGACGCCAATGGCATGGCCCGCCTCATCGACGACAGCCGTCATGGCGATGCCTTTTTTGGTGATTTCAAAAAGGGCATCATATAAAAGGGTGTCCGCCCTGACGACAGGAACATCATCGCCGGAACGCATGACATCGGCCACCAGTGTCAGCAATTTGCGTCCCAGGGCACCGCCTGGATGGGAACGGGCGAAATCGTCTTCACGGAATCCGCGTGCATCAAGAACGGCAACGGCAAGGGCATCGCCCAGTGCCAGAGTCGTTGTCGTACTGGCCGTCGGGGCAAGATTTAACGGACACGCTTCCTTTTCGACATGCACGTTAAGATGGATATCGGCCAGTTGTGCCAGACTGGAATCGGGGCGGCCTGTCATGGCGATCAGCTTTGTACCCATCCGCTTGATGATGGGTGCGATCGACATCAGCTCGTTGGCTTCTCCTGAATAGGACAGGGCGATAAAAACGTCATCGTGTGTGATCATGCCCAAATCACCGTGCGCTGCCTCGGCAGGATGGACAAACATGGCAGGTGTACCAGTGGATGCCAGAGTGGCGGCGATTTTACGGCCGATGTGGCCGGATTTGCCCATGCCGGAAACGACAACCCGTCCCTTGCAATTCAAAAGCAGAGTGACGGATTGAATGAAATGTTCCGCGTCTTCTTCAATAAATCGTTTTCTTAATGATTCCAGCGCATGTGATTCTATTGCCAGCGTTTCATCCGCAAGCTGTAACATGCGATCCGAATCAATGGAGGGTTTATTTTTTTTGGCTTGTAAGTTCATTGTGAAAGTATAAACGAATTATCTGTGCAGTAATTCGCCAAGCAATATTCTGGTACCTGTTCTGGCAGGAATCCTGATTTTATATAAAAATAGTATTTTACCGATGTTCGGGTATGAACCGATATAATGATAACCGATAAATCTTGTAACATTTCTTCACAATCGGAACCTTCACCGGAAGGTGAAATTCGTTACAATGACGAATGGGAAAAAGCGGTAAGGCCCGGTTTCAAAAAGAGTGCCTGATGATGGGAATCGTGACTATTTCCCGTGTTTTTATCGAATGATATTTAGAATCTGAAAGAATGTAATCTCTTCCATGCATTCCCTTGAATTTGTCCTGTTGATGTTGGCTGCCGCCGTTATCGGGGTGGTCATTTTCCGTTCGCTTCAACTCCCTTCGATTCTGGGTTATCTGGCTGTCGGTGCCGTCATCGGGCCGTACTCTACCGGGATCGTGAGTGATGCTCAGTCTCTGGAAGGTCTGGCCGAATTCGGGGTTGTTTTCCTGATGTTTACTGTCGGGCTCGAATTTTCATTGCCACAACTGCTGGCGATGCGGAAAATCGTATTCGGGCTGGGGTTGGCGCAGGTCTCGATTTCCATTCTTGGATCCATCCTCATCACATTTGCCATCGTCTTTCTGCTTCCCTCGCTGGGAACGACTACCTGGCAGGCGGCCCTCGCGATGGGTGGCGCATGGGCGATGTCTTCAACGGCGATTGTCTCCAAAATGCTTGCCGAACGCATGGAACTGGAAACCGATTACGGCAGGCGTGTCATCGGAATTCTCCTGTTCCAGGATCTGGCAGTCGTTCTGCTTTTGATCATCGTTCCGACCCTGTCCCGTGGAACGGGCGATATCTGGCTTCTGATCGGCCTGGCTCTGGGTAAAACCGCTCTCGTCTTGATGCTGCTCCTCTTTTTCGGCAAGAAAATGATGAACAAGTGGCTGTCGCTCGTTGCCAGCAGGAATTCTCAGGAACTGTTCATGCTGAACCTGCTCCTGATCACTCTCGGAGCAGCATGGATAACGGAAAAAGCCGGTCTGTCCATGGAACTGGGTGCTTTCATTGTCGGTATGCTGATTTCGGAAACACGTTACAAAAACGAGGTGGATGTTGACATCAAGTCCTTCAGGGACGTTCTGCTGGGGCTGTTCTTCATCACCATCGGCATGATGCTCGACATGCATGTCATCATCACATACTGGTGGCTTGTCATTCTGACGGTCGTCATCGCCTTTCTGTACAAGTTTGCACTGACGGCATGGCTGACAAGGCTGTTTGGCGCATCCAAGGGAGTCAGTCTCAAGACCGGCCTGGCACTTGCACAGGCGGGTGAATTCAGCTTTGTTCTGGTCAATCAGATCGGTGGCCTGAATATGGTTGAACCCTGGCTTTTGCAGGTCGCGATGGTGTCGATGGTACTGTCGATGCTGATTGCACCGTTCATCATTTTGAATTCCGACAAGATCGTCATGCGTTTCTCGTCGAACGAATGGGTACAGCAGTCACTTGAGCTGACGAAGATCGCCAGCAGTGCCATGTCATTGCAGCAGCATGTAATCATGGCCGGTTTCGGCCGTACCGGGCAGAATATTGCGACATTGCTGGAAGAAGAACAGATCCCTTACCGGGCGCTTGATCTCGATCTCGAGCGGATCCGCAAGGCGGAAACAGCCGGGGCCAGCGTTTCCTATGCCGATGCGACACGAAGGGAAAGTCTGGTGGCGGCAGGCATTCACCGCGCCTCATCGCTGATCATCACCTTTGCCAATACACAGGCGGCATTGAAAATATTGCACTTTGCCAAGGAAATGGCGCCGAACCTGCCGGTTATCGTCCGCAGTTACGACGACACGGACTTCGACCGTCTGAAGGAAGCCGGTGCGGATGAAGTTGTTCCGGAAATCATCGAAAGCAGTCTGGTACTGACATCCTACGCCTATATGCTTTACGGCATTCCTATGAAACGGATCATGAAACGGGTCCAGAATGTCCGTTCATCCCGTTACGTCAAGTTGAGGGAATACTTTCTGGGTGAGAGCGATATCATTCCGAACGAAATGGATTCCTACTGGAGGCTGCATGCCCTGACCCTGCCATCCGGGGCAAGTGCCATCGGCAAGACGGTTCAGGACGTCGATTTGCCCGCCTCGCAAGTCGAAATCACGCTTGTCCGCAGAGACAAGGAAAGAATCAAGGTCACGGACAATCTGGTTTTTCGGGATAACGATGTTCTGGTGCTTCGTGGAACGTCAGAGGGCATCAATCTGGCTGAAAACGTGTTGCTCTGACCGGTGTAGCTTCGTTGGCTGATTCCTCACAGAAAAATGGACGCCAGCCGCCCCGAACAAAAAACAGCAACTGCCATTTTTGAAGGGGTTGTTTCCGGGACTAACCGGCATCTGTCCGCCTGGCAGAAGGAAACATTACTTCTTCCTTGTTTTCAGCATGGCGCCAAGATATTTGCCGGTCATGCTGGCTTTTTCTTTCGCGATATCTTCCGGTGTGCCCGTCGCAATGATCTGGCCCCCTCCGGCCCCGCCTTCAGGCCCGAGATCGACGATCCAGTCCGCCGTTTTGATCACATCCAGATTGTGCTCGATGATCACGACCGTATTGCCCTGATCGCGCAGGCGGTGGATGACTTTCAACAGCATGTCGATATCGTGGAAGTGCAGCCCTGTCGTCGGCTCGTCCAGGATGTACAGTGTCCGGCCGGTATCCCGTTTCGACAGTTCCAGCGAGAGTTTCACACGCTGTGCCTCCCCTCCGGAAAGTGTTGTCGCGCTTTGCCCGAGCCGTATGTAACCAAGACCGACATCCAGAAGGGTCTGTAACCGTCTGGCGATGGAAGGGACGGCATCGAAAAATTCATGCGCTTCTTCCACAGTCATGTTCAGTACGTCGGAAATGTTCTTGTCCTTGTACGTGATTTCCAGCGTTTCGCGGTTATAACGCTTGCCATGGCAAACGTCGCAGGGGACGTAGACGTCCGGCAGGAAATGCATTTCGACCTTGATGACGCCGTCACCCTGACAGGACTCACAACGGCCACCCTTGACATTGAAAGAAAAGCGGCCTGGCGTATAACCGCGTTCGCGTGCGTGCGGCACACCGGCAAACAGATCACGGATAGGCGTGAACAGGCCGGTATATGTCGCCGGGTTCGAACGGGGAGTGCGCCCGATCGGGGCCTGATTGACGGCGATGACCTTATCGAAGTGTTCCAGCCCGTCAATGGATTCGAAAGGGGCGGGTTCAGTCTGGGAACCGTAAATATGACGGGATACGGCAGCATACAGCGTGTCGTTCACCAGAGTCGATTTGCCTGATCCGGATACGCCGGTGACACAGGTAAGCAGGCCTACAGGCAGCCTCAACGTGACCTTTTTCAGGTTGTTGCCCGTCGCGCCTCTGATGACAAGCTGCTTGCCGGTATCCCGTTTGACACGTTTTTCCGGAACGGGGATGGAAAGCGAACCGTTCAGATATTTCGCCGTCAGGGACTCTTTGGATTCCAGAATTTCGGCAGGTGAACCGCTGGCAACGACATTACCGCCGTGAACACCTGCGCCGATACCCATATCGACGATGAAATCGGCCGTGCGTATGGCGTCTTCGTCATGTTCGACGACGATGACGGTATTGCCGATGTCGCGCAAATGCTTCAGGGTCGCGATAAGTCGGTCGTTGTCCCGCTGGTGCAGGCCGATAGACGGTTCATCGAGTACGTACATGACACCGGTCAGGCCACTGCCGATTTGTGACGCCAGACGGATACGCTGTGATTCACCGCCGGAAAGCGTTTCCGCGCTGCGGCTCAATGAAAGGTAATCCAGCCCGACGTCATTCAAAAAATGCAGGCGCGAGACGATTTCATTGATAATGCGTGAGGCGATTTCTTTCTTCGCGCCTGTCAATGAAAGCGTTTCAAAATAAGCCAGTGCCTCATTCAACGGCAAACGCGTGATTTCATTGATGGTTCGGGCCTGATCGCCATCACCGACCTTGACGAAACGTGCTTCCACACGCAGGCGGGCACCGTGGCAGGTCGGGCATTCCCTTTCGTTGATCAACTTGGCTAGATCTTCCCTGACCGCCATCGAATCCGTTTCACGGTAACGTCGTTCCAGATTGTTGACCACACCTTCAAAGGTATGTTCGCGAATCCACGGGCGACCATGCCCATTGATGTATGTGAAGGCGATTTTTTCCTTGCCGGAACCATAAAGGATGACATTCTTGATGTCGTCCGGCAAATCTTCATATGGCGTATCGACACTGAAGTGATAATGGTCGGCCAGTGCCTGCAACATCTGGAAGTAGAAAGGATTGCGCCGGTCCCAGCTTTTGATGGCGCCGGAAGCCAAAGGAAGACTCGGGACAAGCACGATCCGTTTGGGATCGAAAAATTCGATATGACCGAGTCCGTCACATTCCGGACAGGCGCCCATCGGGTTGTTGAACGAAAACAGGCGTGGTTCCAGCTCATGGATCGAATAGCCGCAGACAGGGCAGGCGAACTGGTTCGAAAAGACCTGTTCCTCTCCGGTGTCCATATCGACTGTCAGCGCCCGGCCTTCCGCCAGTCTCAGGGCTGTCTCGAAACTTTCAGCCAGCCGCTGCTTGATGTCCGGATTGACGCGCACACGGTCGACAACGACGTCAATGGTATGTTTTTCATTCTTTTTGAGTGAGGGAAGGCTGTCCACATCGAAAACATGGGCGGCTTTCGTTCCGCTTTGCACGCGGAAACGGATATATCCCTGTGCCTGCATCTGTTCGAACAGGTCGGCGTGTTCGCCCTTGCGGTTGGCGACAACCGGGGCCAGAATCATCAGGCGTGTGCCTTCCGGCATGGCCATAACGGCATCGACCATCTGGGAAACGGATTGTGCCGCCAGCGGTTTTTCCGGATGTTCAGGACAGAACGGCGTTCCCACACGGGCAAACAGCAGACGCAGGTAATCGTATATTTCCGTAACGGTTCCAATCGTCGAGCGCGGATTGTGTGATGACGCTTTCTGGTCGATCGCGATGGCAGGAGAAAGCCCCTCGATCAGATCGACGTCCGGCTTTTCCATCAGTTGCAGGAACTGGCGTGCATAAGCCGACAGCGATTCCACATAACGGCGTTGTCCCTCGGCATATAAAGTGTCGAAAGCGAGCGATGATTTTCCGGAGCCGGAGAGTCCGGTAATGACAATCAGCTTGTTGCGCGGCAGGTCGATCTGGATGTTTTTCAGATTATGCGTGCGAGCGCCACGGATAACG
Organism: Pseudomonadota bacterium; assembly: GCA_023449275.1. Taxonomy (GTDB): domain Bacteria; phylum Pseudomonadota; class Gammaproteobacteria; order Burkholderiales; family Burkholderiaceae_D; genus Oxalobacter. The sequence goes on along the minus strand of JAEXJM010000043.1, from coordinate 484 downwards.
ATTTTTCCTTGTTCTTCAGTCATGGAAGGCAATTTGGTCAAAGCAAAGCGAACTGTTAATATATACAGGCCAATTCGATACTATAACGCATTTGCGATTCTGTCGCAGAAGCCAGTGACCGTTAATAAAAAACAGGCTGCGAAAAGTTTTTTTATTCCAGCCGTTCCGGTTGTGTGAAACCACTCTCTGGTGGAATATAATGCTGCATAATTGTGGTTCATGAACGGGCCTGTTTCAGCTCGTTGATGAATAAATATTGCATAAATTAATACGTCTATCAGGAGAAAGTCATGGCGTCGATCAACAAGGTTATCATTGTCGGTAATCTCGGCCGCGATCCGGAAAATCGCTATCTGCCCAGTGGTGAACAGGTTACCAGTATTGCTGTAGCCACAACCGATCGCTGGCGTGACAAGACTTCGGGTGAACAGAAGGAACAGACCGAATGGCACCGTATTTCCTTTTTCGGCAAGCTGGCTGAAAT
>JAEXJM010000070.1 GCA_023449275.1 Pseudomonadota bacterium | reverse complement strand
CTTGTAGGATTCGGTCAGGTCGACGTATTTGCCGACCATGCAGATCGAGACTTCTTTTTCCGGATGGTCGATGGCATAAACGAGCTTGCTCCAGATAGAAAGGTCGGCTTTCGGAGGAGACAGTTTCAGCTTGTTGCAGACGATGGTATCCAGTCCCTGATCGTGCAGCATTTGAGGGATCTTGTAGATGGTATCGACATCCCAGACGGAGATGACGGAGTCTTCCCTGACGTTTGAAAACAGTGAAATCTTGGCGCGTTCATCGTCCGGAATTGCCCGGTCGGCACGGCACAGCAACGCATCGGGATAAATACCGATTTCACGCAGTTTCTGTACACTATGCTGGGTTGGCTTGGTTTTCAGTTCTCCGGCCGAGGCGATATAAGGAACCAGCGTCAGATGAACGAAAACGGTTGAATTTTCAGGAGCGCGCAGGCTCAGCTGACGGGCCGCTTCAAGGAACGGCAGCGATTCGATATCGCCGACAGTACCGCCGATTTCAACCAGGGCGACATCGTAGCCTTCCGCGCCACGATGGATGAAATTCTGGATTTCATTCGTGATGTGTGGGATGACCTGAACGGTTTTGCCCAGATATTCGCCACGACGTTCCTTGCGGATGACGGATTCGTAAATCTGTCCGGTGGTGAAGTTGTTCACCTTGTGCATCCGGGTAGAGATGAAACGTTCGTAGTGACCCAGATCGAGGTCGGTTTCCGCGCCGTCGTCGGTCACGAAAACTTCACCGTGCTGGAATGGACTCATGGTTCCCGGATCCACATTGATGTATGGGTCCAGTTTGATCATGGTCACTTTAAGGCCCCGGGACTCGAGGATGGCGGCAAGAGACGCAGCGGCAATCCCCTTGCCAAGGGATGATACGACACCGCCCGTAACAAATACAAACTTGGTCATTGCAGAAGGTGCTCAAAGGCACAAGCAGGAAATCCAAATTATAACGTAAAAAATGAACGGGAAATATACCCTGATTCGATTCGAAGTATTTATGAGACAGATTTCATGCACGGTCCGGTTTCATCGCAAATGTGCCTTGCAGGAAAACATCATTCATTTCTCCAGTACCGGACATCCTTTTTCCGGTACAGTTCGATGTCGATTGTATCGCCCAGCAGGATACCGATCGCCCCATCTGCATCCGTCCGGAAGGTTTTGATGCCGAGGAGTTCATAACGGCTGGCGGCACGATAATCCGGGTGGCGATACGGATTCAGGTACCCCACCTGATAGATGGCATATTCCGGCCTGACCATGAACAAAAAAGGCCATGTCGATGATGAATTGCTGCCATGATGGGGCGCCATCAGTACATCGGATTTCAGTTTATCTGCTGCCATCCTGACCAGTTTTTCCTCTTCCCTTTTTCCGATATCCCCTGTCAACAGCATCGAATGCTTTGAAGTACTGACTTTAAGAATGCAACTTAATTCATTGTTTTTAATGTTCTCATTGAGATAATCATCGCTGGATGGGTGAAGCATGTCAAAACGGACGCCTTCCCATTCCCAATACTGTCCGGCAATGCAGGGACGGTTTTGGGAAAGCGCTTTTGCCAGTACCGAGTCCGGGATGATGGATGAATATATTTCCCTGACGGTCAGCTTTCTCTCCAGACTCAAAAGGCCACCCGAATGGTCGCTGTCCGCATGAGAAACGACAATCGTATCGAGGGTGTCGATTCCCCGGGATTTCAGATAAGGCAACACGCCCCTGTCGCCCGCATCCGAGTCGGTTGAATAAACAGGGCCTGTATCGAAAAGCATCCGGTGCTTTTGCGTTTCGACCAGAATCGAACTACCCTGCCCGACATCGAAAACCGTCACTTTCGCCTCGCCGTAATCGGGATAATCCGGCATCAGAAAGAAAAGCGGCAACCAGCACAAGGCCCCCAGATAACGGTGAGGCCAACCTTTCGGCGCAAGCATCCAAAGCGTTCCCGCCATGGCGAACAGGATCAGGTAAAACGATGGTGTCGGAGCCGACCAGACGGCAAACGGAAATGAACTCAGCCATTCCAGAACCATTGCCAGAATCCTCATCAGATAATGGGCAACTGTCAGGACGTACGCATTGACTGGTTCCGGCAAAATGCTGCCGATCAGGGCCAAAGGCGTGACGACTGTACTGACAACCGGTATGGCGATGGCGTTCGCTATCGGGCCGATGACGGAAATGCGACCGAAAAAGAGCATGGTCAATGGCACCAGTCCGATCGTGACCGCCCACTGGGTTGCCACCGCCATCGACAATGAGCGCCTGAACCGGTTCAGACGTGAAGGATTTTCATAAAGCGCCCTTGTCTTTCCTCCGGTCACGTACAGGATCGTTCCGACCGCACCGAAAGACAGCCAGAAACCCGGCTGGAGCAAAGCCCATGGATCGAAAAGACAGACGATTCCGGCGGCAGTGAGCAAGGTGCGGGAAAACCGCGTCAGGCGTCCGCTCCACAGCGCGACAGCCACAATGACGATCATGCAAAGTGTTCTTCTGGCCGGTACCCCGAAACCGGCCAGCGCGACATAGGCCAGTGCCGTGATGACACCAGCGATTGCCGCCACTTTCTGTGCCGGCAAAATCAGAGGCAATTGTTTCCCTGTGAAAAACGAGCGCCGCCAGAGTGCCCCTGCAAGAAGGGCGAACAGGCCGGAGATCATGGTAATGTGCAGGCCGGATATGGCAACCAGATGGGAAATACCCGTCCGGTTGAAGATTTCCCAGTCGGATTGTGAAATCGCCTTCTGGTCTCCGATCACCAGAGCGACAATGACACCGGCATATTCACCATCCGGCAACGCGCGGTAAATGCGCTCGCGCAGCAGGCTGCGTGCCCGGTCGACCCAGTTCATCACACCTGGCACAAATGAATCGGCCAGAGCGTTTTTATGAGGCAAACGGGGATCGTTATTGACGTAACCGGTCGCCCTCACTCCCTGTTCGAACAACCAGAGTTCATAGTCGAAACCATTCGGATTGACGTTCCCGTGCGGACGTTTCAACCTGACATTCAATTGCCATCGCTGGCCTGGCCGGACATCAGGCACTTCCGGAAGGCTTGCCCGATGATATTTCATTCCCCATGTCAGCATGAGTTTTTCCGGAATGGTCACGCTTTTCCCTTCAAACGACGCTTTTTCCACATTGAACTGAAAACAGGTTCCCCCTTCAAACGGTTGGGGCAAGCCACTGACCGTCCCTGTTATGACGAGATTGCGGTTTTCCAGCGTTTTCGGCAGGCTTTCCGAGAGGCCATGAAGAGCCAGCACGGAAGTCCACAAGACTCCGAATGCCAGACCGGCAGCAAATCTCAACAAGGATTTTACGACGGTGAAACGTTGGACAATGACAGGAATGAAAGAGAGGAAAAGCAGGATCGCCGAGGCAACAGCCAGACCGTAAAGCGCTGTTTTATGTGGAAGTGTTGCCTGTTGTTGGAGCCATGTTATGCCGAACATGAAGCCGATAATCGCGCCTGGCATTTATTCTTTCAAAGCAGTGGAAGGAGCCGTGGGATCGCTTTCAGGGCGTTTTCGCTCGTGAAATGCGCCAGTTCTTCCGTCGGTATTCCCCGCAATCCGGCAATGATTTTCCCGATACGCGGCAATTCCAGCGGGCTGTTCTGTTTTTTCTGAAGCCATGCCGGAGACAAATCCGGTGAATCCGTTTCGATGACAATGGTTTCCTGCGGCAATCCGGAAACCAGTTTTCGCAACTGCTGTGCCCGTTCGTAAGTCGATGTTCCACAAAAGCTCAGCATGAACCCCAGCTCGATGAACGCATGGGCCTGCTGGAAACTGCCGTTGAAAGCATGGGCAATCCCGAGCCGGATGTCATGGCGTCGAAGATGTTTCAAAACGGTATCGACTGAACGGCGTGTATGCAAAAGAACCGGCAAACCGAATTCCCTTGCCATTTTCAATTGCTCCGATAAAAAATGTTCCTGTTTTTCTTTCATTGGCGACAGGGCCAGTTCGGGAACATAAAAATCCAGACCGATTTCACCGACCGCCACCAGTCTCGGGTCAGACAGGTTTCGTTCAAGAGCCTGTTTCAGTTCAGCCAGATCATCTTCCGTACTGTCTGGCACAAACATCGGATGGATACCGAGCGCATACGAACAATTGTCGCAGGCATGCGCCAGACGGGCGACCTTTTTGAAACTTGTACGGTCAACCGAAGGAATGACGATTTGGCGGATATCCAGCAAGGCCGCTTCAGAAGCGATCAGCTTCTCACGACCCGCGAATTCATCCGCGTCAAGATGACAATGCGTATCGATCCACATGGCTTTGAGACATGAAAACCAGAATATCGGATTAATGTAGCTTATTCCCGGACTTTTTGCAGGCTTTTTCCGGTCATGCGGACAATCCGGTCACAGCGGCGTGCCAGTTCCATGTCATGCGTTACGATAACGAAAGACGTTCCCAGTGTCATGGACAAATCGAGCATCATGTCGAATATCTGCTGTGCTGTCGAACCGTCCAGATTGCCTGTCGGCTCATCTGCCAGCACACAGGCCGGACGGGTCACCAGTGCACGGGCGAGCGCGACGCGCTGCCGCTCTCCTCCGGACAGTTCGCCCGGTACATGAATGACGCGCCCGGACAACCCGACACGGGTCAGAATTTCCATCGCCGACGCTTGCGCCTTTTCCCGTTTTTCGCGCCGGATCATCAGGGGCATCGCCACATTGTCGAGTGCGGAAAATTCAGGCAAGAGATGATGGAACTGGTAAACGAATCCCAGAACACGGTTACGCAACTCTCCCCGTTCGGATTCGGAAAGAGTATCGAACTGTTTTCCCTGGAGGGAAACGGAACCGGTTGTCGGCGTATCCAGCCCTCCGAGCAAATGCAGAAACGTCGATTTTCCGGAACCGGAAGCCCCGACAATGGCAACACGTTCCCCTTCCCTGACTTCGAAATCGATATCTTTCAAAACCTCGACGACATAGTCGCCCTGCCGGAAGGTCTTGCCAAGACCATGGCACGATAAAACGATCTCACTCATAGCGCAAAGCCTCCGCAGGACTGACTTTGGCGGCACTCCAGCTTGGATAAAGAGTCGCCAGGAAGGACAGGATAATGGATGCGCCACCGATCGTCAGCACGTCAGACCAGTGCAGATCGGATGGCAGGGAACTGATCAGATAGACGCTTTTCGGCAAAAATTCGATACCGAAAAGACGTTCGATGAATGGTACGATGACGTCGATATTGACCGATATGAGGACTCCGACGCCAACCCCCGCCAGCGTCCCGACAATGCCCGCCATCGCTCCCTGGATCATGAAAATCTTCATGATTGAACGCGGCGAGGCGCCGAGCGTCCGCAAGATGGCGATATCCGCCTGTTTTTCCGTCACTGTCATCACCAGCGTCGATACCAGATTGAAGGCGGCGACGGCAATGATCAGCATCAGGATCAGGAACATCATTTTCTTTTCCGTCTTGACGGCCGCAAACCAGTTCCGGTTCTGTTTTGACCAGTCACGGACGACCACATCCTCGTTCAGCAACATCATGGAAAGTTCCTGGGCCACCTGAGGAGCTTCCTGCATGTCCCTGATTTGAACGCGCAATCCACTCGGCGCGTCAGTCCGGAAAAGGCGCATGGCGTCATTCATGTTCACGAAAGCGAAAGTCGAGTCGAACTCGAAATGCCCGGCCTCGAAAATACCACCTACCGTGAATTGTTTCAAACGCGGCAGTACACCGGCAGGAGTCACCTGTCCCTGTGGAATGATGACGGTCAGCTTGTCACCCTGGCCGATACGCAGGTTTCGTGCCAGTTCACTTCCGATGGCGATATTGAATGAATCGGGTACCAGATTGCCCAGCTTTCCCGCCTTGAACTGCCGGGCGATATCGGAAACACCCGTTTCCTCTTTCGGATCGATACCCCGGACGATCACACCACGAACAATATCGTTACGCGTCACCATAGCTTGCCCGACAACATAAGGAGCCGCTCCGGTCACTTCCCTGTTTTTCTTCACCTCGGCAGCCGTTTTCCGCCAGTCCGGCAGGGAACCGTACATGTCCTGAATCTCGATATGGGGAATCACGGACAGCATCCGGTCACGGACTTCCTTCTGGAATCCGTTCATGACGGACATGACGATAATCAGCGCGGCGACACCCAGCGCGATACCACTCATCGATATCAGGGAAATGAATGAAATGAAACGGTTGCGACCACTGCGTTTTCCGGAACGGATATAACGCAGGCCGACGAGCCATTCAAACGGCAAATTGGAAAAAATATTCAACTTGATACTCCCGGGAAGATGGCACAGTTTGCCACATATTGGCATGACCCGTCACGACCTGATTGCGATTGTTTTGCCCTTGCGCATATGCCTGTTGCCAAAACGGGTGCATCGGAACATTTGACATGAAAGCTGAAAAAAGCCGTGAAAGTATTGCCATGAGTCAATCAATGATGAGAAAATGCAAAGCTTTGGTTACGGATGTGTCCGTTTTTTCTTTTCCTTTTGCCCATCCGTTTATGATAAATTGAATTCATGACCCGCATTACCATTCGCCCCTACCCTCCCGAATCCTTCAGCCAGTTATGCCAGACAGGTGTGCATCCCGTTCTGGCCCGGATTTTCGCAGCCAGAGGCATCGGAAGGGTTGAGGAGTTGTCGACCGGCCTCTCCGGCATGATTCCGCCAGTGCAGCTCGCCCATATCGGGGAATCAGCCGTTTTTCTTGCGAACGCCATTGCATCAGACAAAAAGATAACGGTCATCGCCGACTATGACTGTGATGGGGCAACAGCCTGTGCCGTCGCCCTTCGCGGCCTTCGCCTTCTGGGTGCGAACGTGGATTATATGGTACCCAACCGTTTCGACAACGGTTACGGACTGACGCCCGAAATCGTCCGGCAGGCAAGGGAAAACCACCAGGCCGACATTATCCTGACTGTCGATAACGGTATCGCCAGTTTAAAAGGCATTGAAGAAGCGATCGGGCTCGGCATGCAGGTTCTGGTTACCGATCACCACCTGCCCGGCGACGAACTTCCGAAAAACTGCATTGTCGTCAATCCGAACCAGCCTGACTGTCCCTTTCCAAGCAAGAACCTTGCCGGTGTCGGCGTCATGTTTTACGTATTGCTGTCCCTGCGTGCCGAAATGCGCCGCCGCCGGATATTCGACGAGAAGACACAGCCCCATTTGGATCAGCTGCTCGATCTTGTAGCGCTCGGTACTTTTGCCGACGTCGTCAAACTCGATTCCAACAACCGGATTCTGGTAGCGCAGGGCTTGAGACGCATTCGCGCCGGCAACATGCAGCCCGGTATGGCAGCACTGTTTCAGGTATCCGGCCGTGATTTCCGGAAAGCGTCTTCCTTCGATCTGGGTTTTGCCCTTGGCCCGCGGCTGAATGCTGCCGGACGGCTGTCCGACATGTCACTTGGCATCGAATGCCTGATCACGGATGACCGCTCCAAAGCACTTGAAATGGCGGAGGAACTGAACCGGATCAATGTCGAACGCCGTGAAATCGAGGCTGACATGCGTATCGAAGCTAGGGAACAGATCTCGAAAATCCATCATCAGGACCGCGCCACCATCAGTATTCTGTCGGACGACTGGCATCAGGGTATTATCGGTATTCTGGCCTCCCGCATCAAGGACAAGTATTTCAGGCCGGCTATGGCGTTCGCCCGGGACAAGGACGGGAAAATCCGGGGTTCCGGCCGCTCCATTCCGGAGTTTCACCTGCGTGACGCCCTCGATTTGATCGCAAAACGCCATCCTGGCCTGATCGTCCAGTTCGGCGGACACGCGATGGCGGCAGGACTGACACTGAAACCCGACGGGTTCGATGAATTTGCCGAAGCCTTCGAGACGCTGGCAAAAGAATGGCTGACCCAGACGCAACTGGAAAGGATCATCGAAACGGATGGCTCGCTAGATGACGATTGCTTCAATCTCGACTTCATTGCTCTTCTGGACACACAGGTCTGGGGACACGGATTTCCCGCTCCGATTTTCTGTGACGAATTCACCGTCACCAACCAGCGTGTCCTGAAAGAAAAACACCTCCGGCTGCAACTGGAAAGAAACGGACACTATTACACCGCCATCCAGTTCGGCAACAATACCCTTCTCCCCCGGCGGGCCCGTCTGGCCTATCGTCTGGACGCCAACGAATTCAACGGCAGGATCAGCGTCCAGCTGATTGTGGAGCATTCGGAAGGAGCCTGACAATTTCCGGTCTGTCCTAAAGTCCAGACCTGAAAACTGCATGAACATTCTTCATGAAAAAGTGATTGAACCGTCCAGACCGTTCAATGGCACAGCGAATCCCGTCACTCTGCGTTTCACATCCGGCAACCGGATATCGATCGACCGTTTGAAAACGTCATGCCTGTTTCTTCAAAAAAAGCTGAAAAGACCACTCTTTTCAGCTTTTTTCATAATGGACAGTCCCGCCATCAGTCCGGTTTCTTATATGCGGCATCGACAGCATTCATCATGGCGATGCGCAAACCGCCCTCCTCCAGCGCTTTCACGCCGCGAATGGTCACACCACCCGGCGAACAGACATCGTCTTTCAGCTTGCCGGGATGCTGTCTGGTATCCAGCACCATCTTGCCGGAACCGATCACGGTCTGGCTCGCCAGTTTGTAGGCGATGTCGCGGGGAAGCCCGTGATAAACGGCACCATCCGCCAGTGCCTCGATGGCCATGAAAATCCATGCCGGACCACAACCGGACAGGGTTCCGCCGATACCCATCAGATCGCTGGACAGCTCTTCCACTTCACCCAAACTCCTGAAAAGCTTGCGTGTGAAAACCAGTTCCTTTTGCGACAGGTCGTTTGTGGATTCAATAATGGTCATGCCTGCTCCCACCATGGCAGGAGTGTTCGGCATGATGGCACAGATATGGGTGGATGAATCGACCAAACGGCGCAGGCGGCTGTATTGCCATCCAGCCGCAATCGAAAGAAGCGTTTTTCCCTTCAAAGCCTCACGGTTTTCAGAGAGCAGGCCTTCGATGCCTTTCGGCTTGATGGCAAGCAGAACGATTTCACTGTTTTCAGTCACTTCCTTCACCGAACCCGCTTTTGCCATGCCGCATTGCCTGTTGAGCTGATCCAGCTTGAAAGCGTTGAGGTCATAGGCAATGGTTTCTTCACCTTTCAGAAAACCTGACTTGACAGCGCCCAGCAGGATAGCCGATGCCATATTGCCCATACCGATAAATCCCAGTTTTTTCATAACGTCTCCATCAAATCAGGTTCGTAAAGTCACAGCGCAGCGGGCTCGCAACGCGATATTGAATCCATTCCTGCCATTTCCATCTCTGCGCAAGCGAACGCGCTTCCCCTTCCGGCTTCCGTCAACAATATGTCGTTTGCACGTTTTTTGCGGTTGAGAATTCCCTTTCATTTTACGTTTAGTGATTTCATACCGGAACCGGTTTCGCCCGATTCGGTCGTAATTCCCATAGAACGATCGTTTTTTGTCTTATTTTTTACAATCTTCCCGGGAGATGAAGATGCTTTACACCATTGCGATAATCCTGTTCATTCTCTGGCTGCTTGGCCTGATCACTACCCATGTCATGGGCGGATTCGTACATTTGCTACTTATTGCGGCAGTTGTCGTCCTGCTTTTCGGCATTCTGTCCGGAAGAAAATCATCCTAGACAAACCGCAGAGGAAATCGACGGACAGGCGAAAACACTTTTCACGGGCACAGCCGTCAATTTCAGTCTCAAAATACATGACGAAATGTTTTCAATGGAATATAGTGTGATGTTATCCGAACAATTTCATCCAGTGAAAAGCCATGAATTTTGACGTCGTCATTGTCGGCAGCGGACTGGCAGGCCTGTCTGTTGCCTTGCGTCTGCCTGAAACGTATAAAATCGCGCTGATTTGCAAGCGGACTTTATGGGAAAGCGCCAGTAATTTCGCTCAGGGTGGCATTGCAGCCGTACTCGACCCCGTTCTGGACAGTATTGAAGAACATGTGGCGGATACGCTGACGGCCGGTGCCGGACTGTGTGATGAAGAAGCCACCCGGTTCATCGTCGAGCACGGTGGCGAAGCCATCGACTGGCTGATCGGTCAGGGGGTTCCCTTTTCCAGAGACGATTCGGCCCGGAAAGGCTACCACCTGACGCGCGAAGGCGGCCACAGCCAGCGCCGTATCATTCATGCGGCTGACGCAACCGGCCATGTCGTCCAGCAGACGCTGGAAAAGATCATCCGCAGCCGTCCGAACATCCACCTGTTCGAAAACCATTTCGCCGTCGACCTGATCACGTCCGACAAACTTTATGAAGACAAGCAGCCTCTCGAATGCTATGGCCTCTATGTGCTGAATGAGGATGAAGGCGTTGTCCATACCTTTGCCGCCCGGCATACCGTGCTGGCGACCGGGGGCGCAGGCAAGGTTTACCTGTATACGACCAATCCGGACACCTCGACCGGCGACGGGGTCGCCATGGCATGGCGCGCCGGTGCTCGCGTATCCAATATGGAATTCGTCCAGTTCCACCCGACCTGCCTGTACCATCCCTATGCCAAATCGTTCCTGATTTCGGAATCCGTACGCGGTGAAGGCGGCCTTCTGAAACTCCCGCCCGATGCCGGTACGGATGGCGGCCTGCGCTTCATGCCGGAACACGATCCGAGAGCCGAGTTGGCTCCCCGTGACATCGTTGCCCGTTCCATCGACTTTGAAATGAAAAAGCGTGGCCTCGATTATGTCCACCTGGACATCAGCCACCAGAACCCGGATTTTCTGAAAGAGCATTTCCCGACGATTTACGCCCGCTGTCTTGAACTCGGCATCGACATCACGAAGGAACCGATTCCTGTCGTTCCGGCCACCCACTTTACCTGTGGCGGTGTCGTTACCGATACCAGGGGACGGACGGACATCAAGAACCTGTATGCTGTCGGCGAAACGGCCTGTACCGGACTGCACGGCGCCAACCGGCTTGCCAGCAACTCGCTTCTGGAATGTCTGGTTATCGGCAAGACGGCAGCGGAACACATCGCCAGCCTTCCTGAAGAACCGTTCCATATCCTGCCGCAATGGGATGAAAGCCGGGTATCGAATGCCAATGAGGAAGTCGTCATTTCCCATAACTGGGATGAATTGCGGCGCTTCATGTGGAACTACGTGGGCATTGTCCGGACGACGAAACGTCTGGAACGGGCGCAGCGCCGTATCCAGCTGCTGAAAGAGGAAATCGACGAGTACTACGCCAACTTCATCATCAGCAACAATCTTCTGGAATTGCGCAATCTGGTGGATGTGGCATCCATGATTGTGGAAAGCGCATTGCTAAGGAAAGAAAGCCGCGGGCTTCATTACAATTCCGATTTCCCGGCGACTTTCCCGAAAGCGATGCCAACCGTGCTGACACCGGACAAGAAACGTGTCCGAACCTGAACCCTCACCCCCGATTCTACCTAAAACGGGAATTGGGGCATCACGGTTCTCCGTTTCGCCAGTTCAGCTTCCCTGTCGATCAGGAAGCGGAGCCCTTCCACGATCTTGGAATTCTTGTTTTCCTTTGCGAAATCACTGGCGGAATAACCCCGCTGGTTTCTGAGGGTAGGATCGGCACCGGCGTCATAGATGAGCTTGACGGCATAAATATGGCCGCCCCGGGCCGCCATCATCATGGGAGTGGTGGCATTCGGTGAAACGGCATCAACAAACGCATCCTTGTCCAGAAGCATTTTCACGATATTTTCGTTGCCATTGGAAGCGGCATAATGAAGCGGCGTCCAGCCATCCTTGTTGACTTTGGCTCCATGATCGAGCAAGGCCTTCACCGCTTTCTCATTGCCGTTATAAGCGGCAATCATCAGGGCATTGTCACCATTGAACGCCTCGGCATCGATATTCGTTCTTTTGTCTGACAGTAAAATTTCCATTACATCCAAGGAATTTTCACGCATCGCCATGATCAACGGGGTATCCCCCCTTTCCTGCTCCTGAGTATTGGGATCGAAACCCGCATCAAGCATTTTCCGCACCGTTCCCGTCCGGTCGTTCTTGACCGCAATGAAGAAATCCTTGACGGTATCGGCCGTGGCTGTCGAAAAGACAAACAGGCTCAAAAAAACAAGTGCGGCAAAGCGGCATTTATTGAGGGCAGAAATAGAAAAATGGCTCATTCCGGGATTTTCATGAATAGGTAAATATAAGACGACAGCCTTGCAGCCAGTATTATCCTGACATTTTCAGCAGTGTCCAGTGATGACGCCCGTCAGATACCGCTTTCTTCTCCTGCATACCCCAAATACAACGTACGGGGTTGACCTCCCCACAGACAATCCCTGACAGACAAACCACCTTGCAGATCATTCTTTTCAGTCGCGACAGGCGTATTTTAAATTTTCACCGTGAGTAAATAAAAAAAGATTATCAAACCATTTGAAAACCATTAATCAATGATGAGTTCGTATGTCTTTAAACCCCTTTTCTTTCTTTATTTTTCGATAATGGCCACTCAAGTGAACAGGGAGTAGTTATGCTCGTTTATTCATATAGTCTTGATGAATTGTTATGCTTATTTTTACATATGAAAAAGATGAATAGTTATGCTGATTATTTCATATATTTTCATACAAAAACGTGACGGATATTTTGAATACACTTGCGGACACGAAACAAAACCTGCTTTGTTGTATATGAAAACATCAGTACGTCATTTCAGCAGGCAGAAAAAGGAGTTGGCAGAAAAAACAGAAAAAAATCAGTGAGTTATCAAAAGACAAAAAGAAGAAACGGGGAAGAGAAACGGAAGGGAGAAGAAACTGTCCTGGGAGATCGCCTGGCAATCTCCCATTGAGCATCGGATATTAAACCGCCTGGATCCAGAGGGTGGTGATAACAATACCGGCGACAACAATAACCAAAGATCTCAGAATCATGTTATTCATGGTTTTACCTTACGCTTTCTATTAATGAGTGAGAGAAATGCACCTCTTTAACTATCGGTCTCTTTAATGCGGCCAGTACCGTTGGTGCTCACGTTAAAAATATTTTACTCCGATTTCATTTAAAAGTCATGTAATTCTTAAAACAAAAAATAATATGAATAAAACAAAAAGTTATTTGCTTTTTTGTTTTTTTTCGAGAACGGGTCTTGAAAAAAGATTTGAATCAGGATGAAACGGTATTGTTTTCGATACCGAACAGTCTGAAATAATTCTCGGAAGTATGGCGAGCAATACGCTCGACCGGCATGCCTTTCAACACAGCCAGCTGTTTGGCGACTTCAATGACATGAGCCGGTTCGTTGGTCTTGCCGCGATAGGCTTGAGGCGAAAGGTAAGGTGAATCGGTTTCGATCAGAAGCCGGTCCAGAGGAATGAGCCGGGCGACAGAACGGAGATCCTTTGAACTCGGATAGGTCAGAACACCGGAAAACGAAATGTAAAATCCCATGTCCAGAGCGGCCCGGGCGATATTTCCCGGTTCGGAGAAACAATGCATGATTCCGCCGAAACCGCCCTTGTCCAGCCCTGCCCCTTCTTCACGGAGCATCTGGATGGTATCGTCAGCCGCCTTGCGGGTATGGATAATCAAAGGTTTGCCACAGGCACGGGATGCGGCGATATGTGTGCGGAAACGGTCCATTTGCCATTTCTGGCGCGGTTCGACATGATGGTAATCCAGACCGGTTTCGCCGATGGCAACGATCTTTGGATGCTGCGACAGTTTGACGAGCGTGTCCACGTCCGGTTCTTTCACGTTTTTCGGGCCCGGATGGACACCGACCGTCCCGTGCAGGTGGTCGTGCTTTTCGGCAAGCGCTTTCACCTGCGGAAAGTCTTCGAGACTGATCGTCACGCACAGTGCGTGAC
>JAEXJM010000069.1 GCA_023449275.1 Pseudomonadota bacterium | reverse complement strand
TTTTATTGGTCGGGGCGAGATGATTCGAACATCCGACCCACTGGTCCCAAACCAGTTGCGCTACCAGGCTGCGCTACGCCCCGAAGAACGTAATAATACCTATCTCCCTTCTGAAGGTCAATTGTCTTTTACGTCTTTTTTCATTTCGTTGGTGCAAAGCGACGATTTTCATTCAGGCAACTGATGCAAGACATTTACTCGCGATTCTTTCCGCCATTTCACGTGCGTCATTCTCGTTTTCAGTCTCGACCATCACACGGATCAAAGGTTCCGTTCCTGAAGCACGGATCAATACCCGCCCCTGATCACCGAGTTCCTTTTCAACTTTCTGTTTTTCCACTTTCATGGCTTCATTGTCTTTCCAGTTAAAACCGGGTTTAACACGCACGTTGACCAATGTCTGGGGAAAAAGTGTCAACTCGTTCAGAAAAGCTGCAAGCGTCGTTTTATGGCGTCTCAAGGCAGCCAGTACCTGCAGGGAAGAAACAATTCCATCGCCAGTAGTCTGCTTGTCCAGGCAGATCAGATGTCCAGAACCTTCACCACCAAGAAGCCAGCCTTTCTCCTGCAAGGCTTCAAGTACATAACGGTCACCCACGTTTGCCCGGACGAAGTCGATCTGCCGTTCCCTGAAAGCGATTTCCACTGCCATATTGGTCATCAGTGTTCCAACAACACCCTTGACGTCACTATAAGCCATCCGATCCTTGGCAATCAGATACAAAAGCTGGTCACCGTTATAAACCTGCCCTTCCCGATCGACCATCACCAGTCTGTCTGCATCTCCGTCCAGTGCGATACCAAGATCTGCCCTGTTCTCCAGAACAGCATTGACCAGTGAATTGATGGAAGTCGCACCACAATTATCGTTGATGTTCATGCCATTGGGCTGCACTCCGATTGAAACGACATCGGCCCCCAATTCATGAAAGACACAGGGAGCGGTATTGTAAGCGGCACCATTGGCACAATCGACGACGATTTTCATGCCCCGGAGATCATAATCGGAAGGAAAAGTACTTTTGCAAAATTCGATATAACGTCCCTGCGCGTCGTCAAGCCTTTTGGTCTTGCCCAGAAACTCCGAAGTGGCACAGTCCATCGGCTTGTCGATCATGGACTCGATTTCGTATTCCATATCGTCCGGCAATTTATTGCCGCTGGCGGAAAAGAATTTGATGCCGTTGTCCTGATAAGGGTTGTGTGACGCGGAAATGACGATACCGGCGGAAAGACGCAGAGCTCGTGTCAGATAAGCGACGGCAGGTGTAGGCATCGGGCCGGACAGCATGACATCCACACCGGCGGCAGACAAACCGGCCTGAAGCGAAGCTTCAAGCATATACCCTGAAATGCGGGTATCCTTGCCGATCAAAACCGTCGGGGTAGTTGATGACTGACTGGTTCGGGTCAACACTTTTCCTGCCGCATAACCCAGTTTCATCACAAAATCCGGCGTAATCGGCAATTGCCCGACCTGCCCCCGCACTCCATCCGTTCCGAAATATTGACGTTTCATTTTTTTCTTTTCAAATCATGTTTCTAACGTGTCGCCAGCCAGACCTTCAATGCATCGACCGTTTCCGCAACCTCATGCACCCGGACGATCGCCGCACCATGTTCCACCGCCGAGAGAGCAATAGCAATATTGCCGGCCAGCCGTTTCTCGACTGGCCTGCCTGTCAGTCCCGCCACTACCGATTTACGGGAAAGTCCGGCCAGAACCGGCAAATCCAGTTTTTCTTTCAAGAAATCGAGGTGCTGCAAGAGAATGATATTATCTTCAAGCGTTTTTCCAAAACCGAACCCCGGATCGATACAGATCCGTTCCCTTTCAATACCGGCCTCTTCCATCCACTTGACCTGCTTTTCCAGAAAACCGGTCACTTCCAGCGTGACATTATCGTAATGCGGATTTTCCTGCATGGTTTTGGGATCACCCTGCATATGCATGACGCACAAGCCACAGGAACTGCCTGTGACTGCCCTGATGGATGCCTCGGACTGGAAACCGCAGATATCGTTGATCATATCCACACCGGCTGCAATCGCCGCCAACATGACTTCCGGTTTATAAGTATCAACCGAAAGCGGCTTTCCGCAATCTTTCAGGGCTTCAATGACCGGCATGACACGGTCCAGTTCTTCCTGCAAGGGAACGGGTTCAGAACCCGGCCTCGATGATTCAGCCCCGATGTCAATGATATCGACACCGTCGGCAATCATTTCTTCAGCATGTTTCAAGGCAGAAGACAAGGAAAAATACTTTCCGCCATCCGAGAAAGAATCGGGAGTGATATTCAGGATACCCATGACAAGTGGACGATATTCCCTGCCTTCAAGCGCGAAACGGGTACTTCCGCATTGAAAATACTTCATTTTGTCATCTATGAATTGAAAAAAGGGCGAGACAAGGCTCACCCTTTCTGGTTAAACTCAGTCGTCAATCAAACAGGAGCCGTCTTATTTTCCGCCATCTCAGGATTTTCATCCTTTGGTGGTGTGGAAGAAGCAGGCGATGATTTCGGTGGACGTGGTTCTATACCATCCATGATATCGTTGACCTGATCGGCATCCAGTGTTTCCCACTCGAGCAACATCTGGGCCATTTTTTCAACCTTGTCGCGGTTTTCTTCCAGCAATTTACGGGCCAGCGCATATTGCCGGTCCAGAATGGCACGGATTTCGTTATCGACTTTCTGCTGTGTCGCTTCGGAAACGGTCTTTGCAGCCATACGGCCACCGTAGAACATATCCTGTTCGGTGTCTTCATAGACCATGGTTCCCATCGCTTCAGACATGCCATAACGGGTCACCATGGCACGAGCAAGCTTGGTTGCGCGTTCGAAGTCATTCGAGGCACCGGTAGACATCTGATGCATGAAGATTTCCTCGGCAATACGGCCACCGAAAAGAATCGAGATTTCTTCCAGCATCTTGTCCTTGTACATGTTGATCCGGTCATGTTCCGGCAACTGCCAGGTCAGGCCCAAGGCATGCCCACGCGGCATAATGGTGACCTTGTGAACCGGATCGGCTTTCGGCAAAAGCTTGGCGACGACGGCATGACCGGATTCATGGTAGGCCGTATTGGCGCGTTCTTCGTCACGCATGACGAACGATTTGCGCTCCGGCCCCATCAGGATCTTGTCCTTGGCGTCTTCAAAGTCCTGCTGTTCGACCAGCCGTTTGTTACGGCGCGCTGCAAACAGCGCGGATTCATTGACCAGATTGGCCAGATCGGCACCGGAGAATCCCGGAGTGCCTCGGGCCAATACGCTGGCGTCGACGTCTGGCGAAATCGGCACCTTGCGCATATGGACATTCAGGATCTGCTCGCGGCCACGTATATCCGGCAAGCCGACAACAACCTGTCTGTCGAAACGGCCCGGACGCAACAGGGCTTTGTCCAGTACATCGGCACGGTTCGTCGCAGCGACCACGATCGTACCCGAATTCGGTTCGAAACCATCCATTTCAACCAACAACTGGTTCAGAGTCTGTTCACGCTCATCATTGCCGCCGCCCATACCGGCACCACGATGGCGACCGACAGCATCGATTTCATCGATAAAGATAATGCATGGGGAATGTTTCTTGGCTGTTTCGAACATGTCACGAACGCGGGAAGCACCGACACCGACGAACATTTCCACAAAGTCCGAACCTGAAATCGAGAAGAACGGTACCTTGGCTTCACCGGCAATCGCACGGGCCAGCAAGGTCTTTCCGGTACCGGGAGGCCCGACCAGCAACAAACCGCGTGGAATGCGTCCGCCCAGTTTCTGGAATTTGTTCGGATCGCGCAGGAAATCGACGACTTCGATCACTTCTTCCTTGGCTTCATCGCAACCGGCAACATCTGTAAAGGTGACTGTATTGGTCTTTTCATCGATCATGCGAGCCTTGGACTTGCCGAACGAGAAAGCACCTCCCTTGCCACCGCCCTGCATCTGGCGCATAAAGAAAATCCACACACCGATCAGCAACAGCATCGGGAACCATGAAATGAAGATCTGTGACCAGAAAGAAGGTTCCTCAGGTGGCTTGACGTCAAACAGGACACCACTATCAACCAGATCGCCGATCAGACCACGATCGAGGTAGGTTACCCCTGTCTTGACCTTCTTGCCATCAGCCGTCGTCGCGATGATCGTCCTGTCTTCGATAACAACATCCTTCACTTTCCTGGCTTTGACTTCGTCCAGAAACTGGGAATAGTTGATCGACACGGCGCCCGCACCCACGTCACGGTTTATAAAATGATTGAATGTCGTAAGAAGTACGATAATAATGGCAGTCCAAATGCCTACCCTGACAAGCATATTATTCACAAAGACTCCTCAGACGCCCACGCGTCATATTCAGATAGAGAAACAATTTTACAATCATTTTCAGACATCTGCCATCCACAGTGATCAAGACAATTCAAGTCTTTCAAAGAAGGAATCATGCGTTCTCTTTTTTTATGACAATAACCCATATTTATGACATTACCCCATGAAAATCCCTGTTACACCCAATTTTACAAAGCGTTTCAAAAAGGCACCATTCTAGTCGGAAGGATGGCGCAATTGACGT
The DNA here is from genome assembly GCA_023449275.1 of Pseudomonadota bacterium. Classification (GTDB taxonomy): domain Bacteria; phylum Pseudomonadota; class Gammaproteobacteria; order Burkholderiales; family Burkholderiaceae_D; genus Oxalobacter. The sequence goes on along the minus strand of JAEXJM010000069.1, from coordinate 15,913 downwards.
CCCAGCAAAAATATTTCCGAAGAATAATCCCGGCTGGCCTTCGGTTTCTTCGGCGTTACCGTCACGAAAGTTTCACGAAACTTTTTCAGAATATCGTTATATGTACTTCCATTGAAACATTTGACCAGCAGCGTACCGGACGGTTTCAGATGAGCCTGCGCAAATTCCAGTGCCAGATCCATCAGATATTCCACCCTTGCCGCATCGGCGGATGCTATACCGGACAAGTTGGGGGCCATATCGGATAATACAAGATCCACCTGCTTGCCCTGCAACAGATTTTCCAGTTCACGCAAAACCGATTCCTCGCGGAAATCACCCTGAAAAAAATGAACGCCTTCCACCGGTTCCATCGGCAGGAGATCGAGGCCGATGACGGTGCCGTTCAGTTGATTCGGCCCCTTGCTGCCCAACTTCCGTGCAACATACTGTGACCAGCTTCCCGGCGTACTCCCCAGATCGACAATGACCTGCCCCGGTTTGATCAGACGCGCATCCTCGTCGATTTCGATCAGCTTGTAAGCCGCCCGTGCACGGTAACCTTCTTTTTGAGCCCGTTTGACGAAAGGATCGTCCAAATGGTTCTTCATCCAACTTTTATTGAATTTATTCTTTGACATTCGCGTAAAATACAGTTTTTCAAAGGAACATTATGTTGAAACTCAATTCTGAACAACGAAGCCGGTTAAGATCGCTGGCTCATAATCTCGATCCGGTCGTCATGATCGGTGATGCAGGCCTTTCCGACGCCGTTCTGAAGGAAATCGATGTCAGCCTGAACGCGCATGAACTGATCAAGATCCGGGTTTTCGGCGACGACCGTGAAGCCCGTCTTGACATGTTTCAGGCCATTTGCGATCAGATGGGTGCAACCCCCATCCAGCATATCGGCAAACTGCTCGTCATTTACCGGCCCAAAAAAGAAACGGAAAACAAAACAGGATCGGACAAAAGCGGCAAGGGACTCAGAACCGCCGTAACCTTCAAACCCGGTTCAGGAGCCATCAGGAACCGGGTCAAAAAAGTCGTTTTGAAAGGCAATGAGCGGATTACCCCCGGAGGTCTGGTCAAACGAAGCAAGATCCGCCAGACGAGCGCCAAGAAAAAAGCGCTCGCCAAATAAGAACCATCAGATAAACATCACTTCCAGAATTTCGTATTCACGAACGCCAGCCGGAGCGTTGACCTCGACGACATCGCCTTCTTCCCGTCCGATCAATGCTCTTGCCATAGGCGAAGTGATCGAGATCTTCATTTCTTTCAGGTCGGCCTCATCATTGCCGACGATCTGGTAGGTTACCCTGTCACCTGTTTCCAGATCTTCCAGCGAAACCGTTGCGGCGAACACGATACGGCCATTTGTATTCAGTGTGGTCGGATCGATGATCTGTGCGGAAGACAGCTTGCTTTCCAGTTCCGCAATACGGCCTTCGATAAACGCCTGACGCTCCTTGGCCGCATCGTATTCTGCATTTTCAGACAAATCACCATGTGAGCGGGCTTCTGCAATGGCCGCGATCACTTCATAACGATCCTTGGTTTTCAACCGTTGTAACTCATCGCGCATCATCTGTGCGCCACGAACAGTAACAGGAATGGAACTCATTTTTCTTCTCTCAAAAAACGGGCGAGGCTTTCAAGACATGTAACATGTCATAAAGCCTCGCGAAAAAATATCAAATTGTACTATCAGGTTATTGCAAAGACTGATGCAGGCTTTGCAAGCTATAAACGTTGATCTGATCCATGCATGCAATACCCTGAACCGCGGCCTCTGCACCGGCGATGGTCGTAATCGTATTGATACGGGCAGCCAGCGCCGATGTCCGGATCGTCCGGGAATCGAAGATGGCATTACGCTTTTCTTCAACCGTATTGATGACCATGACGATTTCATGATTCTTGATCACGTCTCCGATATGCGGACGTCCTTCGGCGACCTTGTTGACGGTCTCCACTTCTATCCCCGCCGCACGCATCGTTTCAGCCGTACCTCTGGTCGCCATGATGGTAAAGCCCATCTGGACAAGTGCCCTGGCAACCTTGACCGCTCTCGGCTTGTCGCTGTCCTTGACTGACAGGAATACCTTGCCGGTACGCGGCAGGTTGACACCAGCGGCCATCTGTGACTTGACGAAAGCTTCGCCGAAAGATTTGCCGACCCCCATGACTTCACCGGTAGATTTCATTTCCGGGCCCAGGATGGTATCCACACCCGGGAATTTCACGAATGGGAAAACCGCTTCCTTGACACTGAAATATGGGGGAACAACTTCTTTTTCAATACCCTGTTCTTCCAGCGACTGTCCTACCATACAGCGGGCCGCGATCTTGGCCAGAGGCTTGCCGGTCGCTTTCGAGACGAATGGAACCGTTCTCGAGGCGCGAGGATTGACTTCCAGCACGTAAACGACATCCTTCAGTTTGCCATCGACTTCCTGATGCTGGATGGCGAACTGGACATTCATCAGGCCGACGACATTCAGGCCCCTGGCCATCAGAGCGGTTTGACGTTTCAGTTCCTCGATCGTTTCTTTTGCCAGCGAGTACGGAGGCAGCGAACAGGCCGAGTCACCGGAATGGACGCCTGCCTGTTCGATATGTTCCATCACACCACCGATAAACGTACGCTTGCCGTCGGAAAGACAATCGACATCCACTTCAATCGCATCATTCAGGAACCGGTCGAGCAGAACAGGGGAATCATTCGATACCTTGACCGCTTCGCGCATGTAGCGTTCCAGGCTGGCCTGATCGTGAACGATTTCCATTGCACGGCCACCCAGAACGTAGGATGGACGAACAACGATCGGATAACCGATTTCTTCAGCCAGTTTCAAGGCTTCTTCCTCGGTACGTGCCGTTCTGTTAGGCGGCTGGCGCAAATCCAGATCCTTCAACAGTTTCTGGAAACGCTCACGGTCTTCCGCAGCGTCAATCATGTCAGGGGAAGTGCCCACGATCGGCACCCCATTGGCTTCCAGATCCAGCGCCAGCTTCAGAGGTGTCTGTCCACCGTACTGGACGATCACACCATATGGTTTTTCCTTATCGACGATTTCGAGCACGTCTTCCAGTGTCAGCGGTTCGAAATACAGACGGTCGGAAATGTCGTAATCGGTCGAAACGGTTTCAGGGTTGCAGTTGACCATGATCGTTTCGTAACCGTCTTCACGCATTGCCATGGCAGCATGAACACAGCAGTAATCGAATTCGATACCCTGACCGATACGGTTCGGGCCGCCACCCAGAACCATGATTTTTTTCTTGTTGGTCGGTTCGGCTTCACATTCCTCATCGTAAGTGGAATACATGTAAGCCGTGTTTGTGGCAAATTCCGCCGCGCAGGTATCAACACGTTTGTAAACCGGACGGATGCCGAATTCATGACGTTTTGCGCGGATGACCTTGTCAGTTGTTTTAAGGAGCCATGCCAGACGCTTGTCGGAAAAACCTTTCTGTTTCAGCTTGAACAGGGTGTCCTTGTCCAAATCCTCGACTTTCTGATGGTCGAGCCAGAGTTCGATATCGACGATTTCCTTGATCTGCGACAGGAACCACGGGTCGATACGTGTCAGGTTATGCACTTCTTCCATTGTGAAACCCTGCGCGAAAGCATCGCCGACATACCAGATTCTTTCCGGTCCGGGTTCACCGAGCTCTTCCTTGATCACTTCATGGTCGCGGGTTTTTTCATTCATGCCTTCAACACCGACTTCAAGGCCACGCAAGGCTTTCTGGAAGGATTCCTGGAAAGTGCGACCGATTGCCATGACTTCACCGACTGATTTCATCTGGGTTGTCAGATGGGAATCGGCAGACGGGAATTTTTCGAACGTGAACCGTGGCACCTTCGTGACGACATAATCGATGGTCGGTTCGAACGAAGCAGGTGTTGCGCCACCGGTAATGTCATTGCGCAACTCATCCAGCGTAAAACCGACAGCCAGCTTGGCAGCCACCTTGGCGATCGGGAAACCGGTTGCCTTGGAAGCCAGAGCGGAAGAACGCGATACACGTGGATTCATTTCGATGACGATCATGCGCCCGTCTTTCGGATTGATCGCGAACTGGACATTGGAACCACCGGTATCGACACCGATTTCACGCAGAATGGCAATCGAGGCATTGCGCATGATCTGGTATTCCTTGTCCGTCAGCGTCTGCGATGGTGCGACCGTGATCGAGTCCCCGGTATGAACACCCATCGGGTCAAGGTTTTCAATCGAACAGACAATAATGCAGTTGTCCGCGCGATCACGAACCACTTCCATCTCGAATTCTTTCCAGCCGATCAGCGATTCCTCGATCAGGAGTTCGTTGGTAGGAGATGCTTCAAGCCCACGACGACAAATCGAATCGAATTCCTCTTCGTTATAGGCAATACCGCCACCGGTACCGCCCAGAGTGAACGATGGTCTGATGATGACGGGGAAACCGAGCTGTTTCTGGACTTCCCATGCTTCTTCCAGCGAATGTGCGATTCCCGAACGGGCCGAGGAAAGGCCGATTTTCGTCATCGCCGCCTTGAATTTCGCGCGATCTTCAGCCTTGTCGATCGCTTCCGGAGAAGCACCGATCAGTTCGACATTGTATTTTTCCAGAACACCGTTGCGATAAAGGTCAAGCGCGCAGTTCAATGCCGTCTGTCCCCCCATAGTCGGCAGAATGGCATCCGGCCGTTCCTGTTCGATAATCCGCTCAACGACTTTCCAGGTAATCGGCTCGATAAAGGTCACATCCGCCGTTTCAGGATCAGTCATGATCGTCGCCGGATTGCTGTTGACCAGGATAACCTTGTAACCTTCTTCTCTCAAAGCCTTGCAAGCCTGGGCGCCGGAATAGTCGAATTCACAAGCCTGTCCAATGATAATAGGGCCGGCGCCAATGATGAGAATGCTCTTGATGTCTGTACGTTTTGGCATATTTTCCGCAAGTTGTTTCTGTTGTCACTCCGCTGAATACAGAGAGGAATTGCTCTGCTCTTTTTACTGCTTCACCGGAAGGGCATCGCCCATCCGGCAGGTGATTATTTGTTTTTCTTCGCCTTTTCCATCAGCCCGATGAACCGGTCGAACAGGTAATCGACGTCACCCGGCCCTGGAGAAGCTTCCGGATGGCCCTGGAAACAGAAAGCCGGTTTATCCGTTCTGGCGAACCCCTGAAGGGAACCGTCAAACAGGGATTTATGCGTCACCTTGCAATTGGATGGCAAGGTCGATGCATCGACTGCAAAACCATGATTCTGCGATGTGATCAGCACCTTGCCGGTTTCGATATCCTGGACAGGATGGTTCGCGCCATGATGGCCGAATTTCATCTTCTGCGTTTTCGCACCGGAAGCCAGCGCCATGATCTGATGGCCCAGACAGATTCCGAAAGTCGGAATGCCCTTTTCGATCAGGTCACGAGTGGCTTCAATGGCATAAGTACAAGGCTGTGGATCGCCAGGACCATTCGACAGGAAAACACCGTCCGGTGACAGTTTCATGACATCTGCCGTCGTTGACTGGGCTGGCAGGACAGTCACTTTACAACCACGATCCGTCAGCATACGCAGGATATTGCGCTTGACGCCGAAGTCGAAAGCAACCACATGGTATTTGGAATCGCCCAGCCGTTTGTAACCCGTACCAAGCTCCCAACCGGCTTCAGTCCATTCATAAGGCTTGTCCGTTGTCACTTCCTTGGCCAAATCCTGCCCTGAAAGGCCGGAACAGGCCTTTGCCAGCGCAATCGCCTTCTGTTCATCGCCACCGACGACGATGGCACCGCTCTGGCTACCCTTTTCCCGCAGGATACGGGTCAGTTTCCGTGTATCGATACCGGCAATGGCGACGATATTTTCGTCTTTCAGATAGTCCGGCAAGGATTTGGTTGCCCGGAAATTGGAAATGACCGGCTGGACATCCTTGACGATGAAACCGGCCGCCTGGATTTTTTTGGACTCGACATCTTCAGGATTGACGCCTGTATTGCCGATATGGGGATAAGTCAGTGTGACGATTTGACCGCTGTAGCTCGGATCAGTCAGTATTTCCTGATAACCCGACATGGAAGTGTTGAAAACAACTTCGCCGGCAGTTTCACTTGATGCGCCAATGGAATAGCCGTGAAAAACAGTGCCGTCTGCAAGCGCCAAAACGGCTGGAACTTGTTGACCGAAAGGGAATTGCAAGGTAACTCCTTTTAGTGTTACCGCAACAGCACTGCGTCACTGGGCCGCATCAATCTACCAAACAGTCCTTGAACTGCTCGGTTACACATTCAAATTGTATTCGGAGTCAAACGATGCAGGCGCTACGGTAATGATTGAATTCGTTAAGCCTGCCAATTATATCCGAGAATAAAACCGCCAGCAAACACCCGATTGCGTTATTTTTCAGAATACCCCAACCCCATCGCCTCACGGACATCACGCATCGTTTCACCCGCCAGTTTGCGTGCTTTTGCACACCCGTGTTCCACAATTTCACGCACCAGTGCCGGTTTGGCGACATATTGCTGTGCCCTTTCCTGCATCGGTTCCAGTTCGGCGACAACGGCATCGATAATGGGCTGCTTGCACTGGATGCATCCGATTCCTGCGGAACGACACCCTTTTTGCACCCATTCCTTCGTTTCGCCGTCTGAATACACCTCATGGAACAGCCAGACAGGGCATTTGTCCGGATTGCCGGGATCGGTACGTCTGACACGGGCAGGATCGGTCTGCATTGTCCTGATTTTTCTGGTAATTGTTTCCTTATCGTCACGCAGGGCAATCGTGTTACCGTAGCTCTTCGACATTTTGGCACCGTCCAGTCCCGGCAAGCGTGAAGCTTCCGTCAGCAAGGCTTGCGGTTCGGCCAGAATCTGCTTGCGGCTGCCGAGCAGGTAACCATAGAGCAATTCCCTGTCAGCATTGGAAATGCTGCCAGCCTGATCCAGCATGGACTGGGCTTTTTCCAGCGCTTCCGTATTGCCCTTTTCCTGATATTCGTTTCTCAATTCAAGGAAAAGTTTCGCGTTTTTGTTACCCAGTTTCTTCGCGCTTTCCTGCGCTTTTTCATCAAAGCCCTTTTCGCGGCCGTACATGTAATTGAAACGGCGTGCCAACTCACGCATGATTTCCATATGCGGCAACTGGTCTTCACCGACCGGGACTTTATTGGCACGATAAACGAGCACATCCGCCGCCATCATCAATGGATAACCGAGAAAACCGTAAGTCGTCAGATCCTTGTGCGCCAGCTTCTGGATCTGATCCTTGTAAGTCGGCACCCGTTCCAGCCATGAAAGCGGCGTGGACATGCTCATGAGCAAAGTCAGCTCGGCATGCTCCAGTACTTTCGACTGGATGAAAATCGTGGCTTTTTCAGGATCGATACCGGCAGCCAGCCAGTCGATCACCATTTCCCATGCATTCTTCTCGATCGATTCCACTTCATCGTAATGTGTCGTCAGGGCATGCCAGTCTGCAACGAAAAAAAGACTTTCCACTTCAGATTGAATGCGAACCCAGTTTTTGATGGCACCATGATAATGGCCAAGATGCAGCGCACCGGTCGGGCGCATGCCGGAAACAACTCGATCAGGATACATAATGAATGACTATGTTAAAAAATAAATCAAAGGATATAAAAACAGATTGACGATCCAGCGGCCCAAAGCCATGACCGGACGCATCCAGTAGGTCGTCAGTCCCAGATAAACCAGTCCGAGGACGATGAAAAAGCCATACCGTTCAATCTGTGCGAACTTGTATGCCAGATCCGTCGGCAACAGACTTGCCATTATGCGTCCTCCGTCCAAAGGAGGCAATGGGAAAAGATTGAACGCGAAGAGAACCAGATTGACCAGCACCCCGATTTCCGCCATCTGGAGAACCAGACCGCTCTGGACATGTGCCACCAAAAGGATAATTTTGAAGATAGCCCACAAAAGTGCCATGACAAGATTGGACACGGGGCCGGCCAGTGCGACCAGTGCTGAATCACGGCGTGGATGCCTCAATTGCCCGAAATTGACGGGAACAGGCTTGGCGTAACCGAAAATAAACGGGCTGCCCAGCATCAGCAAGGCAACCGGAATGATGACCGTTCCCAATGGGTCGATATGTTTGATGGGATTCAGGGTCATTCTTCCCTGCACGAAAGCCGTCGAATCGCCCAGATATTTGGCGATAAAGGCATGGGACGCTTCATGCAGCGTGATGGCAAACAAAAGGGGAACCGCCCAGACAATAACCGTTTCCAAAATATTATCCATTCACGATTCCCCAAAATCCGAGACCGGCAAAACCGGTCTGCCTATCAAAAAAACTGGAAGCCAAGCAAAGCCGGATCACCACGACCGCTACGAACCAGTTCGGCTTCCCTGCCGGTCAAATCGACCACAGTTGTCGGCAACAGGCCACAGGCCCCACCGTCCACAACGGCATCGACCACTTTTTCCAGCCGCTCCTGTATGACATCTCCTTCAGTATAAGGATCTTGTTCACCCGGAAGGATGACTGTCGTTCCGATCAGAGGTTCCCCCAGTTCATCCAGCACGGCCTGAACGATTCGATTATCCGGAATACGCAGACCAATCGTCTTTCGGGATGGATGGGAAAGCCTTCTCGGTACTTCTTTCGTTGCACGAAGAATGAAAGTGAACGCCCCTGGAGTCGCTGATTTCAGAAGCCGGTAAGAGCCATTATCCACCTGTGCGTAAGACCCGACTTCTTTCAGGTCCCTGCACAACAGGGTCAGGAGATGGCGTTCGTCGATCTGGCGAATCTGCCGGATACGATCTACCGCTGCCTTGTCGTCCAGACGGCAAACCAGCGCATAGCTGGAATCTGTTGGCAATACGATAACACCGCCGGCCCGAATGATGTCGGCCGCTCTTCTGATCAGCCGGGCTTGTGGATCGACCGGATGTATTTCCAAATATTGACTGGTCATTTTTCAGCTTTCTTTCATTGTGTCCGTTTTTCAGACACGTGCACTTTGCAGTGCCAGAATCCTTTTCTCAATCGGTGGATGAGATGCAAACAGGGAAGCGAAACCGCCCCGACCGTTAATTCCGGCCATCGCGACATTTTTCGGCAATTCACCTGCTTCCATCTGTCCAAGACGCATCAGTGCATGAATCATAGGCTGTCGATTGTGCAGCAATTTCGCGGAACCGGCATCGGCACGGTATTCCCGATAACGTGAAAACCAGGCAACGATCATCGAGGCCAGAACACCGAACAGGATTTCACAAACGATCACCGTGACGAAATAACCCAGGCCATAACCACCCCGTGATTCCGAATTCCGGGACAGAAGATTGTCCACAAAAAAACCGACGACACGAGCCAGGAAAACGACAAATGTATTCACTACACCCTGAATCAGGGTCAGGGTCACCATATCGCCATTGGCAACGTGCGCGATTTCATGACCCAAAACGGCCTCGACCTCTTCATGGTTCATGCTTTGCAACAATCCGGTTGAAACGGCAACCAGCGCCGAATTCCTGAAAGCGCCCGTCGCAAACGCATTCGGTTCACCATCATAGACAGCGACTTCAGGCATCCTGATGCCCGCTTCATTCGACAGTTTGCTCACTGTAGAGAGAAGCCAGTGTTCGGTCGAATTGGACGGTGCGGTAATGACGCGTGCCCCTGTCGACCACTTCGCCATGGGTTTGCTGATCAAAAGTGAAATGATCGATCCGGTAAACCCGACGACTGCCGAGAAAACAAGCAGGCTTTTCAGATCCAGTCCGGTACCGTACATATAACGATTGACGCCCAACAGCGACAGCACAACCGACATGACCAGCAGAACGGCCAGATTGGTTGCCAGAAAGAGAAATATTCGTTTCATGAGTTGATTCCGCTATGAAAACATTTTTATCAAAGAACAGCACATAAGTCCGTTTCCGGAAAAATCAAGACATTCCCTGGAATCTTGACACTGAAAACAGGTGTTTTAATTAATATTTTGCACAAGAAGGTGAAATATAACGGCAAAAAAGGGTTTGTGCAGCCTTTTTATCGTTTCAAACCGTAACAGAGCTTACAGGCCTTGCGCCCAGTCTTTCCAGACAGGCTCGACCGGACAGGGAAAATCAGGCAGACAACCGACATCGACAGGCGATTCACCCGGTGCATGAAAATCCGATCCGGCGGAAACCAGCAAGCCATACCGCTTTGCCAGACGGGCAAATTCAAGGTACTGGTCAGGACTGTGGCTGCCGGTTACCGCCTCGATACCCGTACCGCCCAGCTGTTTGAACTCATCGAAAAACGCATGAAGTGCCACATCTTTCAGAGGATAACGTCCCGGATGGGCCACAATGGCTATCCCACCCGAATCCAGGATCCAGTTCATCGATTCCGTCAGCGTCGCCCACTGATGAGGTACATATGCCGGACCACCATCCCTCAGATACTTGTCGAAGGCATGGGAAATGCTGGGGCAGGCACCGCTCTCCACCAGAAAACGGGCAAAATGCTTTCTGGAAATCAGGCTGGGATTGGTAACGTATTTCAGGGCTCCCTCATAAGCGCCGGGAATGCCCAAACGATCGAGTCTTTCCCCCATTCGCTTTGCCCGTTCGGTGCGGCCTGAACGATTCCGGCGCAACATTTCGATCAGGACGGGGTCGTTTTCATCGACATTCAACCCGACTATGTGAATGGATGTCCCGGCCCAGGTGATGGAGATTTCGACTCCAGAGACCAGCTTTATTCCCAATCCGGCAGCGGCGTTTTTCGCTTCGGCAACACCCGCGACCTCGTCATGATCGGTCAGGGCAAGCATTTTGACCCCATTGGCATGGGCACGCCGGACCAGTTCGGTCGGGCTTAATACACCATCCGAAATACGGGAATGGGAATGGAGATCGATATTCAACATAGTCAGAATGAAACTTTCTTATAAAACAATATTTTACGACGATATGCACCAGATGGCGAAAATGACGGTCCTTTTGGCTTAATCCAGAAATTCCTCTATCAGACCAGCCACGATTTCAGGCTGGTCATGCTGAAGCATATGCCCTGCATCATCCACCAAAGCGATACGCACGTCCTTGATATAAGCCGCACGCCGCCTGATTTCCTCCTGAGCCTTTTCCTGATCCTTCATCCGGATGCCCAAAAGTGAATGTTTTCCCTCGATAAACAACACTCTTGCCTCGATCCTGCTCCAGCAGGCAAGAATCTCGTCCAGCCGTGACAGGACGGGAAGCGCCTTGTGCTTAGGATCCGCCATGATGACACGTTCCCCTTTTCCATTCTCTTCTGACCAGTAATCCGCCAGAAATCGCGCTCGTTCTCTCGTCAGGCGTGAATTGTTCTGCTGCAGACGGTCTGCTACCGCTTCCTTGTCACGATAGGAACGCAATCTCTCGGGATATTTTTTGCCATCCAGCCACCGTTCCAGTCGTTCGGGAGCCATTTCAGGCCGGTTTTCGACAATCCCATACCCTTCCAGACTGATCAGCCGGGCTACCCTGTCCGGGCGCACGCCCGAATAAACGCTGGTGATATTGCCGCCAAGGCTATGCCCCAAAAGACGCACAGGCTCGTCAGGAGAATAATGGTTCAGCATCGCTTCCAGATCAGCCAGATAATCCGGAAACCAGTAGCCGCCCGGAGCCCACTCCGAGTGCCCGAATCCCCTCAGGTCCGGCGCAATGACGTGCCAGTCCCGTTTGAGATTATCCACGATGAACTGAAAAGAAGCCGAGATATCCATCCAGCCGTGAACCATAAACAGTTTGGGCGCATTGTCGTCACCCCAGTGACGGATGCACAAACGGATATTGTTCAGGTTGACAAATTCAGTGCGTGACGCTTTCATGGGTACATTCAATTCGTTGAAGGTGAAAACGGGTCATTATAATCAAGCTGCCCCGATTGAATATCACCCCTGAATAAAAAAATCGGCGAATTCCCCGAAATAAATATTTATCGGCAAAGCTTGCCTGATTTTCATTTCCTGATGATGACACTTCCGTCAGGAAAGGTACAATATCTGATTCACCCACTGATCCAAAACGTCTTTCGAGTCCGGAGTATCCTGTAATATGCCCATTTACCGTCTTGGCGAATACATGCCGCAAATCCATCCCACCGCCTTCATCGCTGAAAATGCCACACTCATCGGCAACGTCATTGTCGAGGCACACGCCTCCATCTGGTATAACGTCGTGATCCGTGGCGACAACGACAAAATCGTCATCGGCGAAAATTCCAATATTCAGGACGGTTCCATCCTGCATACCGACTCCGGATATCCACTCACGCTGGGAAAGAATGTGACCGTCGGGCATATGGCCATGCTCCACGGCTGTACGATCGGGGATGGCACCCTGATCGGAATCCGCGCAACAGTGTTGAACGGTTCCGTCATTCCCGAAAACTGTCTGGTAGGCGCAGGCGCACTTGTCACGGAAAACAAGACATTCGAGGCAAACAAGGTATTGATGGGCGTCCCGGCACGTGCCATCAGAACAATGGATGAGAAAACCGCTGCCAGAATGCCGCGAACAGCCGATCATTACGTCTGGAACAAACAGCGTTTTCTGGACAATCTTGTAAAAGTGGAACTCGACGACGTCATCATGGACAGGCTTGATGAAACGCCAGCGAAGTAAAGACTTTTGACCATAACTCCTTTACCCGCGGTAAAATCCGCACTTTCATAACGGAATGCACAGCATGAAAGACCAACTTCAGAAATTCCTTTTCCAGCAGGCCGCCGTACGCGGCGAATTCGTCGAGATCGCCGAAGCCTGGTCACAGATACAGACCAACCATCATTATCCCGTATCTGTCACACGCCTTTTGGGTGAGATGATCGGCGCAGCTGTTCTTTTGTGTGGCAACATCAAGTTCAATGGCGCACTTATCCTCCAGATCCAGGGCGACGGGCCTGTTCGTCTTCTCGTTGTCGAATGCGATTCCGCACTTCACATCCGGGCAACCGCAAAACTGGATCCCGAAGCCGCCGTGAGTGATGACGCCACTTTTACCGACCTGATCAACGTTCATGGCAAAGGCCGTTTTGTCATCACACTCGACCCACTTGACAAGATACCGGGACAGCAAGCCTATCAGGGTATCGTTTCTCTGGAAGGCGATACGATTGCCCATGTCATTGAAACTTATATGAAACAGTCCGAACAGCTGGACACCCGTATCCAGCTGGCAGCAAATGAACATGTCATCCGTGGGCTGCTCCTGCAAAAAATGCCTTCCCAGACCGGTCCCGACGGACTGAGCGAAAAAAATGAGAAAGAAGAAAATGCCTGGCAGCATCTTGCCGCTCTGACAGCCACGCTGAAACCCGCAGAAATGCTGGAAGCCGATATCGATACATTGAGACACCGTCTTTTCTGGGAAGAAGACGTTTACATGTTCGATCCTTTAAATCCTGTTTTCCAGTGCACCTGCAGCCGTGACAAGGTCGCCCATATGCTGAAGATGCTGGGTGAAAAGGAAGTCGGCGATGCCCTTGCCGAACAGGGAAACCTGTCCATCGACTGCGATTTCTGTGGGCAATCCTATCCGTTCAATGCCGACGACTGCGCCAGAATCTTTGCCTCAGAATCCAACGACAGCAACAGCAATACGGTTCACTGAATCTTTCCTCATAAAAAAACCCGGTTCAACCGGGTTTTTTTATCCTGGCAACCAAATGACTGATTCTCTGAATATCCCGATCATCCATCAGCGCGGGCAATTCCAGAAGCTGCCTGATGGCCTCATCCGCCTGAAGGTGATCCCCTGCAAGTGAATCCTGCAATACCTTTACCTGCATCTGCAACCGCTCCTGCATGAGTTCGTCTGGACTGTCAAGTCCGTAAACAATCTCGGAACGCAGCAGATTATCCTTCAATGACGTGACATTGTCGGCAAGGCGTTTGCCATAACCCATATTGAGGCTGGCAATCGCTTTAAGACCATTATAGAAACGATGGGACAGAACGTGCTCCAGTTTGTCCGGCAACGAAGGAAGAACCTTCCAGGCGGCATCGTACTTTTCATCGTCAGAAGACAAATCCTGCAACAGATTATCCGGTTCCTGACAAACCGCGACCATCCGTTTTTCGACTTCCGAACAGAGCCGGAGCTTTTCAGGAAGCGACTTCAATGCGGATAACTGTTGTTCGGCCTTCAGTTGTGCGATTTTTTCCTTTACCCCGGAAACCGCCATATCCAGCCGTTTCATGAGCGCAGGCTCGACATCCTTATGAACATTTCCTATGCCATCCCATTGTTTCAGAAGCTGGCTTAACTGACGTTCCAGTTCATTCACATCATCCATTTTCAGGGATTCAAGTTCCGCGCAAATGGCTTCTTTCTGTTGAAGATGCCCAAGTTTCTCAAGGTCAGCTGCCCTGTTCTTCTCCATACGTTTGCTGTGCAGGTTTTCGCAAACTTCCCTGAAACGTGACCACAGTTTTTTATCTTCACGATTATCCAGCGGAAAGTTCCTGGCATAGGCCTGCCATCTCTGCTGTAATTCTTTCAGCTGTTTTCCCGAATCCCGGCTGTCCGGATCGATAGCAAGCACTTCGCCGATCAGCCTCTCGCGCAATTCGACCTCAAGCTGTGACTGCTTGTAAAGCGCATCCCTGACCGGCTGCAATACAGCGGCAAAAGCGTCATCCAGCCTTTTCTTTTCCGCCTTGCCCACCATGCCTATCTGTCGCCATACCTGTGAAATCTGCCGATAAAAATTGATGATCGTTTTCCAGTCCTTGTTCTGGTTTTCCGGATCGAAAAACGATGAATCCAGACTGTTGATGAACGCCCTGGCATTCTCGATGATCGCTTCGGCCTTCGAAACGTTTTCCTGTCGTTCTTCTGCCTGCTTTCTGGCATGCTCGAGCACCGGTTCATAAGCCCGGTTGCACAGGGTATCGAATTCGACCCACTGGGCTTTTGCAGCGGTACCGGATACGACTGCCAGAGATTTCCATTGTTCACGCGCATTGACGATGGCGGAAGAAAGCTCGTCAACGGGCAATTCCTGCCCGATCAGTGATCCGACGAAACGGATGAGTTTTTCACGTGATTGCTGGCCGCCCCACTTCGCCCAGCCTTTCAGGCGGCGAACCTCGCTTCTCAGTTCAGCCAGCTCATTTTTCTGCTCATCCGACAGGTTCAGCTTCCCGAGATCAAGCCGGTTAAGCGCATCCTCATGTACAAACGCATCCTGAGCCAGCCCTGCTTCCACGGCCTGACGCATACCCGTCAAATGCTGATCAAAATACCCGAGAGCCTCGTTGTCCTGCAAATCCAGCTTCGGCAACGATTTATCGATATCGACTACTTCGACAATCGCCCGGCACAGTACATTTTCGAAACGATCATTCAATTCCGAAAGTTTCTCAGAATCCTTCACCGCCGGAAGTTCTTTCCAGACTCTTTCAAGTTCGTCCTTTTTCAATTCCGCCGAGTCGAGCTGTTCCCATTTTTCGAGCCAGCCAAGACGGTCTGCAAACGCCTGATATTCCTGCGCATAACGGTCGGATTGCTGTTTCAGGCCAGCGAGTTTCTCTTCAAGAGAGGCCAAAGCCTGACGAGGCAGTGAAAGCCATTCGGATGACTGTTTCCATTCGTTTATCCGTGATTCAACGTGTCCAAGCGCTTCAGAACGCCCATTAGGGGTCATATTGTTATTTGCCCCGATTTCCGAAAGCTGGCTGTCAGCTGTTTTCATTTGAAGTTGCAGGTCAAGCTGCAGTGCCAGCCTGGACAACAACCGTTCATGAAGCATATCGAATTCCGTCTTCAGGGGTGTCGTCAAAATACCATTATCGCTGGACGCTATCGCTTTCCATTCCCGATCCAGTTCAGCGACGAGATTGGGGGTCAGGCCGGGCTCTTTCACGAGTCGTTTCGCTTTTTAAATTCATAACTGTGGGCCAGCCAGAAATT